>NHDJ01000065.1 GCA_002167265.1 Verrucomicrobia bacterium TMED56 | reverse complement strand
TTAAATGACTATGATAATAATATTAATAATGTTGGTAATCCAAATTCTAATTTAGGTTGGTCTGGTAGTGCCGGAGATGCAGATGATATTGGTGAGACATTTAGAGATAAAATTAATAATTATACGGGTAATTTTACTTGGAAATATGCTACTGCTACTTATAATAGTAGTACTAAGAAGCTAACAATAGTATTTGAAGCTCTGATCATTCCAAATACAACTTGGAAGGTACAACTTATGGATACCCTCACATCAAAGAATACTGCGATAGTTGTTAAAGATACAACTGATGGTAGTACTGCGGGTTCTGTTGGTGGTTCTGGCATTTATCGGCATTGGCAGTTTGGTTGGCAAGTTGCACCATCTGGATCATATGCTCTTTCTTATAATGAAGTTGTATCATACACTGAATTTTTATATACTGAAAATGATAAGGTAAATATTCCAAATGATTTAGTTTATGGAAATAGTGTAGACTCTACTTACATTAAAGACTATGCTGGTATTAATGGTGAAATAGGAAACAAAAAACAATTTACATTAACTACTAATAATATTCCACTATTTGCCAAGTCATTTAATCCTTCAGATACTACTACATTAAATGCTTCTACGGGAGTATTTGATATTGATAATCATTTCTTCAGAAATAATGAGGAATTAATTTATACTCCAAAATCCACTTTTGTTGGTGTTGGATCAACACCAATGCAATATAAGAATGGTAGTATTATTGATACTCTACCAACATCAGTATTTGCCATTGTTCAAAATGATGATAGTTTCCAAATTTCAACTACCAAAGCAGGAACAGCGGTAACATTTGTAGGTCTTGGTGAAGGAAATTCTCACCAATTTGAAATGGCAAAGAAAAATGAAAAATCATTGATCTCTATTGATAATGTTGTGCAATATCCTTTAATGTTTACCCCAGTCAATTATTCTTTGAGTGGTAATGGAGGTAGTATTAGCACAACTTCTACAACATTTGCCTTAAGTGGAATATCAACTATAGAAGCAAATGATATTTTAGGTATAGATGATGAATATGTAAAGGTTATAAATGTAGGATTTGGCACAACTAACATTGGACCAATAACTGGTATAGGAACGACAGCATTAGTTGAAGTTGAGAGAGGAATACTTGGTAGTATATCAACGTCTCATAGTGATACAACAGGTATTGCTACAATTTATAAAGGATCTTATAATATTGTTGGAAGTGATATATTCTTTGTTGATGCTCCTAGAGGAGATGCAAATCAAGATAAAAATATAATGAATTTAGATCCTCCAACATCTGAATTTGCAGGGAGATCCTACTTTAGAAATAATTATGATACTAATCAAATTTATGATGATATTTCAGATCAATTTACTGGTATTGGAAGAACATTTACTATAAGAGTTGGTGGTGCAAATACTGCTGCTGGAATAGGAACAACTTCAGTACAATCCCAAAATCAAAATGCTTTAATGTTTATTAATGGAGTTTTTCAAACTCCATCTACACTTAACAATCCAAGTAATAATTTTGAGATTATTACTGATGCAACTTCTGGAGTGAGTACAGTCATATTCAGTGGAATAACAGATAGTGATAGCTCTGATATTATTTCCTCAGAATCAGATATTAATCAAAACAACGTTCCAAGAGGTGGAATAATTATATCATTAGGTTCTACTGGTGGATTGGGATATGCTCCTCTTGTAGGTGCTTCTGTAACCTCTCATATTGGTGCTGGAGGATCATTTATTTCAGCAGGAATAGGAACTACAGATATACATGGTTCTGGTTATTATGGAACAGTTGCTGTTGGAGTAACAGATTTCATTTATGATCATAGATTTGTCAGTTGTGGAGTAAATTCAATTACTGATAATAATGGTACTAAGTACACTGCTACAAATGCTACATATGATTCCCCAACAGGAATATTGGTGTTAACGATTGCTAATCATGGATTAACAGATTCTAATACAATCGGAATTGATACTGGAGGAATAGTATTCTCTTGCTCTAAAGATCATTATGCTACAGAACATGCTTATCCAAGAGCGGTATCTAAAACCAAGCAAAGAAGAGGTGAAGTTGGTGGTGATCCTGCTCATGATCAACAACTAGCAATTGAAACATTTACAACTAATACTATTAGTGTTGGTGTTGGTTCTGGTGGTGGTGCTGGAAGTGGTGCTAATATAACAGCTACTGTTGGAGTTGGTGGAACTTTAGCATTTGCTGTAGGTGCTGGTGGAACTGAATATGTCAATCCAGCAATTATAGTTGAGTCTCCTTCTTATGAAAATCTCGATGTTTTGGGAGTTTCTAGAATAGGGATAGGAACAACAACTGCTTCTGGAACAGGATTGCAGATGTCAGTCGAAGTTGGAGGAGCTTCTACTACTGTTGGTGTTGGATCAACTCATTTTGAGGTTAAGAGTTTCAAGATAACTAGACCTGGATATGAATTTAGAAAAGGTGATAAGTTTACTCTCGTTGGATTAGTTACTGATGGAAGATTGTCAGAACCTCTAGAAGAATTTACATTAGAAGTTCTTGATACTTATAGCGATAGTTTTGGATTATGGCAATTTGGAGAATTGGATTATATTGATAATATTAAATCATATCAAGATGGTAGAACTAATTTCCCATTATTCTATAATGAATCTCCATTAAGTTTCGAAGGTCCAGAAGGAGTTAATATCGAGTTTGCAAATAATTTACTTGTATTTGTAAATGGTATTCTTCAACAACCAAATAAATCATATACTTTTGATGGTGGAACTTCTTTTGATTTCATTGAGGCACCAAATTCAGATGATAATATTGATATATTCTTCTATAAAGGCACCGAAGGTGATGATACAACTTCTGTTACGTTTATTCCCAAAAAATTAGAAAAAGGTGATGATCTTCAACTTACTGGAATTAATAATACTTTACAGCAAGATAGAAGAACAGTATTTGATTTATCATTCTCAGATAAAGTAGAAACTAATTTATATTCTAGACAGGGAGTTGATAGTACTAATTACAGATCAATAAATTTAATTAAACAAAAGAGAGATAAGAAAGTTAATGGTGAAAATGAATCTAAGAAGAGAGAATCTATAGAGGGTCAAATATACCCAACAGCAAGGATAATTGGAGATGTATCTGCAAGTGATGGTTTAATTTTTGTTGATAATGCTACTTTCTTTGAGGAAGACATTGATGGTTCAGAAACTTTTAGCACCTTAGTTGTTTCTGTTGGTTCATCAGATCCAGTATCGGCAGGATTAACTGCTACGGTTGGTATTGGTGGAACAATTTCTGATTTGACTATTGTAAGTGGTGGATCTGGGTATACTTCCACACCAACTATATCAATCTCTGCACCATCAGTTGGTATAGGTACTTTTATTAAATCGGATGGTACTGTTGGTGTAGGTTCTACTGCAACTGCAACAGCAACAGTTTCTGGAGGTAGTGTAAATGCAATTACAATTACTAATCCAGGTTTAGGATATACAATTGGAGTGCCAAGAGTTCTTGTATCATCACCATCTTTAACTCAAAAAACAATAACTGGATTTGGCACTGCTGATACTAAAGGATTCTCTGGAATTGTCACCGGAATTAATACTACTACTTCTGGTTCAAATTTAGCATTTGAATTCCATTTACGTACATCGAGTTCTGATCTTAGTATTCCCGCAAATTCTATCGCTGCTGACACTCCAATCTATATTTTCGATACTCGTATTGGAACTGGAGTCACTTCTATGGATGTAACTGGAGTGAGTACTGTTGGATTAGGAACTACTTTTGTTGATAATATTTACCATTCAATAGGAGCAGTTTATGCTAGTGGAACATTGGGAATTATCACTTGTATGATTGAGAATAATACTTCGGTGGTTGGATTGGCATCTACTGGTAGTGAATTAAATCCTGTCGGAAGATTCTCTTGGGGCAAATTGTCAGGTGGATCCATTACTGCAGGCATTTCAATTGGAGTTACAGGTCTTACTGTTGATGCTGGATTATCATCATTCCCAACAATTCAAAGAAGAGGTGGAGGAATTGGATATAGGCAAACCGGAGCACTAGATGAATGATTATAAATATCTAAAAAACTAATAATATGGCTGCTGTAGTAACAGATCAATTNAGNATATTAAATGCTNNTAATTTTGTAGATTCTGTACTNAANGAAAATAATTCNTANTATGCTNTTCTNGGNNCTNTCTAATCCNACANNTCCAANNCCNGGTTTTGGTAGAACANNTACTTGGAATGNTGANNANAATAGTAATAAANANCCNGTNGATAANTTAGATTATCTTTCTCATTACAGAAAAACTTCTCTTTTTGGGAAAAAAATTACAAGTAAAAATATTAGAAGAGTAATTAGAAAAGTTAATTGGACTTCNAATANAGAGTATGATATGTATCGTCATGATTATAGTGTAAGTAATCCTACTCCAAATTCCNATTCTTCTAGATTATATGANTCNAANTTCTANGTAATGAATAGNGATTTTAAAGTTTATATTTGTATTGAGAATGGATCATCTGGATCTAATCCAAAAGGTAATAAATCTCAGGATGAACCAACTTTTACAGATTTGGAACCATCATCTGCTGGAACCAGTGGAGATGGNTATNTATGGAAATATTTGTTTTCTGTTTCNCCAAGTGATATNATAAAGTTTGATTCTACAGAATATATTGTCGTTCCTAATGATTGGAGCACATCTACAGATCCTCAAATACAAAATGTTCGTGAAGCGGGTGATTCTGATANTAATTTNAATCAANTNAAGGCAGTNTANATTGNTNANGCNGGAAANAATTACANANANAATCAANNNAAAGAATGTAATATAGTTGGAGATGGTACCGGAGCAAAGGCATTAGTAACTGTAAATTCCNAAANGAAAATCGAGTCAGTAAAAATAACTGCTGGTGGTAGTGGATANACTTATGGTTATGTNGATTTNAGTCCTTTGAGACCAGATGGACATAGTTCATCAGATGCTGCAAAATTAATTGTAATTATACCACCTGCAAAAGGTCATGGAAATGACATCTATACAGAGTTGGGTGCTGATAGAGTTTTGGTCTATGCCAGATTTGATGATTCTACTAGAGATTTTCCAACCAATACAAAATTTGCTCAAGTTGGAATTATAAAAAATCCTTTAACATTTGGTGGGACAAGTATTTTTACTGATAATCAATACTCTTCGTTATCAGCAATGAAAGTTACTACTAGTGATAATGGTCCAGACATCGGAGCAATTATTTCACAGCCAGTAACTGGTGGAACAGCAAAAGGGTATGTTGCTTCATATGATAAGGATACTAAGGTATTGAAATACTATACTGATAGATCTTTATGTTTTTACAATAATGTAGATTCTACGGATAATACGGCAAATTCTGAAGTTTTAAAATTTAGTTCAGGTGGAGATCCTGTTACAACAGATAATTTTACTGGATCTATTGATACATCTTTTACTGAGACTAATGTTTCTGATGGAATTAATTTGGGAGTTACTTTTACAAATGGACTTGCTAATCCGGAGATAAATAGAAAGACAGGAGACATAATTTATATTGATAATCGAACTCTTGTAACTAGAGACTCTAGGCAAAAAGAAGACGTTAAAATTATTCTGGAATTCTAAAAACAAATGGCACAAAAAAGAAATTTAAATATTAATCCATATTATGATGATTTCAATTCTGATAATAATTTTTATAAAGTTTTATTTAAACCTGGATTTCCTGTACAGGCAAGAGAATTAACAACTCTACAATCAATATTACAAAATCAAATAGAAGATTTTGGAAGTCATATTTTCAAAGAGGGGTCTGTAGTATCTCCTGGTGGTATTTCATATGATAGTCAATTTTATGCAGTAAAGTTAAATGCTACAAATTTTGGTGTAGATGTTTCTCTTTATATTGATAAGTACCTTGGTAAAAAGATAACAGGACAAAGTTCAGGAACTACTGCAGAAGTAGTCTTTATTGCTTTTCCAAGCGAATCAACTAGCGTAGAAGATTTAACATTATATGTTAAATATATAGATTCTAATAATAATTTTATTTTTGATCAGTTTGATGATGGAGAATCTTTAATTTGTGATGAAAATATTACGTATGGAAATACAACAATAAATGCTGGAACTGCTTTTGCGTCTTTAATAGACTTAAATGCAACTTTTGTAGGATCAGCCGCATCTATTGATAATGGTGTATATTTTATTCGTGGATATTTTGTCAATGTCTTGAAGCAAACAATTTTATTGGATGAGTATAGCAATACTCCTTCATATAGAGTAGGATTAAAGATAAACGAAAATGTTATATCTGCTAAAGATGATAATTCATTATATGATAATGCTAAGGGATTTTCAAATTATGCTGCTCCAGGAGCAGANAGATTAAAAATTACTTTAACTTTAACTAAAAAACTTTTATCTAATTTTGATGATACTGATTTTGTAGAACTTTTAAGAGTTAGAGATGGTAAAATTCAATTTATTGAAACAAAAACTGAATATAATTTAATTAAAGATTATCTTGCAGAAAGAACAAATGATGAATCTGGAAGTTATTCTGTAGATTCATTTGATGTATCTTTGCACAACTCTTTAAATGATGGAGTTGGTAATGATGGATTATATTTTGAAAATCAGAAAACAGATGAACTAAATGATCCATCAGATGATTTAATGTGTGTAAAAATATCTCCTGGAAAAGCATATGTTAGGGGATATGATGTAGAAAAAACAGGAACATCTGTTATTGATGTAGATAAACCAAGAGATACTCAATCAGTTTCTAATTCTAATGTTTCCTTCTCTTTGGGAAATCTTTTGAGAGTTAATAATGTTCAAGGAACTCCTAAAGAAAGATCTGTAATAAGTTTACATAGTCAACATAATTCTGAGGGTGTTGGTGTTGGTAGTGCAAGATTATATACTTTTAATGTTACGGATGCTTCCTATACTGGAAATTCTACTAATTGGGATTTGTATTTGTATGATATACAAACATATACAATTTTGGAATTAAATGATACTTTTAATGCATCAAAATCATCATATATTAAAGGTAAAAGTAGTGGTGCTAATGGATTTACAATTGCCGATAGCTCAACAGCAAATATAACTTTAACACAAACTTCTGGAAAATTTTCTGTCGGAGAACAAATAATAGTTAATGGAGAAGATAAACCAAGAGTAATTAAATCTATAAAAACTTATGGAACTGAAGATATTAAATCAGTAAGTCAATCTGGANCNGNNGCNTTTNANTTTAAAGCAGATACTTTCTTAGATAAATTTCCANTACCNAATGGAGTNANNGAATTAACTATTAGTGGTCTTTCAGCTACNAGTCCTGGTAANGTATTTACTGGAATAAAAACAGATTCTGTTATTAGATATCAAAGAACAACTGCNGGATTTACAACAGAGACNTTTAATAGAGTTGCAGAAGTTTCTTCTGATGGTCTTACANTAACTTTAGCAGGAATTGCNACAGTATCTGNTGTTTTTGATGGGGGAGAATCTGATGGAACANACTNAGTTACTCTTGGAGTTCCAATTTTAAGAAATGATGATTCTGCATCATTATANGAAAAACTTCCAGAACAAAATATTTCTTCTGTAAATCTTTCTTCTTCTNNTTTANTAATTAGAGAACANTTGGNGGGAGAATCTGTTTCNGGNGCAGCTNTAACGGTAACCACATCCGCANCAGAAATNAGTGGAATANGTAGNNTTTTCTTTACTGCATTTGATGCAGAGAGATATTCTATTCATTANAGTGGTGGTGGAATAGGAACAGTAACTTCAGATTCTTTCACNCATAGNGATAGTGAAGTNTCATTTAGAGGTCTCGATAATACTNNNGGTNCTANTGGTGCAGTAGTTAATNNAACTCTCAAAAAAGTAGGGATAAAAAGTAAGAAAAAATTATATAAGAGAGATGGATTATTAACAGTCGATAAATCTGTTTCTGGAGTCACCACTTCATTGAGTGGATTNACAACAAGTCAATATTATGGATTAAGAGTTCAAGATGAAGAAATNTCNCTNAATCGTCCTGATGTAATTAAGGTATTAGCGGTTCATGAATCTTTNGATACNNATAGTCCTTCNTTNGATCAATTAGTATTCCTTAGNGATGTAAGTGGATCNGTAATTGGTGAAGATATTATTAGTAGCAATAGTAATGCTNTAGCAAGAGTAGTNCAGAATTCNACCAATTCTTCTTTAAATAATTTTACTGTTTCTATAGTTTATCTTAATGGTGATCGATTTGTTAAAGGNGAAAAAGTAGAATTTAANGAATCAAANATTTCTCAAAATATAAACACNCTTGTTATTGGAAAGTATAATGATCTAACAAATTCTTATANATTGGATAAAGGTCAAAAAGAACAATATTATGATTATTCTAAAATAGTTAGAAATCTGAATACCCCAATACCATCNAAAAAACTTTCTGTAATATTTGATTATTANGATGTAGATTCTTCAGATAGTGGAGACTTATTCACTGTAATGAGTTATGGTGAAGATAGATTTTCTGAAGATATTCCAGAAATAGGTGAAGATNGANTAAGATCTAGTGATACATTAGATTTCCGTCCTAGAGTATCNGTTTTTTCCAGTTCTACACAATCTCCATTNGATTTTGATTCNAGAGATTTTAGTTCACAACCAACTAGAATTTTAGCACCAAATGAAGATTCTTTANTTGGATATGAATTTTATCTTGGTCGAATTGATAAGTTGTATATTGATAAGAAAGGAGTTTTNTTTGTAACTAAAGGNAATTCCTCAAATTCTCCACAAGAACCAACAACAACTAATGATNAAGTAATGGAATTGGCAACNATTACTTTACCTCCATATTTGTATGATCCAAATGATGCCAAAATATCTCTTGTTGATAATAGAAGATATACTATGAGAGATATTGGTAGAATTGAAGANAGNATTGAGAANTTNGAAGAAGTNACTTCTTTATCTTTGTTAGAACTGAATTTAAAAACTTTACAAATAAGAGATTCTGATGGAATTGATAGATTTAAGAGTGGATTTTTTGTAGATGATTTTAAAAANAACTCTTTNATAGANTTAAATATATCTTCAATAGAAGTTGATTCTGATAATCAAGAANTNACTCCAATTATNAGTAGAAACTCATTNGAAAGTTTANTNGCTTTNCAAAATCAANAAACTGATGATAATTTAGATCTTTNATCAGATTCTACTTTACTNGATTCAAANGTACAAAAAACTGGAGGATCAATTACTTTAAAATATGANGAATCNCTTNAATGGATTGAACANCCNCTTGCAACNAGAGTTGANAATGTAAATCCATTNCATGTNATTGATTATACTGGNAATNTNCAGTTAACACCTTCTGTAGATTCTTGGGTAAGAACAATAAGANTNGGTGGNGCAACAAGAGGAGGTGGATCAANAGTAGTTNCTTCTTNTGATNTNGTNNNTTCTNCTGGATCAGAACAATTTATGAGATCTAGAAATACNGAATTTTCTGTAACTAATNTTAAACCTTTGACTAGATTTTACCAATTCCTTGATGGAGTTGCNGGAGTAGATTTTNTTCCNAAATTAATTGAAATTTCNCCAGATTCTTCATTAGAAANTTATGGAGCATCTGCAGCATTTACTGTTGGTGAAGAAGTGAGAGGNTATGATGCTGCTGGANANCAATTAATTAGNTTTAGAGTATCTCAAGGNAATCATAAGTATGGANCATTTAATTCAGCATCGTCCGTATTTAATATNAATCCATATGTTAAGGAAGAAAATCTTACTGAACAATATAGTCAATCTTCAAAAGTTTTAAATGTAGATACATTTTCNTTNGCNTCNCAANCACANGGNAGATATTCTGGNTANCTTCTTAAAGGAATGCAGTTAGTTGGTCAGACAAGTGGNGCAATTGCTTTTGTCAAAGACCTCAGATTAATTTCTGATAATTATGGNGATCTNATTGGTTGTTTTTTCCTAAGAAANCCACTTGCTCAACCAGCACCTGTTGTTAGAATANNTACAGGAACTAAAACTTATANAGTTACAAATAGTTCTACTAATGCAAAACCATTGCCAGGTAGTAAACTNATAACTTCNGCAGAAACNTCATATCANTCNACNGGNATTTGGAGAGNACTTCAAAGANTAACNGTAAGAAGAAATCCGCCACCNCCACCANTATTNTATGGAGATCCACTTGCTCAAACTTTTGCTGTTGGCGGAAATATAAGTGATATTCAAGCCCCAAATATTGATTATCAAAGTGATGATACTGAAGGTGCTTTTGTTACATCTGTAGATTTATTCTTTGGTAATATTCCAACAGATGATCATCCATTAAGAGTTGAGATAAGAACAGTTGAGTTGGGAATTCCAACAATGTCTGTTTTGGGGAGACCTGCTGTAATTAGACCAACAACTACTGATGCTGCTGGAAATAGAATCCCTGCTATACTAACATCAGCAACTGGAGAAACGGCTACTAAAGTAACTTTCCCGGAACCAATTTACTTGGCACCTGGTAAAGAATATGCCATTGTTATTATTGCCCCAAGCACCGATCAATATGAATTGTGGTGTGCTCAAATGGGAGAAACGACAGTAAATACACAATCGCTTCCAGATGCTGAAGCAGTTAGATATACGAAACAATTTGCATTAGGTAGTTTGTATAAGTCCCAAAATGGATCTGTATGGACACCAAATCAATATCAAGATCTTAAATTTAAACTTTATAAAGCTCAATTTACAGAGGATTCTGGGACGGCATTTTTCTATAATCCAACATTAGATGGTAGTAATGGTTATATTCCAAATCTTGGAAATAATCCAATTAGAACACTACCAAAGACTGGAACTATAGGAATTACCACAATAATAAGCACCAACAGCAATTTAGCAAATCTTAGAGATAATATTCTCAAGATAGGAAGAAAACTTTCAGGAGCAACTCCAAATAGTTCCGCATTTATTGTTGGTACTGGTTCATCTGTTGTAAGCGCAGAAATTACTGGTGTAGGAACCAATTATTCGGGAACAATTGCTAATGTAGGAACTTTTAATATTACTGGACAAGGTAGTGGGTTAATATTAACTTTAACTCCTTCTGGAGGAGGATTGGGTAGTGGGAGTGTTACCATTGTTTCTCCTGGT
>NHDJ01000064.1 GCA_002167265.1 Verrucomicrobia bacterium TMED56 | reverse complement strand
AATGTTTCAAACTTGGCTCAGCCATCTTCTCCACTTACTGAATTTTTAGGCTAATAGTGTTGAACTTTCCAAAAGAAGATTATCTTAATTCTTTCTCTAAAATTGTCTGGGGAGATTTGAACTGCAAAATCAAATCAGTATCTAAAGAAAATGTAAAAAATGCAATCGACCGGCAAGGTAGAGGAGGACTAGATGATTTTATTGCATTGATTTCACCCCTTGCATCTCGCGAGTACTTAGAACCAATTGCCCAACTGAGTAGGACGCTCACTTTAAAGAGATTTGGAAAAGCTATCCGTCTTTTTGCACCGCTTTACCTATCCAATGAGTGTAATAATATATGTGACTACTGCGGGTTTAGCTTGGGGAATAAAATACCAAGGAAAACACTTTCTTCAGCCGAACTATTAAGGGAGGCAGGATTATTAAAAAAAATGGGCTTTGAGCACATTCTGCTTGTCACAGGTGAATCTTCTCGAAATGTAGGTATTGAGTACATCGAATCTTGCATTAGGCTACTCCGTCCTCATTTTTCTAATATTTCAATTGAGGTACAACCATTAGAGTCAGTCGAATATTCCAGGCTGAAGGAAAGCGGTTTGCATGCAGTTTTAGTTTATCAGGAAACTTATAACCGAGAAAGCTACTCAAAACATCATCTTAAAGGGAAAAAAACAAACTTTGAATGGAGACTTGCTACTCCTGACAGACTGGGTATGTCTTCAATACATAAAATTGGGCTGGGTTGTCTTTTCGGACTAACTGAAGATTGGCGGACAGATGCATTTTTCGCAGCTCATCATCTAGAATATCTTCAAAAGAAATATTGGAGAACCCAATACTCCATGTCCTTTCCAAGATTACGCCCTTGTGCCGGAGAAATTTCTCCGGATGCAATCATTTGTGATCGTGATCTCGTACAATTGATATCTGCTTTTCGGATTTTTAATCATGAACTTGAAATTAGCCTGTCCACACGTGAGAGTTCAACTCTTAGGAATCATTTAATTCCACTTGGAGTAACTACCATGAGTGCAGGCTCCAAAACTAATCCCGGAGGATATGGGAACGATGACAGTTTGGAGCAATTTGAGATTTCTGATAACAGGACTGCAGCTGAAGTAAGCAATTTTTTGTACAAGTTTGGTTATGATACAATTTGGAAGGATTGGGACATTGCATACGACAGCCAAAATCATACTCCTCATCGAGTGGAACCTGGACTCTCCGGTATTACTGTTTAAAAGATAACTGCTTAAATTGAGAAAACTTACTCCAAATGAATGCAGTTTTTATCAACGGCACTTGATGCTTGATGGCTTTGGAACTGAAGCACAGGAGAAGTTAGTTAATTCTTCCGCCCTGGTTGTAGGTGCTGGTGGACTCGGGTGTCCAGTATTACAGTATTTGGCTTCTGCGGGTGTAGGTAAAATAGGTGTTGTGGATGATGATAAAGTTGAGTTATCAAATTTGCAGAGACAAACTTTATATCAGATTGATGATGTTGGAGAACTTAAGGTGAAGGTAGTTGAAAGAAAATTATCATTGCACAACCCAAATATTTCGATTCAAGCAATTGCATTAAGAATTGATAGTGAAAACATAGAAAATTTGTTTTCAGAGTTCGATGTCATAATTGATGGGAGTGACAACTTCTCCACGCGATATTTGGTCAATGATATGTGCGTCCTGTTAGGAAAACCTTTGATATTTGGAGCAATTTTTCAATTTAGTGGTCAATTGAGTGTTTTTAATTTTAATGGCGGTCCCACCTATCGCTGTCTTTTTCCCGAACCACCAGGTTCGAATGGATTGCCAGCATGTGCTGATGCTGGCGTGTTAGGGGTATTACCAGGGATTATCGGCTCAATGCAGGCATTGGAAGCAATTAAAGTAATCTGTGGGATCGGAAATGTTTTGAGCGGCAAGGTTTTGCTTTATGATGCTCTTAACCAGGAGACTAAGACTGTGCGCTTAAGTTTGAATAAAGAAAATTTAAAACTTGATCAATTTTCGCATACTTTCGAGGCACCGACACCCTGCACTTTGAATTCGACTGCTGATAATCATATTGTAGAAATCTCCTCAGAAGAACTTTTAACTCTTATGCAAAATAAAGAAGTTTTGCTTCTAGATGTAAGAGAAACTTGGGAAAGGAATCTTTCAAAAGTCACTCCATCCATTCACCATCCTCTTAGTGAATTTATAAACGGTTTGAATGAAAATTTCCCGAAAGACTTGTCACAGGAAATTGCCGTTTACTGTAAGGCGGGAGTAAGGAGTATGCAGGCTTGTGAGATTTTACAATCACATGGGTATAAAAAACTATTTAATCTTTCAGGCGGTATGAATGAGTGGCAGGCATCTGATTTGCCCCAAGATTTTGACTAACATTTAGATGCCCAAGATTTTATTAATTGGTGGCTCGGATGGATCATGTGGGGCAGGGTTATTTGCCGATTATCAAACGATTTTAAGTTTGGGATCTACTGCAGGGGTGGTTGTAACATCAGTAACAGCACAAAATGACCAAAAATTTCTAAGTGCTTACAATTTACCTCCCACAAACTTAAAATCTCAATTCGAATCTTTGGACGATTTTGTGTTTGATTCAATTAAGATTGGAATGATTCCAAATCTTGAAACTGCATCATTAATATGCGAGTTTTTGAAACTGCAAACCAATGCAAAAGTTATTATTGACCCNGTTTTTAAAACTTCTTCAGGGGGAGAAATTTCAACAACTCAGACTATTGCATTCACNAAACAAAACCTCTTTTGTAAAGCGGATTTAATAACNCCCAATATATTAGAGGCTTCCATNATTGCCAAAGAACAACCTAAGGATGATATTGGGTACAGTGAGATGGCTGCGGAATGCCTTTCTTTCGGNTCAAAAGCAGTACTGGTCAAGGGAGGGCATGCAATTGGAGATATATGTGCAGATTTACTGGTACAAGAAGGGAAAGAGGATATTATATTTGAAAGGCAAAGAATTAAAGGGGGTACTTCTGTTCGAGGTACGGGGTGCAGATTGAGTTCAGCTATTGCTCATTACCTCGGAGCTGGGTTTTCAATTGAAAAAGCAGTGGGGTTGGCAGGAAAGTATGTTTGGGAATATATTGAAGANCATCGGAAATAATTCTTTATTTGGCNAGAGCCTCACGAATTAATTCTTCAGTTGATGGATTTTCATTCAGCTCTTCAGAGGCTTTGCGGATAGCTTGATCTGCATCAGTTGCTTTGTATCCGAGAGTGAGTAAGGCAGATACAGCATCATGGTAGTTAGCCAGTTTCCCGCTAGACTGAGTTGATAGTTCGGTGGTTTCCCCAGTACTTAAGCTTTTTGTTGGTATGTGTTCACTGGTTTGCTTAGGAAGTACTTTATCTTTCAATTCAACTACAATTCTTTCGGCAGTTTTTTTACCTAAGCCTTGTGCCTTTGCAAGCATTGCCACATCCGCATTGGCTATTGATACCTTTAAAGTAGGCAAGGAAAGAGAACCTAATAAATTAAGTGCAATTTTTGGACCAATACCCGATACTTTATCTACTATCATTCTAAAAAAATCACGAGATTCTCGGTCGATGAAACCATAGAGTGTTTGTGAATCCTCACGGTATGAGGCATGGGTATAAAGCTTTACCTGTTCTCCTAATAGAGGCAGCCTTTCAACAGTTGTGAGAGGAATGTTTACTTGATACCCGATCCCATTAACTTCTAAAATCGCTACCGTCAATTGGCACTCGATAAGTTGACCCTTAATAAATGCAATCATGTGGCTATCCTTTTAGACCAAGNACTTCTTGCATCGAATAGATGCCTGCAGGTTGCTTGATTATCCAATTGGCAGCGCGTAGGGCACCACTTGCAAAAATAACTCGGTCAGTGGCTCTATGCGTAAGCTCTATGCGTTCTCCGGTACCAGCAAACATAACTGTATGTTCTCCAACCACATCTCCGCCCCGAAGAGCATGAGAACCAATTTCATCTTTGCCTCTTTCACCNGTCATTCCCTTTCTTCCGTGAGAAATGTTTTCATTTTCCAGCTCTCTTGCATTTCTGATGATTTCAAGCAATCTTTCTGCGGTTCCACTAGGAGCGTCTTTTTTGAAACGATGATGCATTTCTATTACCTCTGGATCAAAGTTGCTAGAAGTATCGAGAACTCTAGAAGCGTGTTGGGTGAGGAAAAAAAGCAGATTTACGCCAGTTGAGAAGTTGCCAGCCCATACTACAGGGATGCCTGATAAAGTCTTGAGGATTTGANTTTTAAGTTCTTCGTGGTGTCCCGTCGTGCCAATCACCATGGGAACTTTTTGCCGGGCTGCAAGTTGTGCAACCGGAAGAGTTGCATCGGCGAGTGAGAAATCAATCACCACATCACAACCTTTAATCTTTTCAGATGGGTCGTCTCCCTGATCTATGGGAGCAGTAATTTCAAAGTTGTGTTCATGTGCAATTTGAGAGATTGCCATCCCCATTCTTCCTTTTGCACCACATAGAAGTACTTTTCTTTTCATATTAATAACTTTTTAAAAGGAGTTCGCCAAATCTTTGAGTAATTCAAGGTTATCATGGGAAGGTTGGCAGAGTGGAAGTCGAACTTCGGGAGTCGAGATCATGCCTTTTTGAAATAGGATGTTTTTGATCGGCACTGGATTTGGTTCGCAGAATATGTCGGTAAAAAAGCTGTAATTATTGAGGTGGACTTTTCTAGCTTCCTCAAATTCATCNCGTAAAGCCAANCTAACAAGCTNTAACACTCTATCTGGAATCGCATTTGAAGCCACACTAATAACCCCTTTCGCCCCGCATGCNATAAATGGGAGCGTTAATCCNTCGTCTCCAGAAAGAACCACGAACTCCGTTCCTAGGGAAATAATAGTATCAGAAACTTTGCTGGAGCGACCGCCAGCCTCTTTTAATGCACAGATGTGCGGATGTTTTTCGTGAAGACGTTTTACAGTTGAAGTAGAAATTTCGATGCCGCACCGAGACGGTATTGAATAAAGAACGATAGGTTTTTCAGTTCTTTGAGCAATTAAGTCAAAGTGCGCAAACAAACCTTCTTGGGATGGTTTGTTGTAGTAAGGAGCTACGACAAGAAAAGCATCGGCACCTGCAGAGTCGGCTTCTTGTGTGAGATAAAGAGCTTCGGAAGTTGAATTAGCTCCAGTACCAGCGATGACTTGGCATTTTCCGTCNATCATCTTAACGGTTTGCTTAATGACTTCAATGTGTTCGCTCTTAGAAAGGGTGGGGGATTCTCCCGTAGTCCCGCAGGGAACTACTCCCGAAATACCCGCCTTAACTTGAGATGAAAGAAGATTTTCCAAGTCGCTGAANGCAACCGCGTTGTCTTTGATAGGTGTAATTAGAGCAGTGTGAACTCCGTGAAGTAGATTCTTGTCCATTATGAATAAATATGTGAGAAAGGATATCCCGCTTTGTTTTCCTTTACCTTTCTCGAAAGGAAAATATGAGTGGTCAACTATTTAATGGTGGAAACTCACAAGATAAGAAACTTTTGTATTATAGCACATGTTGATCATGGCAAGACCACATTGTCTGATCGTTTGCTTGAGCGNACCCGAACGGTCATGGCTAGAGAAATGAAAGATCAATTACTAGATTCTATGGATCTGGAACGTGAAAGAGGCATTACCATAAAATGTCATCCAGTTTCGATGAATTATTTAGCTAACAATGGGGACGAGTATTTATTTAATTTGATTGATACCCCAGGACATGTGGATTTTTCATATGAAGTTTCCCGAAGCTTGGCTGCCTGTGAAGGGGCTTTGCTTTTAATTGATGCATCGCAAGGAGTNGAAGCACAAACTCTCGCAAATGCACAACTTGCAGAAGAACAAGGGTTAGAAATCATTCCAGTTATAAATAAGGTAGATTTACCNAGTGCTGATGTGGAGAGAGTTTCCCGGCAAATTGAAGATACTCTTGCGATACCAGCTGAAGAAGCNATTCTTGCCAGCGGTAAGTCAGGAATTGGTGTTGATGAAATCCTTGAAGCTGTAGTCGAACGTTTACCTGGTCCCCGTTGGACAGATCATTCTAAACCACGTGCTTTGGTTTTTGATAATCAATTCGATTCATTTAAGGGGGTTATTTGTTATGTAAGAGTATTTTCTGGGGTATTTCCACTAAGCAAAAACTTGATCTTGATGAGTGATCAAAGAAAGACGCAAATTAAGGAAATTGGCAAATTTTGCCCGGCTCCTATGCCAATGAAATCTCTTAATGGGGGAGAGGTTGGTTATGTGGTGACCGGGATTCGTGATGTGGCGGAAATTAAAATAGGCGACACATTAACTCTATCTGAAGACCCAGCCGTTAAGATGCTTCCAGGTTATAAAGAAGTCCGACCAATGGTATTCAGCGGACTTTATCCATTGGACACCTCAGATTATGAGAAGCTAAAAAAGAGTGTCGGGAAATTAAGGCTTAATGATGCAGCCTTTACATTTCAGTCTGAAACATCTGTAGCTCTCGGATTTGGATTCAGGTGCGGGTTTTTAGGCTTGCTTCATATGGAGATTATCCAAGAACGCCTTCGCAGAGAGTATGACTTAGATTTGATCTCAACATATCCCAGCGTTATCTATCGTGTTTTTATGACATCAGGTGAAATTATTGAGATTGATAACCCTTTGGAACTTCCCGAAATTACTCTGATTGATAGAATTGAAGAACCCACTATTATCGCAAGAATTCATTCCCCGAATCAATCAATTGGGGATTTACTTGCTTTAATTACCGAAAAAAGAGGAACTTGTGATAATACGGAAACGATTGATGAAACCCGAGTAATGATGACATGCTCGTTACCACTCAATGAAATCCTCGTTGATTTCAATGATCGTCTGAAAAGCATAACGCATGGATATGGTTCAATGGATTACGATATGGCAGACTATGTAGAATCTTCTTTAGTGCGAATGGAGATTTTAGTTAATAATGAACCCGTGGATGCTTTTTCAACGATTGTACACCAAGATAAAGCCGAAGGAAAGGGAAGGGCACTCTGTTCGAAATTAAAAGAAATTTTACCTCGTCAATTGTTTAAGATTGCTTTGCAGGCTTCAGTCGGAAGCAAAGTTATTGCTAGAGAGACAATTAGTGCGATGCGAAAAGATGTGACTGCAAAATGCTACGGTGGAGATATTTCGAGAAAAAGAAAACTTCTTGAAAAACAGAAGGAGGGAAAGAAAAGAATGAAGCAAATTGGTAATGTAAACATTCCTCAAGAAGCTTTCGTCCAAATTCTTAAGAGTACGAATTAGAAAATTATGAACGATAAGAACTCAAACGAATCTAGTCATTCCGTAAAATTTAAGAAAGCAACAAGAGCTCAAAAAAAAGGTGCTAAAGAGGTCTTGCGTCTTGGACAGAAAGTCTTTGATTACCGAAAAGACTTGTTGAGTGCTGAAGATTTGAACAAATTATTCTCTGCAAATGCTGATCTTAAATCTGCCTTACAACAGAAACCAGTAAATGGTGATTTGCTTGAACTAAAAGCAAAGGAAGTTGATCAGGAATTACAAAAAAATGGAGGTCAATATTATCACAAGAAGACTTGGGTTGAGAATGTTGAAATGCTTCTTGTTGCCGCTATCGTAGTTATTGGAATACGCAGTTTTTTTGTACAACCTTTTATAATTCCGACTAATTCGATGTATCCATCATTTTCAGGAATGCAGCCTTTCGTTTATAACGAGGAAGATGAAACTCCTGGTTTTGTAGGAAGATGTTTCGACAAAGTATTGTTGGGAGCTACCCATTTTAAAATTAATGCAGAAAACTCAGGCCAATTATATCTTAAGCTTCAAGGACAGATGAGTTTTCGGTTTGATGACTCCAAGTTTCCTGAAGGAAGGTTTTTTATATTTCCTGCTACGGTTCGTGAATATGTATTTGAAGTTGGTGGGAAAGAGCATGTTTTAAGAGTCCCTGCCGAATTTGATTTAGATGAACTCATAGCAAAAAAATTTGCAGGAATAGATAATTTGCAAGACTTGCCGTTGATTATTTCCCAAGATCAAGGCTATCCAAGTAACCGTTTGAAACTGAGCGAGCGGCAATATCAAAAAGGAGACCTTTTACTCGCTTTTGACATTTTGTTGGGAGATGCCTTATTCGTAGACAGATTTTCCTACAATTTCGTCCACCCCAAATCAGGTGACCCCGCGGTTTTTAGAACAGGCACAATTGACGATTTCAATCGGCAAATTGGAACTCCTGTTGTTAGTCAAATCGGCGAGGATAAGTACTATATTAAAAGATTAGTCGGAGAACCTGGAGATATTCTGGAAATGAAAGTTCCTGAAAGTATTTTTACAAATGGAACGGATGTGAGGAAAGGAGTACCGGGAATCCTTTACAGAAATGGTGATCCGGTAGATGGAGTAAATACATTTTCAAGGAACAATGCCAGAACTGAAGAACTAGCCAGAAATCCAGATACTATACCTAAAGACGCTTATCCCGGCTATCGTGCCGAGGGTTTATTAACAAATCGCTCAATCCTTAAGGTTCCAACAAAAGATGATTCTAAAAACCCAACAGGGAAAAAGGCTTTTTTCGCTATGGGAGATAATTCAACCGACAGTTTGGATGGACGTGCCTGGGGGTTCGTTCCGGAAGATGAGATTATAGGTCGTGCATTTCTCGTTTATTATCCATTTACAAAAAGATGGGGGTTAGCAGATTAGTCAGTATCATATTTGATTTCAGTATAGTTACTATTTCGCACAATATGCATTATGTCTAATAATGGTTATTCGCATTATTCAAGTATGCCAGATTGGTTGAGTAACCGGGCTCTTGGTGTGCTTATGCATCCAACATCTTTTCCTTGTTCTTATGGAATTGGTTCGATCGGTAAATCGTCCTATCAGTTTGTTGACTTTCTTTCAGGTTCAGGTGTGCAGTTTTGGCAAACTTGTCCATTGGGACCAACTGGTTACGGGGATTCTCCCTATCAGGTTTTTTGTTCTAGTGCGGGCAATCCATACCTAATTGATTGGGATGAATTGGTCGAATGTAACTTGATTAATGAATCCGACTTGGAGGGATTGAGATCTTTGCCTCAAGAATTTGTAAATTATGGTTACCTTTATGAGAGATTTTTTATTGCCGCTAGAATCGCACATTCAAACTTTCAAAAGCATTCCGATATTCTTGAGTCTAAGTTCGGTTGCTACGAAGATTTTTTGAAAAGCCATACGTGGCTAAAGGATTATGCTGAATACCAAACTATCAAGTCCTTCCATCAAAATGATCCATGGTGGAAATGGAAAGCTGATTTCAGGTTTTGTACATATGAAGAATCCGAATTAGACCCTGTAGAAATCGATTTCCATTGTTTCTTGCAATATATTTTCTGGGGACAATGGTTACGGTTGAAGCAATATGCAAATGAAAATAATGTTTCTATTCTCGGAGATTTGCCGATCTATGCTGCTCCTGACTCATCTGATGTCTGGGCAAACCAGAAACTTTTTTTATTAAATGAGAATGAATCTAGTTTTCAGGAACTTGCTGGTGTTCCACCAGATTACTTTAATCAAGATGGACAATTATGGGGAAACCCCCTTTACAACTGGGAATCCCATAAACAGCAAAATTATTCCTGGTGGTTGGAACGCCTGTCCTCTCAATTAGAGTTGTTTGATGTTCTCAGAATTGATCACTTTAGAGCTTTCCATGATTTCTGGAGTATCCCTAGTTCTTCAATGAATGCGAAAGATGGGATTTGGAAATCAGGTCCAGGACTTGATTTCTGGGAAAAGGTAAATGAGAAGTTTCCTTCCCGCCCTTTTCTAGCAGAAGACCTTGGTCTGATAAATGAGGGTGTAAGAGATTTGAGAAATCATGCTGGTTTACCAGGCATGGCAGTTTTACAATTTGCATTTGATGGAGATCCTGAAAACCTCTACCTCCCTCATAATCTTTTACCTTCTCTTGTTCTTTATCTTGGTACACACGATAATGATACTACAAAAGGTTGGTACGATTCTGTACCTGAAGAAGTTCGTAGTAATTTTCGTTCATATTTATCAGTTTCTGCTGATTGCCCTTCTTGGGATCTTCTAAGGTATGCTCTCCGCACTGTGTCTCCTTTAGTCGTGGTCCCTGCACAAGACCTGCTTAGTTTGGGTTCTGAGGCAAGACTGAATTGTCCTGGAGAAGCCGAAGGAAATTGGCAATGGAGATCCACGAAAGAGGAAATGTCCAATCTCTTCGCTTGTGCAAAATACTTAAGAGAGCAATCCAAGATTACCGGAAGATTAAGTAAAGCCATCTTAGCATAATGAAAAAAAGTAAAGTTACGGATATTGGTCATACTTTAGGATTAAGCAGTTTTCTTCCGTATTTTCGGTTTTTACGACCTCATTGGAAACCCTTTGTGTTGGCTCTACTTTGTGGGTTGGTTTATGGAGTCTCAAGTGGTTTTGGTCTACCATTCATGATTGACCAAGTTTTTCCCCAGATTTTCCCGGATGACTTGGAAGGAAATTCGACTATGTCTTTCCTGGAAAGATTTTACCTTGTTGCTTGGTTTCCATTGGTTTTTCTCATTCGTGGAATGAGTGGATATTTCAATAGCTATTTCATCAACTACTGTGGTCTCAGAGTATTGGAGAAAATAAGGATTCAAGTTTTTAAAAAGCTCCAGCATTTACCTGTATCTTTCTTTCAGAAGAACAAGGAAGGCGATCTTCTTAGTCGAGTTACCTCTGATACTGCTCAACTTCAGTCTGCTCTACTTGGAGTAAGTAATGATCTTGTCAGGCAACCCATTACTTTCATTGGGGCGTTGGTAGCTCTTGGTGTGATGGCTTATCAAAGGGATGGTATGGCTTTTGTCCTTCTGTGTCTTGCGGTCATTCCAGTTTGTGTTTTCCCTATCAGGCGAATTGGTGCATTGCTGATGAGAAAAGCCTTGGGTATGCAACAGAAAGTGGGCGGAATGACTGCTGTTTTAAGCGAAAACCTCTCAGCGTACCGGGAAGTGCGTGCTTTTAATCTTGAGGACAAAGAAGTCGAACGCTTTAAGCAAAGTTCGGAGGAATTCCTTTTTGCAAGGATGAAAGTGGTAAAATACTCCAACCTACTTACTCCAATTATTGAGATTTTGACTGCTGCTGGTATCTCTGTTGCAATCTTTCACGCTTCTCGAACTTCAATTAGGTTGGATGCAGTTGTTCCCGTTATAACCGCACTTTATATCGCTTACGATCCAGTCAAGAAGCTTGGTGGGATCCACAATAAAATTAAGGAGGGGCTTGCTTCCTTGCAACGATTGAATGAAATCCTGTTTGCTAAAGAAACAGTTTCCGAGTCAAAGAACGCTCAATCCATATCTTCAGTTGATCAAAACATTGAATTTAAAAATGTTTCTTTTTCTTATGAATCATTAGTAGAAAATGAAACAACATCCCCTGCCCTATGTGATCTTACTTTTTCAGTACCAAATGGTCAAAAAATAGCAATTGTCGGTTCCAGTGGAGCAGGTAAATCAACTCTTATTAATATGCTTTGTAGATTTCAGGACCCAACTAGTGGTACTATACTCATTGATGGGGTTGATTTACGAAACTTAAAATTGAGGGAATTAAGAGAAGCGATTGCCCTAGTCCCTCAAAGACCATTTCTGTTTGACCTTTCGGTACAAGAAAATATCGAAATTGGAAAATCTTCCTTTACTAATCTTTCTTGCCTTGAAGCGGCTGAAGCATCCAATGCGATAAACTTTATAAATTCCCTTCCTAATAATTTTGAAGAAAAGTTAGGTGAAGGTGGCTGCAGACTTTCTGGTGGACAAATGCAAAGATTAGCAATAGCAAGGGCGTTTTATCGGAATTCTCCAGTTTTAGTTCTTGACGAGGCTACTTCAGCCCTAGATTCCGAAAATGAAGAAAAAATCAAACAAGCTATGGAGCATTTGATGGAAGGAAAAACGGCTTTTATAATAGCTCACAGATTTAGTACTATTAGGTCCGTTGACCGAATTTTAGTAATGGAAAGAGGGAGAATTATTGCTGACGGTCCGCATGATGAAATTTATCCCATATGTGATGTTTACAGGAAGCTTTTTGACCAACAAATGAGGTCAAAGTGAATAAATTACTTCATACTCCTTAAAAGTCTATATATTTGCAGACCATCACTGGGAATGCCAACAATTTTTTCATCCATACCTTTTAATTCAATGGGTAAAGAGTTACGAAGAAAACATATTGCATTTGAGCATATCCATCCGACTGTAAGAGACTTTAGTGTAATAGAATCGAAAACTTTTATTGCCAAAAATATGCCTCCCAATGCTGCTCCTGCTGAAAAGACTGGGCCCGCAAAAAGAATCAATACTTGTTTTTTTGAATTTAAGTTGTAAGTAGAAAACTCAGTATGTCCAACCATTGAATTTTTGATAGAAAAACTTAAATCTAACCAATTGCTTTTCCAAACGAAAGGACGCTTCCCTGCCCCTACCCTAATCTTAACCTTTTCATGAGTTAAAATCAAAGCAGTCATTGCATGGCCTGTTTCATGAAGCAGAGTGCTCAATGATCGGAAGAAATATAAACTCCCCCATGCCAAAAGTATCCAAGGAATTCCTTCAATCGAGAAAAAATTTACTGAATCGATGCTGTAAGGCATAAGAAATGTTTGATCTTGATCGAAAATTTACCTTGTGCAAGTTTAGATGGCTTAATGTTTTTATATGTTTGGTTTATTATTGCACAAGCTCTTTGGTCAGAAATTAAAAGTTTCCGTACCACATACCCAAGGTTTGCCGATGACAGATGATAATAAGTTTGGAGAAGATGTAGAGGACGCTCAATGGATTGGCGTTGATCTTGATGGTACTCTCGCAGAAGCTGAACCATGGAAAGGATTTGATCATATAGGCAGACCTGTTCCGATGATGATGAAACGAGTTAAAATTTGGTTGGAAATGGGTTACCGAGTAAAGATCGTTACAGCAAGGGCACAAAATCCCGAATTAGCAGTTCCTCCAATTCGAGAATGGTTAAAGAAGAATGACCTTCCCGATCTCGAAATAACTAATGCTAAAGATATGGATATGATTGAGCTGTGGGATGACCGTTGTGTTCAGGTTATTCAAAACACAGGTAAACCTGTAGGTTCCAATCCAGATCCTTATCGCAGAACTTAATCTATTTCTTTTTTATCTAATTTGATTTTCGGAATAGATTTAGAATTATGAATTGGTGGGGTAAGCTTATAGGGACGGGAATAGGAATGTTTGGAGGTCCAGTTGGTGCTATTGCTGGAGCAGCCTTAGGACACCTTTATGACGAGGATGACCCCACTCCTAAAGATGAGCGTAAGGCTCGTATTCTTTATCTCACCTATTTCTTTTCCTGTGCAGCTAAGGTAGCCAAGGCAGATGGTTCTATCTCCGCAGAAGAGATTTCTGCGACAGAGTCACTGATTACACGGATGGGATTGAATGAGAAAACAGGCGAATTTGCTAAAAATGTCTTTCGCAAAGCGAAGACCAGTCGCCGCCCGATCCATGAGGATTTTAAAGAGGTAGGTCAAATGATTGGTTATGAACCTACAGTTGCACAGTCCTTTCTCGGAGGTTTATTCGAGATTGTTCGTTCCAACGGCCAGAAACTGAACGAGATACAGGTTCGTTTTCTTTTACTGGGTGAGGAAAGGTTAAAACTTCCTGCGGGGACAATTAGTTCCTGGATTCGAGGTGGGTATGCCCCACCTCAACAAGATCCTGCTGCCGATGGATTGTCTTTGGAAGAAGCTTATGATGTATTGGGATTAGCTCGCGATTGCTCGAATGCCGGTTTAAAAAAATCCTACCATGGCAAAGCTGCCGATTTTCATCCCGATAAATTGAGAAGTAAGAACTTGCCAGATGAATTTGTCTGTTTCGCCAACGACCAACTGGCCAAGATAAATCAGGCTTATGATATTATCTGTGAAGCCAGGGGGCTAAAATAATTTTAAAACCCTTGTTTTTTACTTATTCTTTCCGTCTTGAATTTCAATAATTTGATCACAATTTTTTGCGAGTTCCGGGTTATGAGTTACCACGAGGACGCCAATATCTTGATCACGGGCAATGTTTTGAAGGAGAGAAAAAACATTTTCTGAGTTTCGACTATCTAAATTTCCAGTCGGCTCATCCGCTAAAATCAGGGATGGTGAATTTGCAATGGCTCTTGCAATGGCAACTCTCTGCTGCTCCCCTCCTGATAATTTATTAGCATACCGATCAGATTTGCTTTCTAGCCCAAGTTTTTTCAGTATATCCAGTGACTTTTCATGGGAATCCATTCTTGTTAAGCCTGACTTCCTCATCGGCAACGATACATTTTCTAAGGCAGTAAGTTCTTTGAGTAAAAAATGAAATTGAAAGATGAAACCAATAGAGTTGTTTCTCAAATTGGTTCTTACTTTGTCATCAGATTTAGCGACCTCGGTGCCATGAAAATAAATTTCTCCTTTTTTGGGGCGGTCAAGCAATCCTAGTAAGTAGAGTAATGTACTTTTACCGCATCCAGATGGTCCAACAACAGCGGTAGTCTCACCTCTAATAATTTTGAGACAAACGCCCTGTAAAACTTTATTTTCTGTTTCTCCTTCTGTGAATGAATGATGGAGGTTTTCAGCCTGTAATAACATAATATTTTTATTTGAGGCGTTGATTCACTAAAGGGTTTCCCTTATTATTTTTGCAGGTTCTATACGTGCAGCTCTTCTAGCTGGGATCCAACTCGCAACGGCCACAAATACTACAGAAATTAATATCGCTAACAGATAATGAGAAAGGTCCCAGTTAACTACAAAGTTATCCGTTGAGAAGATTCCCCGAATTCTAAGTGGTATTTTGGAGATTCCATAGGTTGCAAGAATACCCACAATTGATCCAATTATGATGCCCACTAGTAGCACAATACTTCCCTGCCAAAGAAAGACCGCAGAAACATCTGATGATTTAAAACCGATCGCTCTAAGAATTGCAATATCTCGAGTCTTTTCAATTACCATAATTGCAAAGACATTAAATAGACCTAAACCGGAAAGCAGGAGGATACTTGAAACAGTAATAGCAGATGATACGCGAAGGGCTTTAAAAACATCTAGCCAAACTTGTTCTCGCTCCTGCCAACTTATTACACGATGACCTACTGTTTCTTGGATTTGAGCTGCAGTCTCCCTTGCTTGTGTAGGCTGGATCATAGAAAGTTGAAAAACCGAGCCAGAAAACCTTTTCCCTAGGAAAGCTTTCGCAATTGGAAGGTGCGTGTAAATACGGTTCTTGTCAATTTGGCTAACCCCAGTTTCAAAAATACCGGCTATACGGAACTGTAAATTTCCTGTTCCTTCCTGCAGAGACACTCGATCACCTATTTCCAGAATTAGACGTTGGGCAATGCGATTCCCCACAAGGATGGACATTGGGTCGGAACCAAACTCAGCAAGACTGCCATGAATGATTTGATTTTTAATATCTGAGACCATGATGTGGTCTTCCAGAATAATACCGTGAAGTTCAATAGATTGTGATCGTGAACCACCATTTAAAATAGCGTTTCCTTCAAGGATTTCAGAAATTCCAGATACTTGAGGGAAATGATCAAGTGCTTTCCGCAAAAGTTTTGGCTGACTTACGCCCTCAGTATATCTAGCCCCTTCTCGGGAGTGAAAGAAAAAACGGGTCTTTCCATCCGTTGAAGAATTACGAATTGTTCCATGCATATCTTGAAAACGGTCTGAAATACGTATCGCACCATTTGTTCCAAGAATTGTGCGAATGAAAAATGCTTCAAAACCTGAGGTTTGTGCTTGAGTGATAACAAAAAAAGCAATGCCAAGAACAATTCCTATTAAACTCATGGTCATGGCACGTCTCCGCCCCATTATGAATTTCCATGCAATCTCGAGGTTGAGAGATTTCACCACAACATGAATTTACTCTAAAACGGTTGAACTAACATGCTCTCCGTCATAAAAAAGATGTGGAGTTTCAGAAATCACCTTTTCATTTAGTGCTAACCCTTGTTTGATTTCAATAAATTCCAAATTTTTCGCCCCAACTTCGACTTTCACTAGGACAGCTTTCCCATCGCGAACAGTTAAGACTGAATTTCCCAATAATGCCTTTCTGGGAATAACCAGTACCCCTACTTTTTCTTCCTTAATGATCTCTGCCCTTCCCGATGCTCCGACTGGTAAGGTTTGATTTGTATCGAGTTCCACAAAAAGTTTTCTGCGGCCGCTTTGTGGGTTTATTGTGGCGGAAACCCGGCTTACCTTTCCTTCAAAGACTTTTCTCCCAAATGAAAACAAGCTCACGCCAACCTTCTGGTCTTCTTTGATGCCTGCGAAATCCTCTTCGTTAAGAGTAACTTCTATAATTCTTTCCTCTGACTGTACTTGACCCAGGAGTTGCCCACCAAGAATGGTATCTCCTTTTTTTACATTTGATGAAATAAGAGTGCCATTAATGGGACTTGAAATTATTCTTTCGCTCAATTCTTTTTTGATCCGATCAAGTTCTAATCGTAATGCTTCAGAGGTTTCTTGATTACTAATCTTTTCAAATTCAAATTGGCGCCGCAATCGTTCAACCAGATTTGTTTTTGTTTCGAGTTCAAACTTGGAAACATCCTTACTATTCTCTTGAGAAAGTTTCATGTAGGCTTGAAGATTTTTTTCTTCCAACTCGAGTTGCAGTTCTATGCTTGAACCTGTTGCTAACCTTTTTTCATGAGATTGCTGACTGAGTAAAGTTCTTTTTAAATGTCTATCCAAGTCTTCGGTGTTCATGCTAAAGATCGTTTCGTTAGCCTCCACTTGAATCGGCTTTCCCATGGGAATTAATGCTGCAAATTCAATTTTTGACTGTGCATTAGAAATGAGTTGAAAACTCAGTGCAGGAAGAACTTTTACATTTCCACTAACAGAGTCACGAATATTTCCTTTTTCTACAACCGAAACAAAGGCAACTTCCTGTAATTGGTTCTTAATAATATTGAATACAATTAGGATTAAAACACCACAAATTCCCAAAAATAATGCAACGCTAGGAAGTTTTAGTTTTCTATGCATATTTACTGATGGTTTTGCTCAACTATAATTAGGTACATATCTTGGGTTTTAACGTATTGGCAGACCGATTCAATGTGGTTAATTTTTGCGGTATCAAGCGCAATCTTTGATTCCAGGTGCTTGTTAGCACTAATGCGGTTAGCATCGAATTCGATCTTACTGGTTTGGAAGCGAGTTTGCGCAACCTTGAGTAATTCATGACTAATCTTTATGCGGT
>NHDJ01000063.1 GCA_002167265.1 Verrucomicrobia bacterium TMED56 | reverse complement strand
AAGAATCTTATTTATCTCTGCACTCCCTTTTCTAGAGCCGCGGCGAAAAGATTGGAAGAAATGTCGGTGTCCGCATTTAAGATCGGATCAGGAGAGTGTAACAATCTTCCGCTGATCGACTACATTTGTGGATTCAATAAGCCAATTGTTCTTAGTACTGGGATGAATGATTTGTCTTCAATTAAGAGATCGGCATCAAAGATTAGAGATTCGGGTAATCCCCTTGCGTTACTTCACTGCACATCGATGTATCCAACGCCATACAGCGAAGTTCGTCTTCCTGCTATAACCACGCTTAAGCGTGAGGTGCCTTATGCTGTGGTAGGAATCAGTGACCACTCTCTAGATATATATACCTCCCTTGGGGCAGTAGCGTTGGGAGCATCGATCGTTGAAAAGCATTTCACTTCGGATAAATCTTGGGAGGGTCCCGACATCCCGATTTCTATTGACAAAAACGAACTCAGAAGTTTGATTGATGGATCTCGTGCAATTCATGAAGCTTCGTGTGGGAATGTCGGAAAATTGTCAGGAGAAGCGGCTACCATTCGATTTGCGTATGCTTCAGTAGTATCGACGAGGAAAATTGAAAAAGGCGAGGAACTAACTAGAGAAAATGTTTGGGTCAAGCGCCCCGGAACTGGAGCTTTTAGAGCAGAGGACTATGAGCAAGTCCTCGGTCGTAAGGCCATGAGAATGATTTTGCCTGATTCGCAAATCGAAGAAGGCATGTTAGCGGAAGATGACATATAGGGGTAAGCGGGAGAGTAACGGTTGATGAGTGTACTCCCTGATCTTGTCAAAGTTATTAGCTTCATCGATAAGGTGGATTGATCATTTTTCAGACCAAAGTGTGTTTAGATGAGCGGTAGAAAAAAAATTATTTTCATTACCGGGACGCGAGCAGATTATGGGAAGTTAATTCCTCTGATCAAAGCGCTACGAGATGAACAGGAGTATGAGATTCATCTGTTCGTTACCGGGATGCATCTGCTGGAGCGGTTTGGAACGACTGCACTCGAGGTGTTGCGTGAGAATGATAACGTGTATCTATTCAACAATCAGTCGTCTGCGTCCCAAATCGACTTAGTTGTCGCTAACACTATCGTCGGGTTTTCCTCTTACGTAGAGGAAATGAACCCGGACATGATCGTGGTTCACGGCGATCGGGCAGAAGCTCTTGCCGGGGCAATTGTTGGCAGCCTAAGAGGAGTTCGAGTTGCACATATAGAGGGGGGCGAACTGTCTGGAACAGTTGACGAGATGCTGCGACATGCTGTTTCAAAACTTTCACACTTGCACTTGGTGGCCAATGAGAAGGCAGCGGTTAGGCTAGAAAGAATGGGAGAGTCTCCGGCGAGTATCGAAGTCGTAGGGTCTCCCGATATAGATGTAATGTTGGCAGATGAGCTTCCAGCGTTGTCAGTTGTTAAGAAGCGTTATAGTTTAGTGTTCTCAAATTTCGCGATCGCGATTTTTCATCCTGTCGTAACTGAACCTGCACACCAAGCCAAGCATGCGCGCGAGTTTGCAAACGCGTTACTCGAATCCCGGAGAGACTATGTACTCATAGATCCAAATAATGATCCTGGACATAAGGAGATCATGAGAGTTTATGACGACCTCTTGCAGACAGATAGAATAGCGCGCTATCCCTCAATCCGCTTCAGTCACTTTTTGACTCTATTGAAGAGCGCTGAGTTCGTTGTTGGTAACTCTAGTATGGGGGTTCGAGAAGCCCCGGTTTATGGCAAACCATCTATTAACATTGGCAGTAGGCAAAGCGGGCGAGCTTCTTCACCCACTATTACCAATGTGGCTAACGGTAAGAAGTTTATCCTTGAAGCGATAGCGCATATTTCAACTCAAAAGGCTGAAGTTCAGACGCCTAAGCACGAGGTGCTAACAGAATTTGGAGATGGGAAAGCGGTTGAACGAATCATTGACACATTCCGCAAACCCAGGACCTGGAAGATACCTCTACAGAAACAATTTCTAGACTAGGACAGAATCCGTTCCGGAATAATAACTGTCTCGTTAGATTTATTTCGACATGAACCTAAATAAATGAAAAATTCGTTGTCAAAAATCGTGGTGGTAACCTCTTCGGGGCTTCAAAAGCAAATGCTCGATGCTATCGATGTTGACCACAACACTGCAACCGTAATCGCAGTTCCCGATGATAAGGGTGAAATCATGGCGGCAATCCCCGAAGCAGACGCGCTAATTAATTGTCCGCGTCACCTATTCGACTCAGCGCTACTGAGCCAGGCGCGACAACTTAAGTGGATTCATTGTGGAGGGGCTGGAGTCGAAGAATTTCTCATACCAGAACTCATCGATAGCGATATCGAATTCACCAACGGTCGCATAATACAAGGCCCTGAGGTATCCGATCACGCGATCGCGTTGCTTTTGTGTTTAACGCGTCGTCTTAACTTGACTCTGACTAATAGGGAGATTCCTAACTCAAAAAGACCAATCGAGCTTCGGGGGAAAACGGCTGCTGTATTTGGGTTGGGCGGGATCGGTCTTCTGGTTGCGGAGAAACTCAAAGCGTTTGGAGTCACCGTAACGGGCGTTGACGTTGAGTATCAGCCAATGACTTTTGCCGTAGACGAATTTGTAACATTGAGTGAGTTTCGCAGGGAACCGCGGCGATTTGAAATAATTGTATGTGCGGCACCGACAACCAAGCTGACGCACAAGTTTTTCGATAGAGAATTCTTTGCCAAGATAAATCCCGTTACTTACTTTATTAACGTGTCCCGGGGGGATTTAGTTGATCTCGATGCGTTAACTGAGGCGAACCAAGACAATCGATTTGGAGGAATAGGGTTAGATGTAACTGACCCGGAACCGCTTCCTAGTGATCATTCATTAAGAAAAATGACAAATGTGATTATTTCCCCGCACATTGCAGGCCTTTCAGATCACAATCGGGCGCGTGGGCTTACGCTTTTAAAGCAGAACATCAAGAGGTTTCTAGACGCTCAGCAACTAATTAATCCGGTAGATAAAGTCCGCGGCTATTAGTTCTATCTTCACAACTTGACTAGCGGCAAGAGATCATACGTATGACGGAATCAGACATTAACGGTGGATTAGTTCAGTCCGCTACTATCCAAAGATGGGATAAGGCATATCAGTTTGGTTCTGATAAACGTTATCCTAACCTAGACCTCGTCCGGCTAGATGCCTGGTTCTTCGAGAAGAGCCCCGGCAATTTGTTGGAGTATGGATTTGGCTGTGGCGTCAATTTGTTACACCTATTGGATAGTGGTTACAACATCGACGCGGTAGATATTGCGCCTGCTGCGAAGGAACTCGTGGCAACCAAACTCGAGCGGACTGCTATAAGCGAGGATCGGTGTCGACTCCATTTGCTCGGATAAGGACAGGAGAAGCTCCCCTTTGAAAACGAATGTTTTGACTACATCACTTGTGTCAGTGTTCTTTCTTTATTGGGCTCAAAAAAGCGAATCAAGATGCTTTTGGCCGAATTCAATCGGGTATTGAAGTCCGGTGGAAAATTAATTGTGGATATCAATGATGCCCAAAGCGACTTTGCCCGAGATGGTATTCCGCAAGGGGATGACCAGTTTCTCTATCCAGCGTCTCCGGTTGAAGGTGATCTTCAGACGGTGACCGTATGCCTACGAAATATTGCTGATTTCAGGGACTTAGTAGCTCCGTTTTTTGAGATAGATGATGAAGGCTTNTCCGCTCATAAACTTATGCATAGTCAGATTCATGAGTTTATTTTTTGTTGCCACAAAAAATAANCCANGCTCTCAAGACTCGCGAGAATGGGAACAGGTACAGTAATTGGAGTATCGTCAAATCAAGTTGCTGCATGAGCAGTGTGTAGGGTAGAAGTAAGTGATCCGCCCAAGCCTAAATTATGACGAACACTCGGTAGTTGCATTCGCAGATTCCCGTCAAGCCGTTGAGCAGTATCTAGAAACAAGTACCGATCGTCGTGACCGCTTTTTAGTTAGAACGTCATCACCTGATTTGTTCTTTAAACCCCATGAGTATGTGGTCGAGGATCTTTTTGCTCAAGTTTCTCAAGCTCAACGAATGGATTACATGTATTCGGGGGGCGAGCTTACGAAGCGGGTATATGAGAAATTACTGGAGAGCGGTGTTGAGCAAGCACTTTGCGTGCTGGTCGCTCGAGTTGTTCATCGCGTTCATAAGGAGATGTTTAAAGCGCTTACGCTATCGGAGAAAGACTTTCGCGATCCTCGAATCGTAATATCCGCTGATACGGGGAACGACTTTTTGAATAAATCGTTGAACCCCAAATGGCCCCAATTTCTAAAAGAAAACCCAAACCTGACTGAGTGCAAAATTCCAGTAGGTGGAGTGCGCGAAGAATGGGGGAAGATATCCTGGAATCATCGATACAGATACCTCGCAGCGATACGTCTAGAAGATGTTTTGTGGAAACTCAGTCAAAGCAAGACGTTGTCCCGTGTGTGGCCAAGCAAAAAAACGATGGGAAGTTTAGCTGTCGTCGTAGGTAGTTACATGTTGCGCCATGTTTGTGGATACCTTTTTGCGGGTGGATATCAGATCGAATGTACTTTTAATTCCTTCAAAGTACTTCGTTCGGCAATAAAGAATCCTCCGGAAAAAAATTGTGAAGTCCTTAGTGAGAGTGAAGTCAGCAGTTATCTGGACTTGATAAATCACGGACTTTCAGAATTTTTTTCAAAGTGGTTTCGACCACAACTCCATATTGTTGGCGCGTCGATGGTGCGTGAAGAGTTAGCTCGTGACTTAGCCGTTTTCCAGCAGTGTAAAAAAATATGGGAACCCTATCTGAAGCGACAACATGTCGATGCGGTTTTGACTCGGTCGCCAGTGGGGCCAGAGTTGATTGCCCTTGTACAGGTCTGTCGCGACTTAAAAACACCTGTGATTGCGGGGCAACATGGAGTTAGCCGGGAGATAGAGGAGACATACCATTCCTGTAGATCGGTGATGTATGAGAATACGCTGACAGATTTATTTCTCGCCTATAACGAAGAATCNGTGAAAGCGGNTATGCGATCGCCGTTCAGGTTTGGGGATTCACTTCCAGTTGGTTTGTCGGCGGATTATTCAAAAGTAAGCAATCGAAAGAGCTTAAAAAAAAGATCCGGAGTACTTTATGTCTCAACCGCACTTTTGTCGGGAAATATAAATATGCTGAAAGGNGGTATGACTGATATCGACAGAATTCGCACAGAGCGTGACTTCATTGATAAAGTGTTGGGTNAACTTGAAGAGCGAGTCACGTTTAAGAACTATCACTCAGGTGCCGCAAGGTANACCGAAGATTCATANTTGAGAACCCAGATTGCAAAATATCCTGGGATATCTTTTTTCGATGAACCGCTTGAGCTCGTTGATTTTCCGATAAAAGCGTTTCGTTTGATGATTGTTTGTAGGGCGACGAGTACCTTCGCTTGGTGCCTTTTGGCCGATATTCCAACGATTGTTGTTGACTTTCCTAACGAGTNGCCGTTCAAGAAAAGTATTCTCCCGGCTCTGAANGATTCGGTTTTCTACTTTTCGGCTGCCGATACAGATGTTTTTGATCGAGTTTTGGAGATGTGTGTTATGAGCCCCAAGAAGTTAGAGTTGGCTTGGCAGGCAAAGGGTAACGATCGCCGCGAGTTTATGAGCCGTTATATCTCCAGTACGGAAGAAGTCAGCATGAAAAGCGCAGCGCGTAGTGTTCGGAAATATCTCCNNCGGCATGAGGACGAGACCGGACTACGNCGCCAAATTAAATCGNGGAACTGAGGATGGAGCAATGGAATTAGACGGGAAGTCCATACTGATTACCGGTGGAACCGGTTCGTTTGGCCAGAAACTTGCTTTGCATTTGCTCAATAGGTGTTCGGTTTCCAAGTTGGTGATCTTTTCTAGAGACGAGCTGAAGCAGTTCGAAATGGGCCAGATACTCCCTCCTTCAAAAAATCTGCGTTTTTTTATTGGAGATGTCCGCGACAAAGAGCGCCTGACTGATGCGATGCGCGGAATTGACTTAGTGATTCATGCGGCAGCTCTTAAGCAAATTCCCGCGGCAGAGTACAACCCAATGGAGTGTATCAAGACCAACATTCATGGTGCTGAAAATGTAATCCATGCTGCGTTAGAAAATGGCGTGGAAAAAGTAGTGGCGTTGTCTACTGACAAGGCGGTGAACCCTATAAATCTATATGGGGCGACGAAGCTCGCCTCTGACAAATTGTTTGTTTCAGCAAATAATATGGCTGGGGGNACAACTCAATTTTCGGTCGTCCGTTATGGCAATGTTGTCGGCTCAAGAGGTTCGGTTGTGCCGTTTTTTCGCAAACTCATCAGTGAGAATGTCTCAAGGTTGCCGATTACTCATCCAGATATGACTCGTTTCTGGATTACTCTAGACCAAGGGATTCAATTCGTTATCCAAAGTGTTCGACGCATGGAGGGTGGAGAGATATTTGTCCCTAAGTTGCCGTCTGTCCGAATCACAGACTTGGCAGCTGCTATGGCGCCCAACTGTGATACCGAGTATGTAGGGATTCGGCCCGGTGAGAAAATTCACGAAGTGATGTGTCCTGCTGACGATTCTCATCTGACCATCGAGTTTGATGATTACTTTGTTATTTCGCCAAGTATCTTATTTTTTTCGCGCCAGAACGATTTTTGCCAAAATCGATTGGGAGAGTCAGGCGAATACGTAGCGCAGGGTTTCGAATACCAGTCAGGGACAAATTCTGAGTTCCTCTCTTTGAANGAGATAAAAAACTACAATGTTCNAAGCTAAGTCGAAGATGATTCATTACGCGCAACATGAGACAGATGACTCAGATATTGCGGCGGTTCTAAAGATCCTNACGGAAGGAAACCTGACTCAGGGAAGTGCTGTTGGAGAGTTCGAAGAATCTTTTGCGCGTTATGTAAACGTGACGGACGCGACGGCGGTCAATAGCGGGACGGCGGCTCTGCATCTTGCGTGTCTTGTATTAGGTGTTGGCCCTGGGGATCATGTTTGGACAAGCCCTATTTCGTTTGTCGCTTCGGCGAATTGCGCTTTGTATTGTGGCGCCGTGGTCGATTTTTTCGATGTTGATGAAGCAGGATTAGTCGATGTAGATAAATTGAAAAACAAACTTCAGCTAGCTAGTAAAGCAGGAGCTTCGCCAAAGGCGCTCGTTCTAGTCCACTATGGTGGTGTTTCTTGTGACATGAAAGCGGTCAGGAAATTGGCAGATGAGTTTGAGTTCAGAATAATTGAAGATGCGTGCCATGCGTTAGGAGGTTCGTATGCGGGNGCAAAAGTCGGCTCGTGTGAATTTTCTGATGTCTCCACTTTTAGTTTTCATCCCGCAAAGTTGATCACAACGGCTGAGGGAGGGATGCTGACTGCTAGTGATTCTTCCTTGACAGAGCGGGCACGTCTGCTCAGAACTCATGGAATTACTAGACGCAGCAGCGAGTTGTCGGGAGTAGTAACGTACCCTTGGTACTATAGTCAGCTGGAACTGGGTTTCAACTATCGGATGCCGGATGTTCTTGCGGCTCTTGGAGCTTCACAATTATCTAGGGTAGAGGATTTCCTACTAAAGAGGCGAGAGCTTTCTCAGCGCTATGACAGACTTCTCGAGGATGTACCGGTCCGCCCAGTCCACAAGGGACGGTACCAAACCTCAGGGTGTCATTTATATGTCGTAATGGTCTCTGATGGTCTTGAGGGCAAAAGGGATCAAATAATAGAGTTTTTGCGTGAAAGGGGAATAGAGGCAAACCTTCACTACCAACCTATTTATTCGCAGCCGTATTTCAGATCGATCAACAAAGGTATCTTTTGCTCTAACGCCGAGGCCTTCGCAAAAAAAATAATTACGTTGCCACTTCATACTAGTCTGACAGAAGACCATGTACAGTACATCGTGGAGTCGTTGAGTGATGCTACCAAGAGGGTTCTCGATGAATGAAAATTGCGCTCGGGACAGCACAATTAGACTCTGACTATGGCATAAATCGTGGTGGTTCTGGCGTCTCTGATGCTGAGTTTAGAGACATCCTTGCTTTTTCAGAGAAAAATCAGATCCATATCCTGGACACTGCACCCACCTATGATAGTGCTCATCTTCGAATAGGGAGATGTGCGTCTAATGGCTGGAAAGTAGTATCGAAGATTAAGATCCAGTCGATGTTGCGGGGTCAAAAAGCAGTTTGTGTAGATATTTTTAAAGAGCGAATCGAAACATATCTTTCGGAACTTGGCGTCGAGGGCTTGTACGGCCTGTTGGTGCACGACTGTGATTCACTCTTACAGTCCAATGCGAGCGATTTGGTAGAAGTCCTGACGCGATTGAAGGACTTTGGCCTCATAAAAAGGCTTGGGGTGTCTCTTTACGACAAAAACCAGTTCGATTCAGTTTTGAAACTTTTTACACCTGATCTTGTCCAGGTGCCGGTAAGCATACTCGATCAACGGATCCTTAAGTCCAGTGCTCTAGCGAGGGCTAAGGAAAAAGGAATAGAGATTCATGCGCGAAGTGTATTTCTTCAGGGCCTTGTGTTTGGATCAAACCCTGTACAGCNCAAAAAGTCTCCGATCTTATTGAAGCGGGTTGAACAAATTCGCTCCCTCGCGAGCGCAGAGGGGAAAACGCTCGGGCAATTTTGTCTAGGGTTCGTGACTAGTAGTCAAGATGTCGACTACGCTGTTGTCGGGGTTGACTCGCTCGTACAGCTGGAGGAATTGATATCGGGGTATACGGAATTGATGCGAGTAAGTGATTTTGAGGATTTAGGTATTGATAATGCCAACATAGTAGACCCTAGAACGTGGCTCTGAAGAAAACATGGCGCAACGGCTGTGTACCTCTTGACCAAACATAAATTCAACTTAAGTTTTCAATTTGGAGAGTTAGTATATATGGGTATCACACAGTTCCAGATTCGCCAAGTCATATGATATTCCTGAAATTTTGCTTTAGATTTTGCGTGCGGTACCATTTCTTGTTTTTGCTGGTGCCATTTTTTTCGTACATCGCAAGGAAAAATAGACGGAGGCTGCTCGGCAAGAATAGAAAGAATTCTCCGCCGATACTCACTATCGTTGCATTGAATTCGGAGCTGTTTCGGGGAGACCTTGAGATACTGGAAGAACGAGGCTTCAAAGTATTTCCCATACCAGTTTTTTGGCAGTGGCAGCTCGTCCATTGTTTTTATGCCAAGGAGTTAACCAGTACTTCAGATATCGTTGTTCGCTGGTTCGGGAGGAAGGCGTGCGAGGATACGACCGCAAGTGCTTTTGCTCTCCAGGGATTCTTGTCTAGGTTTTTACCTCAGCTTTATCGCAGTTTTAAATGCGACTTGTTGATACATGCAAATTTCCGTCATCTGCCGGATCTTGACTGGCTCGCAGCAAATGAAAAACTTGCTCATCCGTCTGTTCTTCTATTTCGCGAACTCCTTGCCGTCGATAAACGTTCTTTTGACGGAGTTGTTAACCGGACTAGGTTGAATGGTAAAAGTTTCGGATCTGTCGCTGTCGTGGGCAACGAAAGGATCAAGGAGGCGCTTGAACGCTCCGGTGTATTTCCGCCGGGTAACGTTGTCGCCTTGGGGAGCTTGAGAATGGCGAAGTTCGGCACGACCCTCCAACAAAAAGAAAATGATCGGATTCAGAATCGAAAAAAGCAGTTTACAGTTGTAATGTTCTATCAGCCTCCACGTTTTAAAGGTCGCAGGATGCCAAGTTTTGTTCAGCAGCATGACGACACTCTGAAGGTGTTTGTCGAGATTGCAAAGCGGCACCCCGAATATCAAATAATTATCAAGCCAAAAATAGAACATCTAAGTGGGACAAAAAATTCGGTAAAAGGACTAGATTTCCAGGAGCTCCGACGTCACGGTTGGGATTCCAGTATCACCAACCTGTACATCCAATCAGCGGTAGATGCTCAGACGCTAATCAGCAGATCTGATGTCGTTATAGGATTTTTGTCAACGGGAGTCTTAGAGGCAGCGGTCGCGGGCAAAACAGTAGTCGTACCATTTTTTGAGGAATTTAGACTGTCGCCGTGTTCTGCGGACTACCCATTGCTGACGTTTTTGCCGTACGTTGATGTGGCGACTGGAAAAGAGCATCTCAAGGAGTTAATCGAGGGCAACGCTAGTCGAAAAGTAATAGATTCGGCTTTGATGGCCAAGCGAAGCGAATTCTTTGAGCGGTATGTGTCGCCACTCGATCAGGGGGTATGTTCTGCAATAGAGAATTGTCTGATCAGAGTTTCGGGTTGTGGAGTCACTTCTTCGGCAGCAAGGTTGAAGTAGGAAATAGCGTGAGAAATTAGAAGTAGATCGCTTCTCATTGTTGAGATAAGCGCGTTGTATACACTAGGGAAACGAGCTCGTGATTAGTTTGCAGGGATATTTGAAAACATTGACTAACTGTAAATCATATTGTTTCTAAGTTGAGGATCGCAAAACGAGTTTAGCAAGCCGGCTGGCCAATAAGCCGCGAATACTGGAAAGCAGATCGCATTCATTGGCGCTAAATTGCGGCACCATTGAGACTGATTTTACAAAGGCGTTAATAGAACTTGGACAAGAAGTGGATTTTTTTGGTAGCAGCTGGAGCGGGGGTCGGAGGAGGCCACCTCAGTAGGTCAATGGCGTTAGCGGAGAAGTTTGTTGAGAGCAAAGGTGTTGCCCCAGTATTTTGCGCGGAAGGTTTGAATGGTACGTGGGAGGCTGAGTTGAGCAAGGCCAATATCGATTCAATTCCGTGGACCAAGCTAGAAAGCGTGTTCCCATGCGCTGGCGGGGTGGTCGATGGATACAATTTCTCAGATCAACAATA
>NHDJ01000062.1 GCA_002167265.1 Verrucomicrobia bacterium TMED56 | reverse complement strand
GAAAAAGTGGGGCATGGAAACCAAGGTCAGGGGAATACCCGAAGTTTGTTTCTCGCATGGCTAAACATTTCAAAAATCGGGTTGGAGCTTATCAACTCTACCATGAAGTTAATCTTCAGGGCATGATGAACGGAGCAGACATTAACTTCATTATCGGTGAGATTTTCACCAATGGAGCTAAAGCAATTCGTAAGGTATACGATGCACCCCCTAAAAAACATGTGATTATTTCAACCTCAGGAACCTCTCCGTGCCAACCATGCGGAGCCCTTGAAGGGCTTAAGGGTGTAGGTGCTGTGGCGGTGGACGACTACTATGATCAATTAATCGCTAACGAAGAAATGATGAAGCAGGTGGATGCACTCAACTTGAATATATCAGACCATTTCAATGGTTATGGAATGATGGATGGGCAACTGATTCCAAACTGTTGGACACAATACGATTTAGCACGAGGAAAACTTGACGAGGCAAACTATCCGTCAAAAAAGATTTTATCATCAGAATCTTGGATTGTATGGGATGGGTCTGGAAATAACCACGATGTAAATGCAGATGGCAAAAAAGATGAGAGAGACGCATTTGATAAAACTGTTACGATTTTCGGGCAAGTTCTGCAAAGGGGCCTTAATACGGTGAACTTACCCTGGTGTGACAATTCAAGCAAATGGTCCATGGGATTGACCAAGCGCGTGGATTACAGCGGACAAGTTAAAAAGCTAAGGCCGAATTGGGTTATTCCATCTAACGACAATGAACCAGATATTGTTACCCGTAAACTTGGCATCCATGGACCAGAAGAAACGCTTAAACCTTTTGAGGTACCAGAAAATGGACTACGATTCACTGAAGAAAGTTACATAAATCCAGGAGACTCCAACCATCTACATTATTATATTTGGCGCTGGTATGCCGAAATCGCCGGTGGGTCAGACGAGGTTATCCGCCACGCAATTGCAGGGGAAAGAGGCAATGACATCACAACCAACGGAAATGGATACACAGGAAATGAACAATACAAAATCTCTTCCTTTAATCGTACGAAAAAGTCTTTTACTGTACTTGTATATGCTAGCGGTTCTGGAGGAACGGGATCACTGGAGATTTCAATTCCTTCAACTATTCAAAACGGAAAGTACTATAATAACGAATTTTCAAAGATTGATTTCCGGGGTGAAGGTTTCAAGAATGGAGCAAAATATAATGTCCGCTCAATTACTAAAGACATCAACAAAACAAGCGGTAGGGATGAAAATATATCCTATCGTAAAAAGAATGATTTAATAGTAAAGAATGGAGAGTTAACCTATCGTGTGGATGCGATTCGCAAATTTACCAAAGTCGAATTTTTCTTACAAGATCAGTAAACTTGACTTAAAAATTACAACTTTTTGACTCGAAGGTTTCTATACCACACAGGATCACTGTGATCTTGTAAGAGAATCGGTCCTTCCCAACTACCAAATCCTTCATTCTTGCGATACTTACTTTTTTGAAATCTTTTCATCCAGTCTTCGGTACCCCAGGTGATTTCAACCACTTTCTCACCATTCAACCAGTGCTCTATTTGATTTCCTTGAGCAATGACCCTACCTGTATTCCATTCCCCAACTGGTTTCAAAGGTTTTGAATCCGGTGCAGCCACTAATTCATAAAGGGAACCCGCCCGATGGGTCGGATTTTTATTATCTCGGTGTTTCTCGTCATCCAAGACCTGATATTCCAGACCAAGACTTCCACGCGTCCGGTATTTGATTCCACTATTCCCCGCTTCTGAGATTTTCCATTCGAAGGTTAATTCAAAATCTTTGAATTTTTCTTTCGTAATGATGTCTCCACTCAGACTTTTACGGTGAATCACACCATTCTTGATCATCCAACCAGAACCAACAGGCTTTCCTCTAAAATTAGTCCATTGTGAGAAGTCATCTTTTTCGAAGAGATCATGTATTTTTCCTAGCTTTGCTGCATGAATATTTCCAATTATAAGAAAAAAAAATAGAATTTTGTATAATTTCATAAGTCAGTTTGTTAAAATAAATATTGTGCGATTGATTAAATTTTTTCAATCATCAACCTTTTGTTTTTTCGATTTCATTTGCTGGGTGAATATAACATTTACTATTTCGATCGACTGATAAGATCTAAACTTGGCATTATAAAAATATGAATCGACAAAAATTTCTAACTACAACCTCNTNCTCATTGTTAATGGGACAATTTCTCTTAGCAAAACAAATTTCATTCAAGGGCAAGATTCAAAAGGCGGTTAAATTCGGGACTAAACCCAATGAAAAACAAATGGAAAAGTTGAAGGATTTGGGCTTTGATGGAATCGAGGGTTCCGGTCCTGGAATGCAGATCGAACCAATGAAGAAAGCATGTGCGAAGTACGGTTTGCCTATGCACGGGGTGGTTTACAATAAACACTGGAAGGTTAGGTTGTCCGATCCAAACCCGGAGGTTCGCGAAAAAAGCAGAATCGGGCTAGCACAGGCCATGCGGGAGGCAAAGGGAGTCGGTGGAACATCGGTGCTTTTGGTACCAGGGCGAGTGAAGGGCGATCAAGAAACTCATCAACATGTATGGGACCGGTCGATTGAACAAATTCGTAAACTGATTCCTTTGGCAAGCGAACTAAAGATACATATTCTGATTGAAACCGTATGGAATGGTTTTTGTTACAAACCGGAGCAGTTTCGTGATTATATCGATGCCATTAACAGTCCTTGGGTTAAGGCATATTATGACATAGGAAATATGCAGAAATTTGGACCCAGTCACAAATGGATTCGAATATTAGGAAATCGTACATTGAAGTTGGATGTGAAGGACTGGGGATCTAAAAATGGATTCTGCCCATTAGGTCAGGGAGATGTTGATTGGAAAAAAGTCCGTAATGAACTCGAAAAAATAGAATTTGCAGGCTGGGCAACCCGAGAAGGCAATGACGGAGGTGTTGAAAAGACAGCCAAGCTTATGAATGAATTACTGGCTCTTTAATATCAACAAGCAGGGAGAGAAAGTAAGTAGCTTGGATTAAAAAGGAGCGACCTCCACGACCAATCCGTCAAGTTCGTCAGACATTTCGATCTGACAACTAAGTCGACTTCTCTCATCGGTACCGCTCTCAAGATCGATCAAGTCTTGTTCAGCTTCAGTCGCCCGTCCGGTTTTGTCCAACCACTCGGGTTTGACCCTCACATGGCAGGTTGCACAGGAGCAGCAACCACTGCATGCACCTTCAATCCCTTCAACATCATATTCCCGGGCAATCTCCATGAGATTGCCAATTGCATCATCGACCACGACTTCTTTTCCGCTTGGGGTNATATAAGTAACCTTTGCCATTATTTANAGGATAGTTAGCAACATAAGAAATTCAACATTTTAGGGAAGATACGCTTCATAATTGTATCCAATTGAATCGAGCATTTCCATTAAACACCTTCCATAGTGCACATATATTTCCTTNGGGTCTTCATCTGTCTTATTTATTGAATCTGCAGAATGAAATACCGCAGCTAAGTGAGGTTCGATAGATATACCACCTGAATATCCGCTATTTTTTAAACCGGTCATAATTTCAAGCACTCGACCATCTCCCTCACCCGGGTATACATNCAATTCTTGATNATTATTTTCAGGTGATGGATTCAGGCAGTCCTTTACATGAACATAAGCAATATGTTGCTTAACTTTTTGATAAAATTCCCATGGATCCTGCCAAGGTTCCCCTACCTTTGAACGATCGAGATTAAAGGCAGGATTAGCGGTATCAAAGACTAGTTTCATTCCTGGAACAGCATCAACTAATTCGAGAGTATGCTTCCAACTCATCCCACCATAGTTCATGCAGTTTTCATGAATTGCCGTAATACCTTCTGCGGAAAAAGCCTCGACTATTAATCTAAGTCTACGGATACGTTCTTCTACAAACTGCTCCTCTCCTTCCAGTACTTTGTAACTCATGATCCGAACGAACTTCGCACGCAACTTTTTCATTCGGGGAATAGCTCGGTTAATTTCTGCTTCAGTAATGGAAAAATCATCCCTCACATCCTTACCCCAGTTTCCAATCGCAGATCCAAATGCATTGATGTATACTCCGGATCCTTCAAGAGATTGGTAAACATCATCAAATTCTTCATCACTGATATCGTGAATATTTTTACCGTTCACAAAACGTGATTCGATCGCGTTCCAACCAAGCTCTTTGGTTGCTTTTATTTGCTCCTCTATATCCTGGGAGGCCTCATCTGCAATTCCTGTTAAATACATACCTTTTTTATTTCAGAGTAATTTTTTTTCCGTCTTGTTTTATAGAATCATAGATCGCGCAAATCAACTCGACCGCACGCCTGCCTTCTTTGCCATCGACTTCTGGTTTTTCGTCCTTGCTTAGTGCATTCAGCGCATTTTCAAAATTTCTTTGATGCCACTGAAAATCAATTGCCTTGGGATCGGCAGCACCGGCACCACCCTGACTGGATTCCAGACCGTATTTTTGAAGAATTTCATGATCCCCGGGCTCAGCATATTTAAGATCCCAAATACTAAACTTATCATCCACCATCATAATCGATCCCTGATCACCGCAAATATGTATGGATGCAGGCAGTCCGGTATTCGAGTAACATGCTGTAGATGCTTGAATCAAACCGCGTGCACCGGATTCGAACTCAACCATGGCTACCGCGACATCTTCAACCTCAATACCTTTATGTGCCTCCAGTCCACCAGATGCAGAGACGGACTTCACATCTCCCATCAGATGGAGCATCAGATCTACTGTATGGATAGATTGATTCATAAGGGCACCNCCACCATCCAAGTTCCAGGTTCCCCGCCAATCTCCACTATCATAATATTCCTGAGTCCTCCACCATTTGATAGCGGTATCGCAAAGAACAACTTTCCCCAGTCTGCCAGAGTCAATGGCTTGCTTGAAAATATGGGTGGAATCATTAAATCTACGAGGGAAAATGCCCGAAAGCATAACAGAATTCTCCTTACAAATCTTGATCATCTCATCGATTCGGCTTGGGGTAACTTCCAGTGGTTTCTCGCAAATGATATGCTTACCCGCCAGAGCTGCTGCAGTGGCATGATCCAAATGAACCCCACTTACTGACCCAATCGTAACCACATCCATCCCCGGGTGCTTCAGGAACTCATCCAGGTCAGAATAAGCTGAGCATCCGTAGTTTTGAGAAAATGAATCCGCTTTTTCCTGATTACGCGCATACGCTGCAACTAATTCTACACCCTGCATTGCCATTAAAGCCTGAGCATGAAAGTCTGCGATTACTCCAGCGCCAATAATTCCAACCTTGTGCTTAGTTTCCGTCATATGATTTGAGATGTAGGAGATGTAAATTGACGTTGAGCTTAACTCATGTAAAGCATATTGACCCTTTTTTGAATAATGAGAGTACTTCTTACCACAACTTCTTTTCAGGACACCCCGGGACCTCATCATGAACTGCTGGAGAACGCTGGTTTCGAATTAATCCGCGAGCGCGGTCCACTTACCGAATCAAGGATGCTTGAACTGGTAGGAAATATCGACGCTTTTTTATGCGGCGATGACGAAATCACACGAACCGTAATTGACCAAGCTCTTCCATCCCTAAAAGTAATTTCAAAGTACGGTATCGGTTTGGACAAAATTGATACCGAATATGTTTCTGAAAAGAACATTCCACTTACTTTTTGCCCTGGAGTCAATCATACCACAGTGGCAGAGCACACCTTTGCCCTCATGCTCGCTCTTTTCAGGAAACTGGTCAAAGAAGCAAACCATGTTGCAACTGGGGAATGGGTACGAGTCACTGGAAACGAGATCATGGGAAAGACCCTTGCTGTGATTGGTCTCGGTCGCATTGGTAAAGAAGTCACAATTAGAGCCAATGCCTTTGGAATGAAAGTGGTAGGCTACGATCTTTACTGGGATGAAGAATTTGCCGGAAATCACAAAATCGAAAGATGCGAATCATCTCAAGAAGCCATGAATCAGGCGGATGTGATCANCCTGCATACCAACCTTTCGGATGAGACACGAGAGATGATCAATCAGCAGAGTATTGCCAAAATGAAAAAAGGCGTGGTGATCCTAAACTGTGCGAGGGGAGAAATTGTAAACACTTTGGATATGGTCGATGGATTACAATCTGGACAAATAGGCGGATACGGAACTGATGTGCTAGATATCGAACCTCCTCCTCATGATCATCCTCTTATCAATACAACAAATTGCTTAATCACACCTCATATCGGAAGTCGCACCTACGAATCGGTTGCCCGTCAGGCAACCATGGCTGCCAAGAATCTAATCTTCGCCCTTAAAGGAGAGAAACCATTGGCACAGGCAAATGATGTACCCCTTACATCACACATGTAAATATACGAAACCATGCTTCAAGAAGATCAATTTTACATCGTACCCACCGAGACCCACAACGACTTGGTCAAAAAGGCTTACGAACATCGCGGTTTCGACGAATCAGAATGCCTCGCTGCGGCCAAGTTCTCAGCTTATGCCACAACCCACGGAATTCGTACGCATAATGCCTTGAAAGCCCTGCATCTGGATGATTTATTTGGTTCAAAGGCAGGCGGGTGCAAACCTTCAGCTGAAATCATCAAAAAGAAAAGTAGATTTCCATCTTCTGAGGTCTGGGACTGCCAATGTAAACTCGGTCAAGCCACAGCTTATGAAGCGATGAACCGTTGCATCGAGTTGGCTGACCAGTACGGCATCGGGCAGGTATCTGTTGATCATGCCTTTCACTACCTTTGGGGTGGTGGGTATGTTATGGATGCCGCGAAAAAAGGTTATATTGCCTACACAAATTGCACCGCTTCCATAACAGAAGTGGTTCCTTTCATGGGGAGTGAGCCCACACTGGGCACCAATCCACATTCNTGGGGTTTCCCAACTATGGACGCGATTGGCTTTCCTGTCGTGATCGACTGGGCCACTTCAGTAATAGCAATGGGACGCGTGCAACAACTTAAACGGGAGGGGAAGAGCTTACCCCCCGGAGCAGGCGTTGATAAAGATGGCAATGAAACCCTGGACCCCCATCAAGTCTCAGCTCTTAAGCCTTTTGGAGCCCATAAGGGGTATGGCTTATCTTTAATAAATGAAATTATGGCTGCCTTTATCGGTGCGTCCAGACCGACTCTACGAAGTAATCATGTAGAAGATGGCGACAAGCATACACCCAACTTTTATTTTCAGGTGATACATCCGGAAGCAATCAGTTCTGAAAATTTTGCCTTCGGGAGGTCGCAGCAGGAAAATATCAAAGTCATCCTCGACGATATCCTAGCTGGTGGAAACAATGACTGTGTAGTTCCTGGGCAATTCGAAGCCGAATTCGCCGAACGAACGGATAGGTCTGGGGGACTACTTTTTTCTGAAAATGAAATCCTTGGATTTAATAAAATCGCAAATGAATGCGGTCACCCAATCTGGGATCTCGGACAATTTAAGAAAGAAACAAGAGAAAGCTAAATCATGAGCCTACCCATCCGTCCAAAATCTGAATGTAAATATGACCTGATCTCCCTCGGAGAAATTATGCTGCGTCTTGATCCTGGGGAAGGCCGAATTCGTACTGCCAGACAGTTCAAGGCCTGGGAAGGGGGAGGGGAATACAATGTCGCCCGTGGATTAAGAAGATGTTTCAATCTCACAACAGCAGTCGCCACCGCCTTTGCGGACAATGAGATTGGCCGTTTGATTGAGGATTTTATTATGCAAGGAGGGGTGGATACCTCGCTCATTAAATGGTCACCCTACGATGGGCTTGGAAGAGAGGTAAGGAATGGGCTCAATTTTACCGAGCGTGGCTTTGGCATTCGTGGAGCCGTGGGCGTCCCCGATCGCGGACTAACCGCATCAAGCCAGTTGAAACCAGGCGATTTTGATTGGGATGACATTTTTGGAAGGCAAGGCGTTCGCTGGTTTCACACAGGGGGAATATTTGCGGCCCTATCTGAATCCACCGCAGAAGTTACTGCAGAAGCAGTCCTGGCCGCTCAAAAATATGGCACGATTGTTTCTTATGATTTAAATTATCGTCCATCCCTATGGAAATCGATCGGAGGGATTCAAAAGGCCCAGCAGGTCAACCGGGCAATCGCACGAAATGTGGATGTCATGATTGGTAACGAAGAAGATTTTACCGCATGCCTAGGCTTCGAAGTCGAAGGTGTGGACGAAAACATTTCCAATATCGAAGTCGATAAGTTCAAGAATATGATTAACCAAGTTGTAGCCGAATTCACCAACTTCAAGGCAACCGCCACGACTCTTAGAAGTGTAAAAACTGCAACGATTAATGATTGGGGAGCGATCTGTTGGGAAAACGGTAGTTTTCATGAGTCTACTCATCGACCAGATCTGGAAATTATGGACAGGGTAGGCGGGGGTGATAGCTTTGCATCCGGATTAATTTATGGCTTCCTTCAAGGGCACGATGGAGACAAGGCGGTCAATTATGGGGCAGCCCATGGAGCCTTGGCTATGACCACCCCTGGAGACACTTCGATGGCAACCCTGAATGATGTAGAAAAGATCATCAGCGGGGGAGGGGCAAGAGTCGTACGTTGAGAAAAGCTGCTAACATATAATAATCATGAACGAATTATTTAATATCTCTGAAAAAGTAATTGTCGTTACTGGAGCCACTGGAATTCTAGCCGGTGGCGCTGCTAAATATCTCCAAAGAAACGGTGCGAAGGTAGTCTACCTTGGTAGGAATCAGGATAGAGTAAATCAAGCGCTGTCCGAAGGGAAAAATATTTCAGCGGATTGTATGGGCTTGACTTGTGATGTCCTTGACGAAGAAGCTTTAGAGAAAGGGTATGCAAGCGTAATCAATAAATTTGGCAGGATTGATG
>NHDJ01000061.1 GCA_002167265.1 Verrucomicrobia bacterium TMED56 | reverse complement strand
CTTTTCCGCAAAGATGGTTCGGTTACCTTACCCGTTACCCCATTCAGAACCGATGACTTTCCCATGATCACAAAAGGACAATAATTTTAATCACCAGCCTATGAAAACACTTCTCTACACCTTTCTTTTCTCGGTTCTCGCTTCTCTGCAAGCCTCGGATCTGCCAAATATTCTGTGGTTAACCAGTGAAGATAATGGACCTCACCTTGGGTGCTATGGGGATGACTATGCCGACACCCCCAACCTGGATGCTCTTGCAGCCAAGGGAATGATTTATACACGAGCCATTTCCAATGCACCAGTATGCGCTCCTGCCAGAACCACCATCATTTCAGGCATGTATCCAACCTCAACCGGGGCTGAACACATGAGAAGTATGACCCAGCTACCCAAGAGATTTAAAATGTATCCGGTTTACCTGCGAGAACTTGGGTACTATTGCACAAATAACTCTAAGGAGGATTATAATCTAGAGAAAGACGGTCAGGTATGGAATGAAGGTGGACGAAAAGCGTCATGGACGAACCGGCCTAAAAAAGATCAGCCATTTTTTGCGATCCATAATTTCACAGTATCTCACGAGAGTCAGATCCGCAAACGTCCGCATCAACAAATACATGACCCGTCAAAAGTACGAGTGCCTGATTACCATCCTGACACTCCCGAAGTTCGACAGGATTGGGCGCAGTACTATGACAAACTGACCGAGATGGACAAGATGGTGGGTGAAAAACTCAAATTACTCGAAGAGCAAGGATTAGCCGATGACACGATTATATTTTACTACGGAGATCACGGTTCAGGTATGCCAAGAAGTAAAAGGTGGCCCTATTTTTCCGGAATTAATGTGCCTCTCATTGTCCATGTTCCTGAGAAATGGAAACATTTGGCGTCTTCNGACTACAAAATCGGTGGGAAATCCGATCGCAGGATTGGATTTATTGACCTTGCCCCCACCCTGCTGAGTATTGCAGGAAAAAAGCCTCCTGTTCACATGCAAGGCCANGCCTTTATGGGGAAGCACGAAGCAACAGCCCAGGAATATGGCTACGGGTTTCGTGGCCGAATGGATGAGCGATATGACATGGTGCGCTCAGTTGTAGGTGAAAAATTCATCTACATACGTAATTACATGCCCCATAAACCTTATGGCCAGCATGTCTCCTACATGTTCCAAACCCCGACTACTCAAGTCTGGAAAAAGATGTTTGATGAAGGGAAGTTAAATCAAGCTCAAAGTCACTTTTGGAAAACCAAACCGCCCGAAGAACTATATGACTTGAAAAAGGATCGGGATGAGGTCAACAACCTAGCAAAATCAAAGGATCATAAAGAAGTACTCAAGGCCATGAGGAAAGCCCATTTGGGACATGTTAACCAAATTATTGATATAGGTTTCCTTCCCGAGGGTGAAATTCATTCTCGCTCAGAAGGGTCTACCCCTTATGAGTTTGCAAGGTCAAAGAAGTATCCCTTTAAAAGGATCTTTCTGGCTGCGGATATGGCATCTGGTCTATCTCCATGGGCGACCAAGCCACTGATCGGCTTCCTCAACGATAAGGATTCCGCCATCCGCTACTGGGGAACCATGGGACTGCTTATGCGTGGCAAGGAAGGCGTGAAGGTTGCCGGGAAACGATTGGAAGAAGCCCTCACTGATCCATCTCCTTATGTACGGGTTGTTGCCGCCGAAGCTTTGGGTAAATATGGCACCGAGCAACAGATCGAGATGGCGGTTCAAATTTTGGGCGAGACTGCCGATCCCTTAAAGAACGGATGCTTTCCATCGATGCTCGCCATGAATGCAATCGACCATCTCGATAAAAAGGCAAAATCTCTATTTTCCAAAATTCAATCCATGCCCCGCATCCCTAATGAAGTTGATAAGCGATTTCAGGGATATGTTGGTCGCTTGGTTGACACCACATTGAAAGAATTTGAAGGAAAATAATATGATTAATCTAAAATTCATCCCGTTCCTCATCCTTTTAGTCACGACCTTAGCAGTCGCTAAGACTAATATTATTTTTATTCTTGCCGATGACCTGGGGTATGGTGATCTCGGTTGTTATGGACAAAAACTGATCAAGACGCCTCACCTTGACAAGATGTCGGCGGAGGGAATGAAATTCACGCGCTTCTATTCTGGCAGCACGGTTTGTGCTCCCTCTCGAAGCGTCCTCATGACCGGACAACATATGGGGAACACTCATGTTCGCGGTAATGCAGGTGGCGATATGACGAGGCAAAGTTTGCGGGATAAAGACCTTACTGTCGCAGAAAAGCTCAAGGAAGCGGAATACAAAACTGCCCTCATCGGTAAATGGGGTCTCGGAGAAGTGGGGCAGGAAGGCCATCCTCTCAGGCAAGGTTTCGATTACTTCTACGGATATCTGAATCAAGTACATGCCCACAATTTTTATCCGGAATTCCTATGGCGAAACCAAAAAAAGCATNTATTGAAAAATGTGGTNAAGCCTNTNTCAGATAAGCCAAGAGCCGGGTTNATGGGAGGTGCNGCAACCAAGCGGGTTGAATACAGTCANGANCTTTTTACCGNGGAAGCCCTTNCCTGGATTAAANCAAATAAAGAGAATCCGTTCTTTCTATATCTTCCCCTGACCATTCCACACGCCAATAACGAAGGTACCCGAATGTTTGGGGATGGTGCAGAGGTGCCAGATTATGGTATCTACGAAAAAGAGAATTGGCCAAAACAGGACAAGGGACAGGCGGCCATGATTACCCGGATGGATCGTGATGTCGGCAGACTCCTTGATCTGCTTAAGAAACTCAAACTGGCAGAGAACACCCTCGTCATTTTTACTTCTGACAACGGACCCCATAATGAAGCCGGCCATAATCCTGAACTCTTTGCTCCCAGTGGTCCGCTCAGAGGAATGAAAAGGTCATTAACGGAAGGTGGAATTCGTGTACCCACAATAGCGTGGTGGCCAAAAACAATAAAGAATGGCTCAGTATGCGATCAGCCTCTGTACTTCGGAGACTTTATGAGTACAGCCTGTGAAATGGCTGANATTGAAACTCCAAAACAAACCGATAGCATTTCTTTTTTACCTACGCTACGGGGTGAAACGGAGGGCCANGACCGACACAAATTTCTATACTGGGAATTTTACGAAAGAACCTTCCGGCAGGCTTTAGTGATGGAGGATTGGAAACTTATTCGTTCAGGCATGGACAACTCCACAATCGAACTTTACAACCTGTCTCAGGACATCCATGAGGATAAAAACCTTGCTTCAGAACAACCAGCTATNGCTCAAAGACTCATNTCTTACATGGAGGGAGCACACGNCCCACACCCTAATTGGAAGACTCCACGCTCGAAAATCAAATAGGACTACAGACTGCAGGGCATTAAAGCTCCATCCGTCATACCATGGATTATTTTCTTATCAGCTGGACAGAGAGTGGCGAGTGTCCCACTCCACTGAATTCCACTACCCAAAACAAAAAAATATGGAGATAGTCTGAGCCTTCCGGACATGGAAATCACTTCGTTTCGTTTTTTAAAAACTGGGTGTTCAACTAATGAGGCTTTATGAAATTCCTGAATAACCGAAAGAGGTCTCGGGAATGATTCAATGGCACCACTAAGGGTCTTTTTCCATTCTTCACCAGAAATATCATCCCCAATCACCACACTTCTTGCTCCCCATGCAGTTTCATGAAATCCACTCGCCTTAACAACCAAAGACCTTTCCTTCTTCGATGCCATTCCCAGTTCGGACCAATTCCCTAGTCCTTTCCTGTTAACCAATGGTCCGTCCACAAAAGCACCAGGTGGAATCGGAGCTGGATCAAGGATCCATGTCTTTGGTATAAAGCGTCGTAATAAACTCAATTCATCCTCTTCTATATTCTCTTCCCAAAATTCCTGTAAGCGATGATGATGGAATAGAGCCAGAGATAATTTTTCTTCCTGAAAGGGTCGCATAGGGGGGGTAACAGTAAGCTTTCCGTTCTCAACCAGTTTCGCGATTTCTTTCATCTCAGGCACCTGCTCATGATCGAACAGTTCCCAGAATCGATAAAGTAAATCGATTTTCTGACCTGCAAGAAAAACTCCGGTCGGTAGAATTTGCAGATCCAGGGGAGAACAAACTTTTATCCAGTAACCCAAGGAATTTAACCTTTCGGCAAGCCACTCCATCTCTGGCAAGTAAGTGTTTGCTTCCTCACTCACAACGATCGCAAATTTGTAACTTTCCATATCTCCATTTTCAGAACAAGCCGCCTTTAATGAAGCTCCAAAGGATTCAAGCATTCCCGAATGATTTTGACCCAGATAAACCTGATTCAAGAAAGCAGTAAGTCCAATCCCCCCAGGAACGGCATCCCATTCCGTTAAAGTAAACCCTCCATTTGTTGGAAGTAAATCAGGACGTAAAACTGCGGGCATTGATCCGAGTACTGCTTTTGAAATGGAATGATCAACCAGCCAAGCTGGTTTTCCGGCATCATAATAGTCAGCCACCCAGGGAACTTTTAAATCCTGATTTCGTAAAATTCTCTGATCTTTTTTTGATTTCAGATAAAGCTTTTCAATCGCTTGATAGAAAGCAAACGCTGCCTGCCCCAGGTCTTGAATCTCGCTTTGCAAAGGTTCTAGAATCGACCAGTGCTGAGATGACCACCTCCAAGTCTTTTCAGCAAACAGAGGATTTCCTTGATGAGATTCAAGTTGATCCCAGATCAAGTTGGGGCAATCCATTAATCCTCTACCTGGATATCCTTATTTCGTTGCCTTGGGCAACCCGCACGTAACCATCCATTTACAAATGGGTCCAACTCACCGTCCATGACTGCCTGTACACCTGAAGTTTCAACTCCGGTACGCAAGTCCTTGACCATTTGATATGGCTGAAAAACATAACTACGTATCTGATTTCCCCACCCCATTTCTCCTTTTTCACCATAAAACTTTTCCATTTCCGCCCGTTTTTCATCTTGCTGTTTCTCGTACAGCCTCGACTTCAAAACTTTCATGGCGGTTTGCTTATTCTTTAATTGTGAACGCTGGTTTTGACATTGAACCACAATATTTGAAGGCAAATGCGTTAGTCGAACTGCTGAGTCGGTCTTGTTTACATGCTGTCCTCCCTTTCCACTGGAACGATAAGTATCTATCCTTAAATCATCTTCCGGAATTTCCATATCAAGATCATCATCCTCAACTTCTGCTACCACATCGACCGAGCAAAATGAAGTGTGCCGCCTTTTATTTGAGTCAAATGGACTGATCCTTACCAGACGGTGAACCCCACGTTCCGCTTTAGCATGCCCATATGCATTTAAACCATCAATACGTATTGAACACCTGCTGACCCCTGCCTCTTCGCCAGGTTGAAGATCCTGTAACTCTACTTCAAAACCCCGTCTCTCTGCCCATCTTACATACATACGCATGAGCATATCTGCCCAGTCGCAAGACTCAGTGCCACCGGCACCTGCATGGATACTTAATAATGCAGGTCGTGAATCGAAAGGTTCATTCAGAAAGCTTGCCACTTCTAAATCGTCAATCTTCGAGATTAGGGATTCAAGGGTTAAAGCAAATTCTTTGGACATCTCCAGGTCATCTTCATCTTCTTCACACAATTCACAGAGCACTTCCAAATCATCGACTTCAGTCCTAAATTCTTCAATTTTGGAAACCGTTTGCTTAAGCCGGTTATTCTCGGAACCCACTTTTCTCGCTTTATCTTGATCATCCCAAAAAGAAGGGGATGACATCTCATCCTCCAACTCTGCAATCTTAATTTTCTTATCATCACACTCTAAAAACTTCCATAAATGTTTTGTGCGCTTAATAAGCACCTCCAGACGGGTTTTATCATCGGAAAGAATCATAATTAAAATCTAAACGGTAAAATCCAGTCCATCTGGAATTTCTGTATGCAATCCACACTCCCGACCGTGACCGCCATGTCTGGTTTCTTCGGGCTTTTCGACTTGAGATATTTTTTTGGTGCTATGCCAATCGCCAAGGGAATCATAGCCCATTCCTTCCAATGGATGATAAGGCAGTTCATGCTTCGGCAAATACTGATATGACTCGCGATCACCCCAGTCAAGAATTGGATATAACTTAAAAATACCATTTTGTTTCTCAATAAATGGAAGATTGGCACGGGATTCACTCTGAGTTTTACGCAATCCAGACAACCAGATTTTCGCATGATGGGCTTTGAGAGCCCGATCCATTGGTTCTCTTTTATTAAGAAAATTATATTTCGTCATAGCCTCTTTTCCCTGCTCCCAAAGCTTTCCGAAGGATATCTCCTGAAAAGCAGGTGACATTTGTGCTGAGTAAACATCTGCCTGAAAATTCAGTTTATCCTGCAATGTCATGGCATATTCATAGGTGGCTGGAAAAAGATAACCAGTATCTATAAATATAATCGGGATTTTTGGTCTAACTTGTGTTACCAAGTGGATCATGACGGCACTTTGTAGGCCAAAACTAGTGGATGCCACTACCCTTTCACTAAAATTTTGACATGCCCAACGAATACGGGAACAAGCATCCATGGACGCTAGTTCGTTATTCCACATATCGATCTCTTTAAATTCAGCTTTCACGGGACAAGAAAATCTTTATGTCAGAAATGCAACCCTTAGTAAAGAGTTTGCCCATCCTATGACTTGATTGTCATGAGAAATTGAATTGGTTTATCAATAAACTTTGGCTACAAAATTAGGTATGGATGCAATTGAAGAACTAGTCACACATTATAAAAGTTTGAAGAGTATAGAATCAGCAATAAGAAACTCCGCCAAAACCTTATCTGATTGTTTTTCCGGTGGAGGAAAGCTTTTACTATGTGGCAATGGGGGAAGTTGTGCCGATTGCGAACATATCGCTGGAGAACTGATTAAACAATTTTCCATAAAACGCCCATTAAGTGAAGAAATTGTTACTAAGCTTGGACCAGAACTATCAACTGAACTGCACGGAGGTCTGCCTGCCCTATCCCTTCCTTCAATGATAGGTTTCCATACCGCTTTCAACAATGATGATAATCCAGCATTTGCCTTTGCCCAACAAGTCATTGCTTTTGGCAAAGCTGGAGATGTTCTCTGGGGAATCAGTACTTCAGGAAACTCTAAGAATGTCATTCATGCAGTAAATACGGCTAAAGCTCTCGGACTATCTACTATCGGGCTATGTGGTGAGGATGGCGGTCAATTGGCTCAGCTTGCTGATTATGTAATCAAAGCCCCCGCTTGCGAGGTAGCCGCTATCCAAGAACTGCACCTCCCGATCTATCACTCGATTTGCAAATTTGTAGAAGACGAAATCTTTTCTTAAAAATGTCAAAATCTGCCGGTTTGCTCGACTATCTCAACCCCGAGCTTCTCAAAACCACGCTTGAATTAGCCAGACTATTTCAAGACGCTGGCGGGAACCTTCTTATGGTTGGAGGCTCGGTCCGTGATCTCATCTGGAGGGAGTATCCTAAAGAATTAGATTTCGAGGCACGTGGATTGTCTGTTGAAGAAATCAAGAGCCTTCTTTCACCTCATTTCAAATGTGACGAGGTAGGCAAAGCTTTTGGGGTTCTTAAAATCAAGGGCCAACCAATCGAGATTGCCCTACCTCGCACAGAAATTAAAACGGGAAGTGGCCACAAAGGTTTTAGTATTGATGTGGATCCAAACCTTCCATTTGAAGAAGCTGTACTTCGAAGGGATTTTACCATCAATGCCCTTGGGTTAAACCCCCTAACGGATGAACTTTTTGATCCCTGCCGGGGTAGACAAGACATCGCGGACCGAATATTATCTCATGTGGGACCCGCGTTCAAAGAAGACCCCCTTCGTGTCCTTCGGGGAATGCAGTTCATCGCACGTTTTCAACTTACGCCAAAACCCAGTACCATTGATATTTGTCAGTCTATGGATATGGAAAACTTGGCACCTGAAAGAATTTATGAGGAGTGGAAAAAGCTGATATTGAAAGGAGTAAACCTGACCGAAGGCCTAAACTTCTTACAAGATACGGGTTGGGTTAAATACTTCCCGGAACTCTTGGCTCTCATCGGATGTGATCAGGAACCAGAGTGGCACCCCGAAGGAGACGTCTGGGTACACACTCTTCATTGCATGGATGCCTTTGCCCAGGAACGAGTTGGAGACGACTGGGAAGACCTAGTGGTTGGACTTGCAGTTCTTTGCCATGATCTGGGGAAACCACTTACTACAAAGATTGGAAAGGACGGTCGTATTCGCTCACCCATGCACGAGGCCAAAGGAGAAGAACCAACCCGATCATTTCTTTCCCGCCTTACCACTCAAGTGGATTTACATGAACAAGTGGTCCCTCTGGTCAGAAGGCACCTGTCTCCCCGTACTTTTTATAAAGACCAAGCGGGCGATGGAGCTATTCGTCGTTTAGCCAATAAGGTAAAGAGAATCGACAGACTTGTTCGGGTAGCTGCCGCTGACATTGCCGGACGACCTCCAAGGAAAGATGAATTTCCTGAAGGCCCATGGTTGCTCCAGCGTGCTGAAGAACTAAAAGTAAAGGATTCAGCACCTCAACCCATCATACTGGGACGTCATCTTATTGAACATGGTCTTAGACCTGGTCCTGCGTTTGGTCCTATCCTTAAGCAATGCTTCGAGGCACAATTGGACGGTGCATTCCAAAACAGAACAGAAGGAGTTCGTTTCCTGAAAACAGTTTTAGAAATAGGTAATTAACTCAATACAAAACAAAAAATCAATTTACTGACCTCTTAAAACACGTTGCTGAGATGCAGTGCTTAATCCGCTTTGTGGCAACCAGTCTTTTATCCCAGCAGGATCTTTCTTGAAAAGCTTCTTTGCGATGTAAACCGTAACTTTCTCCCTCCCCAAAGTATCCTTCATCATGAGAGCTTGCTCAATGGCATCATAAGGATCGTCATCGGCCATCCGCATTGCATAAGCTGCCCGAAGTCCATCGTTGGCACTGTCCTCGGGGCTCTGCTTAATAATTGGGGCGTACTCTCGCAATTCCTTAATGGGCATATTCCCAACGATGCTGGCAGAGGTGGGCCTCCAGAGATCGGGTTTCAATTTGTCAGCCCAGTTAAGGGCAGCCTCGGGATCGCTTCGAGCCCACACACCCCCTAATTTCCTGGCCAATTCTTTGTCGTAAACACGGGTGCCTTCCAAACTATCCACCCATGAAGCAGCCGCCTCAGGATCCGATTTAACCCACCTTGAGGCAACCTCGCCCACGACCTGACCGTTAAGTTTCTTGTTACCAAGATGAGATTCAAGCCAACTGGCAGCTAAACCTGGATCACGTTGAGCCAGTTTCCCTGCCGTTTTCTCAAACATCCATGGTTCGATTAACTTATTGTCAGGGTTTCGGCTAATCCACTCAGCCACATAATTTGAACTCTGTGGAATTGCCCGCCCCACTACCGATTTGAATGCAGCCTCTGAAAACCCTTTGTCATATCCATTTGTTTTCGAAGATGCCCAGTCCATCGCACCCTGAATTCCATGCTTCTCAATGTAAGTCTCGCTGACTACATTAGCCAATCTGCTTTTCAATTTTTTGTTCTCAAGTGAGGAAACGAATTCCTGAGCACCGTCGAGATCAATTCTACCCCACCCCCTGACCAATCCATGGTAAAGACCATAATCCACATCATCCCTCCCCATGACAAAGTCATAGGCTGCCCTTGGATCAGCTGCTGTCCAACCTGACATTGCCCATACTTGACCACCCTCAACATTATGAGCATTTGGATTATTCATTATGTAATTCAGGGCACTTGCACCATCAACCTTCGCCCATGCATGAAGAAAAAGACGATAGTTGTTATCAGTGTGGTACGAGGAAGCTGTATTCTCAAAAACCTTAAGCGCATCCCCTGCATTCTCAGCAGTTAAACGTGCGAGCATGTCGGCAATCACTGCATTTCGCCCCACCAGGTCAGAACTAACTAAGGCAGGCGAAAGGACCTCGCGAATTCTATCTCCAGTCAAAACCTCCTGACCAGCTTTTTCCAAATCCAAATGCTGAAAATTTAATTCGATTGCCTGTTCATTGGTCTCTTCAGTGACTAAGCTCGAACTAGCAGTCTCTACCCTGTCCGTTTTTATCCCCGCTATTTCTTCCATTAATTCGTCCAAGTCATTGCCATCCATCTCCCTAATGAAAGTATCCTCAATCACTTTGCGCTGAATCGAATCAAAAGGGTCGCGTGCGACAAAGCCCCAATAAAAAGATATTGCCAATGTCACCAGCCAAAATGAACCAAAAGTGATTTTCCTGTTCACTTACTTAAACAACCAAATAAAGAGTTCTGTTTCAAGAGGGATTGAGAATTAAAACAAAATTCTTGAATCGAATCAACCCTCCTGGACATATCCTACTTTTCTCCCAGGACCAGCTTCTTAACGGTACGCTGGTCGGCACCCAGACGTCGGGCTGCCTCCCTGTAACTTCCNGCATTTTCGAAAGCTTTCCTTGCATATACCTGACTCCACTCCAATAAACTGACCTCAGTTGTTCTGTAAGTTTTACCAATATCAAACCTATCTCCGCTATTATTTCTCAAAGGAACAAATTCATCATGCACGATAATATTTCGCACCGCCTGTTCCAACTCCCTGAAGTTCCCGGGCCATGAATAATTTGAGGGAAGGACCGATTGCAATTTATCGACTACTCTTGAACTTAGTTCCTTTGCACCTTCCTGCCCAAAAAGCTTGTTGCAAATGTAAAAGATTGAATTTTCAATCTCTTCTGGATTTGCGGATAGAATATCCTTAAGAGCTATCGTGTTCACTTGGTCACCACAAAGGCGGTAAAAAAAATCTTCCCTCATTCGGCCATGCTTGACCTCTTCACTTAAATCTCGATGGGTTGCAGCAATAATTTTACCCTTGTAAAACGAACGGGAATCCCCCCCAATAGCCTGAAATTCTCCGGATTGTAATATTCTTAGTAATTTTACCTGAATCGGCTCCGGGACTTCCCCGATTTCATCGAGGAAAACAGTTCCATATTGACCCGCTGTTTTAAATATACCTGCATGGTCACGCATGGCCCCTGTAAACGCCCCTTTCCGGTGACCAAAAAGCTCAGATTCAATTAACGTTTCAGTCAGGGCCGATAAGTTGACCGGACAGAAACTTCCTTTCGGACTTGATGCAAATTTTCCAGACTTAGAGTCATAAGGAATGAACCTTGATAATCCGATTGCCCGGGCCACTATTTCTTTACCGGAGCCAGTCGGACCAAGAATCAAGGTCGGAAAACGACCCACTGATTCATGCATCCACTGCTGATAACTAAGCATATCCTTGGTGAATACGCTTTCCCATACACGGGCACGAAGTGCACGCATCGGCTCGGTCCATCCCACAATTTCATTAAACAAGCAGAGAAAGGCTCGTCGTAATTGATAAAAACAAGCAAAAAGATGTTCAGAATTTTCCCACATCGCACTTCTTCCACCCTCAACTAGAAACTTCCTTTCGTTAATTCCCTGCTCGATCTTTTTAAAAAGTTTACGATTAGCAATAGAATCTTCCTCAACTCCACTGATTAAATCATCCA
>NHDJ01000060.1 GCA_002167265.1 Verrucomicrobia bacterium TMED56 | reverse complement strand
TACGGTTGAAACATTTATGTCGACAGATTCAGTGTAGACAGAAAGATTTGAATCCGTTCCCCAAAGGAAACTTAAGTTACTGTCCATACCGCCAAGATCAAACACATTTGCCTGCAATCTGGCGGATGTTGAACCGATTTGAGTCGCATCTGAAGTTTGGGCCCGTGGAGGTTTGGCCTGAACTTCCAAGCTGAAAGTATCACTGGTCTGCCCCCATTGATTACTGGCGTTAACCGATATTTCGAAGATTCCTGCTTCCTGGGGAACTCCGCTAAATACAAACCCTGACCTGCCCAAAGGTTTATTTTGTATGTATGGGTGACCTTCTGACAACAAGTTTTGCATCCCCCATTGATCTGCCAGATACCCCTCGATTTTTTGCTTTTCAACAAGTTCCAAAATTCTAGGAAAGAAGAGGACTTCTCCTAACATAAGTTCAGTATCTCCATTTATTCGATCAAACAAAGCCTCTGGCCGCCAATTCCCAGACACATCGCTTGCTACCACTTCACCGTTTGCCCTGATCTCATAACCATATCTNGAAACAGTCCATCCAATCAGAGATTTCACGCTCGAGGAAACAGTTGTGTTCAATTGTGGATTATTGTCGCTCCATCGCCTCAGTCCCCAGCTTCCNCTTTGAATCATCCTCCATCCCTCAAAGGTAAAAAGTTCACGTTCCGGAAAAGATAACCCAGTTTCAAATCCTACTAGGAATATTGTCATCGGCATGCTTGCCGCATCTGCCATCCTTAAGGATTTACCATAGTTGAGCAGAACCATTCTTTTCCCTGTCTCAGGATCAAATGCTATGACGGGAGCGGTCGCGTAAGAACTTTCTGCATCTCTTGTATTTACTGATTGATCCTTTAAGGTCTGAATTCTGTCAGAAACATAAGAGGTTGTAACAGTCCCACCAAAATCTCCAGTTCCTGAATTATAAAGTTGAGCTGCCTGACTGGCATTAAGTTCTAAGTCATAAATCCTGAAATCATCAATTGATCCGTTAAAGTCTCCCCATTGGTCGGAAAATATCCTGCCCATTCCAAGAGATAGAGGGGAATCTAGTGACGAATCAAGCGGCCCTGAATACTGGGATTGCGATAATCTCTCGATTCCATCGACATATACTTTCAGTCCATTACCGTAAGTCATGACAAGGTGATGCCAATTTCCATCGCTTACATTTGCTCCAGTAGTGGAATAGCTATCATCCTGTGTCCCGGATCCGGAATCCAGATAAATTTCGATCTCACTTCCCTCGCTTCCGATCTCGATATTATCGTTATCATAGGAACTGGACTGTGCCAGCATCAAATTATCGATCTGATGATTCGTGGGAATGCCTAGGACTTCACTGTAGCGTTGGAACCAAAACGCAATCGTAAAAGCGTCTGGTCTGTCCATCAAAGCAACTTTTTCAAAGACCAAGCCGTCATTGCTGCCATCAAAAGAAATCGCCCCCCCTGATTTCCCTGAAGTCCAATCTGCCTGATCAATAAGTGTACCATGATTCTCATTTCCAGAATAATCATGAGAAATACTTCCATTGCTCTCATCAAAAGGAAGATAGACAGACAGGTTTTCAGGAGCGACCGTGTCATTTCGGTCATAGGTACGAACATCGTGCATCTTAAGACTGCCGTTGGAGTCTGCATTGTACCATGCAAATAATCCTGGAATCAAATCAGGCTCGAAAACCGTCTCATTTGTTAATCCGGACGGTAAACCGCTGATTGTATAATTCAGGGATGCAGACTCACCAAAATCCAGACTTCCCACATCCTCTCCGTAAACCAATGGGGGTGCAGAAATTGCTGGAAGGGTAGGGGGAGTAATCTTTGTGACTGTGCCTGGAATTCCGAATTTAGCTCCATTTCTGACTGCCTCGTAGTCATTAACGCCAGGGTCTCCACGGTAAAGATGAAAAACATCTTCACTACCGAAGCCCTTTCGGTAGAGTCTCACATCATCTATGATACCAAGAAAATACCCTCCGTTACCATGATCAGGGGCAGCCCCGATGTAAAGGTTCGACGCGTAGTCAATCATGAGTTCATTGAGCACTCTTCTCTCATACCTCTGAGTTCCCGTAGCGAAACTTCCGTTGACATAAGTTCGAGCATACTTTCCGCTCAAACCAGAATTTGTGAAGACAATGTGATACCATTTCTTCCATTGTGAAAGATAATAATCAGTGACACCTTCATTCCAATTGGTTCCCTCTCCGAAACGATGATGAAAGTAGGGTCTAGTTCCATGACTTGAAGCGCCCTGCCAAATGGAGTGGATTCTGCCCTGAGATCCGTTCCCCCGTCCAAATAATCCGGTCCACCATTCATTGTTTCTTTCAGGGAAATACCACATTGAAACGGTATACTCATCGATCGCAAGTGCCGAGTCGTAGGGGATGGTAATCTTATCATCATTACCATCAAAGTAAAAGGCTCCACCCTTCTTCCCGGCTCTTCTCTCAGGAGAACCTGATATTATACCGTTTAGTGCAGAGTTCCCTTGTGAGTTTAAAGCTGTGCTACTCGAAGAATTATCATCCAGTGTCCAATGAGCAACCAAATCATCAGACCGGTAATTAGCGTGAACAATCGAAAGATTGCGACCTCCGCTGGCATTGGTATCTCCTTCCAAAATACTCCCCGAAGAAAGCAAGGCTATCCTTCCACCACCACCTGCACCCGCCAGGCTACCATCTCCAAGAGCATTTCCACCTTTTGCATCAATGGACCCAAAATTTGAGATAGAAGCCGCCTCAATCCGTACAGATCCACCTGATCCACCGGCACCTGATCCATCATAATGGGATGTGCCTGGCCCACCGTTTGCAGAAATTGATGCATTAGACTCTAACCTAAAGGAACCATTCACAAGGAAGGAAATTGCACCACCACCACCACCCGCGTTGCCGCTACCACGAATCGAATGCCCTCCACCGGAACCCCCTACCAAATTTGATATTGATTCATCACCGTAGGTTAATCCTGCAACACCACCACTGAGTCCTCCGGAGCCAACTCCACCATAACTTCCTCCACCAGTGGATTTGCCAATCTCATATCCACGACCCCCGCCTGGTCCTTGTCCATTTAGGCTATGATGTAGATTTGAAAACTGATCCGTATTTCTAAGTCCACGGCCTGATGCCCATCCTCCCGGACCTCCTTTACCTGAATAAATCCCCTGTTGTCCAGGTTTTCCATTCAATGAAAGAACCGACGCAATAGTTGCATTACCATCAACTTTTATCTCCAAAGAACTCTCTCCCTTAATGTCCACAATAACTTCTGGTCCGATGTGCAAAGAAGAAAAATGAAAGCGACAAACAGAATAGCCGTACCTGTAACCCGCATTTTCTACATACGAGGATCTCAGAACCCCTTTTCCACTGATCCCAGAAGTATGCGACCAAGCCCCTCCTGTATCCAAGACCAAAGTGCCTGAATCCAAAGCTAGCGTTTGGGGTGCACTCGAAGACTTCGTTCCAAGAAAAAGCATGCCTGGATATCCTGCCGCACCATCTGCATTTCCGGTTCCTCCATTGAGATTAATTTTACCCTGTTTAATTGAACCATCAGCAATAAGGGCAACCCGGCCACCTCCGCCGGCACCACCTGCATCTCTCAAGTACTTGGATCCAGTCTCCCGAAAATCAGCTCCAGAAGCATCTCCACCCCTGACTTCAATCACCCCGAAATTCTCAATTTCATTGGCCACGATTCGGATTGCACCCCCAGAACCCGAACCCCCTGAGAAATTTGCTCCCACGGTGGGATTAACAAAAACAGTGCCACCATTCATGGATAGACGCACACCTGATAAAATATGGACTTTACCTGAAGCAATCAGTTCAATCGCACCTCCACCGGCTCCAGCATCCCCACCATTTCCAATTCCCCCTCCGGATCCGCCCATAAGCAACTCCAATCCTCCACTGCCGTAGCGGATACCAGAGGGTGCAGACGCTCCACTACCACCTTCCCCGGCATAAGACCCGCCACCACCGGTAACTCCTCCGGCACCTGTGCTACCTAAACTTTCACCCTTACCGGGACCCTTACCTCCGCCAAATCCACCCAGGGATCCTTTCCCCATATGTAAACCTTTAGATGGATCATCTGAATAGTAGCCGTCATATCCATCCGTTAGCGTTCCTCCTTGCAGATGAGGAAGTACTGGGGTTGCAGATCCACTCAAATTCTTGGCAACGGTTATATTACCATCTACCTCAATGGACAGAGCATTCACACCCTCCATTATGATTTCCTCAAGGTTTTCTCCAAAAAGCAAATCTCCGTAAATTTTAAAACTTGCCTTGGTGACCTTCCATGAGGATCCATTGGGAGCCAGGTAATTTGTGGTGGAAATATTGGCGTCGTGAATCTTCTGTTCGCCTTCTCCATTATTTCTATTCCAATAAAATCCTGCATTTGTACCGGCGTCATCTTCTCCCGTATTAATTCGAATGATCCCCTGATCAAAACTAAGAGTGGTAAACGAACCCGACCCAGACCATGATGTCATCGAATTATTTGCTGAATATCGGTAGAAGTAGGTCTTACCACTATCCAGTCCGGTTAATTGAACAGTAAAACTACCTTGATCCTTGGGTCCTAAATCTTCTGAATAACCCCAGCTTGAAGGAATCTGCCCACCATCACTCAAACCGTAGTAAATGGTAACTTGATTTGAGATTCCACCGGATTTATCCAGGCTTCCCCTAAGATTCGCACCTCGACCTGCAACCGTCACAACATTTCCGATGGATATCACAGGGGCTTCTAAAGAATCCCTGATTTTAATATTTAAAGCAGATTGACTTGAACCCTTGGGATTATTCGCCCGCAAAACGAGTGCCAATGTAGAAACGGCATCCGTAGTGTTACCCTCGATCATTCCAGTTGCAGCATTTAAGGAAACTCCGTTCGGTAAAGTTCCGCTTACAATGGAGTATGATGTCGCAGGAGGGTTACTCCGCACATCGAAGCGAAAAGACTGGTTTCGCAAAACGGTGAGGTTTAAATCCACTGGCAAAACTGGAGCCAGTTGATATTCCAGATCGTAAAGAAACAAATCTGCGTTCGGCTTTTGATTGGCAAACTCATGAGCAGCCCAGCCAAGACCACGGGGTAAATTGCTTAACCTCACTTCATCCAAAAATCCCGACATCTTTGAGGTGCCATCAAAGGATGATCCAATTCGCATATCATTCCCGCTTGCGGTTCCGATAATTCCATCAACCGAAGAAGCCGGTGCATCCACTAACCGACCGTCAACATATATTCTGGTTGCGTTCATATCCGAACCGTTCCCGGGATAGGATATCAGGAGATGATGCCACTGACTAGCAAGCATGGTTGAGGCTGCCACCCGGATTCCTCCATTTCCNCTCTCGACCCTCGGACCCTGCGTTGTCCAGGAGATATTCCAATGATCCGAATTCGTTCCCCAACCAGTAATTCCCCCTGCACTAACCACTGGTTTCATCAACCAAAGACTTACCGTTCTAGGTTGGTCGCCAAGAATTCCCTGATAGCCGGTAACCACGAGGTTCCCTGAAGAGGATAGCTCAAGGCTCTTACCCATTAATCCTGTAGCACCCAAGGTCACTGAGCCTTCGCTCGAAGTATTAATACCCGCATTTGACGAATCAGTAGAGTCTGAAAAATGCCAAACTCCTTGGTAATCGGACCAAATACTTTGGCTTGGTAATGTCGTGTTACCAGGATTGCCCCAGTAGGCAAAAACTTTACCAGCATGGTTTAGTTCATCTAATTTGACCCATGCTGTTGTTTCTCCCGATGAATTCCACTCATCAATTTCAAAAGCAAGTTGGCGGTTATCTTGATCATAAAAACGCAGATCTCCTCCGGAAGAAGTATCCGCAAATTCCTGAATATCAAAGTCGGGATGTGAACTTGAACTCAAGCGGACAAGTAGCGGAAAATTGCTCAGCGAACCACCCAACCATTTCAAACGCAGATAATCTTCCAGTCTGACGATTTCTTCTGAAAAAAGTAAACGGTCATACAAAACAACCTCAGCAACNTCNGCTTTGGAATAGGACTCGTTTGCCTGAGCACCACCTAAAGCTAAGAATTTCGGTTTCGCATTCGTATCGATGGGCACTTCTATGGAGCCAGAATTGTATCCATCTCTTCTTAGTTTAACCGTTCCACCCGATCCAAAAGTTCCACTGAATACATGCCAATCCGTATCAGCAGAGGCTCCACTTAATTCATGGCTTCCCAGTTTCCAGTAGATCGACCTTTCTGAGCCTAATCCAAATACCCATTCAGATCCAACGGAGGCGATTACCGCGTCATTTTGACCGCCTGAATGTCTGGCCACTGCAAAAATTGTATATTCATTGAGCAGTCCACCAAAATCATAAGTTGAATACATCTGTGACAATCCATCAAAACTCACCACCTTTTTATTCTCCAGTTCAGGACGAAGCAACACTTTGGGCAATCCACGGACTCGGTTCAATCCCCGTTCATTTCCGGACGAGTCAGACCAAGCAGTAAGAATAGTGCCATTTTGGTCGGGTAGGGATGAAGCATCCAGATGCAGAGTTAAACCAGCCAGATCATTGGGGACTTCGCCAAGTGAAGATGAATTAAGGGTAAGTCGAAGCTTGGCAGAAAAAGCCAGCGGGTCCATAACCTCTAGTTCATGGGACTGATTTACGAAGGATGCCGGATTAGAAGCGGTGATTGTAATTGAATAAGAACCTCCTGAATCCGGAGCACCCGAAATAGTGCGAGAGGTTGCATTATATTCCAATCCTGCAGGAAGAGAAGATACTGTTACTGAAGTGGCATCCTTTGCCTTGACCAAAAAACTTGATTCAACTCCCCGTGCCCAGTGTGAAAGTGACTCGGATGAAATATCAGGAGTGACTGGGTTGTAGAAATAAGTAAAATTTGTATCCTCGAAGGAGTCAGAAAATCCAGCAGTCTTCACTGCACTTCCATTAACTTCTACAAACAGATTCGCAGGCGTTGAATTATTATCCGCGAGAACTTCAAAACGAAAATGCCCTTTTCCAATAGGAGTCAGATTGGTGACGGATGCATTGACATCGATGATATCACTCAGATCAAATGCATCTGCTCCACTCGAGGATATCGATACAGGCATCCCATCATCAAGAAAGTACACATCCACAATTTTTGGGATCTCAAAATCTTGAGAGTAGAAAAACTTAATAGTCTTTCGATTAAAATCTCCTTCACCATCACCATGAAGCCGTTTCACCTCATCCGAAGAAAGAGCAACTCCGTAAATTCTAAAATCATCTACTTTTCCATTAGTAGAAGTAGCTTGGGAATCATCTGTGGGACCAAGTCGGAATCCCTTAGCCAGTGGTAACGGGAGGCTGCCGGCAAATGAACTTGATGCATCAAGCTCCCCATTGATGAAAAACCGGGCTTTTTTGGATGACAGATCATAAGTCAGAGCAAGGTGGGTCCATTGATTAAGAGGAACATAACCATTGGCCCAAAATTCATTAATATCGGTTCCGGGAAGAGAAGTCTGATCTAACCCGAGCAGGGTGAAAAGTGGTCGCTGCTTGCGCAGACTTATGGATGCAGGGATTGGCAAACCATCCACATTGAAGAGGTAAAAATCCTCACTTTCAGGATAGACCCAAAGTGATACAGTGGCAGAAGATCCTTGTGAAATTATTCCTGTGGAGGTAATCGACTTCCCAAGGTCTATCCCGTTAAAACCTATACCTGCTCCAAACTTTCCATTGCTCTGATAAACGGGCGTGCCCCCACCATTATTACCNTTACCTGAGGAGTCAGCGTTTGAAGAGTTTAACTCCCACCAAAGAATTAGGTCAGACTCCCTCACTCTGTGTGGNCGAAAATCAATTGATTTTGAAACGAGGGGATTTTGTACGCCTTGACTGTCGGTAATTGAATTTGCAGACAAGCTTATTGATAAACTGCTCGGCACAAACGAATTGGGTGTGAGAGTCAAATTATAAACAGTACCATTGGAATCGTTTTTCTCCGTGATCGAAGATAAACTCAAACCACTAAGTTGAAGGTCCTCGCTGGCATTAAAGTCACTTACTGATTGATTCAGTACCAATTGACCGGCAACTTGAGTGTCCCATGCGATAGAATCAAATTCCAATCTGGCACTGGGTCCTAAATCTCCCATTCCATTCCCCCACAGCTTTCCAACCTCAGTAAGGCTAATTGGACGCCCCCACACCCTCACATCATCAATCAAACCATCAAAAGTACGGTTCGAATATCCGCGCCCTAAACGGACCAAATTTGAATTTCCATCTAAACCCAAAGAATCCGAGGTGATAGAGCCATTATTCACATAGAGGGTTGTCCTCGATGAAACTGGGTCAAATATAGCCACGCAATGATACCACTGATTTGGATAGACAGTTAGGGGCGATTGAAAACGTGTGTTCCCCGTCCAGGCGGTTAAAGAGCCCATGCGTACAGCCATGGTCCAATCCCAACCGCCATTGTCAGTGGCGAAAATAATCTTTTCATTGTCAGTGCCGCCGTCAATTTTCCTCGGGTAAATCCACGCGGACAGGGACATACCATCGGTATCCCCCTGATCTATTTTGAAAGGCAATTCCACATACTCACCATTTAAATCAAGTGCATTGGAGAATTTACCGGGTTTGTAAGAGGAATTTATAAACTCAATCTCTCCGATACCAACCCTGGCGTCTCCATTATTATCGCTTATGTCCAACTTATAATAATTGTAAAACCCGGTTGAGCTGACCGTAAATCTTCTTGTTTCCCATTGTCCCCATGATGTTTGGTTGGTTACAGTATCAAGAATGACCCAATTACTTTTGTCGTTTGAACCCTGTAATGTCCAGTCCTTGGGTGCCCGTGCCATATATTTCCAACTTTGTGACTGGACTGTGTATTCTATAATTTCTTCGGGCTGTGGAAAATCGTAGGTTATCCAGGCATTGGGACCTGCTGGTAACCACCTTGAACTACCAGTGTTCCCTCCGTCATCAAAGGCATTGGTAGCTGGGAAATTTCCCCATGTGGATGAACCCGTTACATTTCCCGCTCCGGGAATAGTCGCATCAGAGCCCACATATATCCCATGCCTCATCCGTCCTGAAGCGTCCAAGACTCCAGTAGTTCCAGTTGTCTCGTCCATGGGGTACCAGGCAAGCAAATCATCCTCTACGGAGGTGATAATCCGGCGACGGAATTCAAAGCCAGTAGCTGAGCTTAAATTTCCATCCTTCTCCGCAGCACCGTGAGGGACTGAAACCCGGACAGTCACAGGAGCCAAAGAAGCATTCAAATCAAAACTGTAATCCAGCGGATTAAAATTAGTAACTGTTCCGTTGGTCGAATTTAATTCAGTCTGCAAAAGACCTGAAGCGGCAACTGTCTGGTTATTTTCTATAAAAAACACAGAATGAGTGCTTGGGGATTTATAATAAGGATCATGACCACTGACCAATGGACTCAAACCCATATCGCCTGCACCAGATGCCCAAAGAAGGTCAACTTCCGAAGAACTCAGAGACCGGTTATAAATCCTCAAATCGTCATAGATCGCTTTGGCCTCCCACCCGGCAGTTGCATACTTATTCAAATAAAGATTGTGATCTACGCCGTCTCCCCAGGCCAAATATCCGGTATGGGCAATTTCTGAAGCGGCTTGTCCGTTCNGAAAAAGCCTCACATTGGATCCGTCGTAAGAAACAACATAATGCACCCACCTGCCACTTGGCAGTCGAGATTTTACTTCTCCCCATCCATCACTGGTGCTCGCATATCCCCGTATGGTGTTATCATCGTGATACTGCAAAGAAAACTGTCCATTTCTGGCTAAAACCCCAAAACTGTCATCCAAAACCTTAGCCCACATCGATAAAGTGAAGCTCTGGGCCAAAGACAATAGTTCCGCATCCACTGACAAATACTCCCCAGGATTGAGCTGCAAAGCACTCGAAAACTTTCCGGGAACCATTTGTCCCATGTTCACCACTCCATTTGCAGCATTTCCGGAAAAATCCCCGACCACCATTGATGCGTTAAGCTCATCAAAGGTGTACCATAAAACCAGACTCTCCTCAGCGGTGATCTTGGGCGACTGGATAAATGTTTGTGAAACTGCCTGGGATTGGGTGGCACCTGTTGAAAGTGCGCCCGCTGGTAATCCAATCTCAACTTTAGCGGGATGGGGGGGGGCGGTGAAATTAAAATCATACCCGTTTCCATTTAGGACCAAACCATTGAGGACACCTCCTGTTGTAATAAAATCACCCGTATTCAATGCTGATCCTGTTACCGGTTGTGCAGTGCCGAATTTATGAAACTCAACCCGGCCATTCATGATGGATGCTGAATTTTCGTGTTCAAGAGAAATAACGGGAGTCAATCCGAGATCGCCATTTCCCTGGCCGTAAAGAATCAAAATATCTTGGTCATTAAACGAGCGGTTGTAAAATCTCACCTCATCGAGGGATCCTTCAAAGTCCATGTCCCCACTCCCAGTCCACGCACCGACTCGAATATTATTTCCCTCGATACTTACGATATTGTCAGAACCAATCGAATCTGCAACTAGGACTCCGTTGTAATAGATCTTGCGGCCCTGACCGCTCATTACAGCTGCCACATGTTGCCAACGGTCCTGTAAGACCAACCCATCTGGTCCATCCAGTCGATTCAGTCCGATTCCACCGGTCCCAATATTAAAAGTAAAGGTACGGTTCGCTGTGGAGCTACCGTTTACATTATACCAGAGTAAAACGGTGTCCGCGTTATTTCCATCCGTTCCAAATACAGCTGCATCCTGGACATCACTGTTATACCCCAAATTCGTTGGATACACCCATGCGGAAATGGTGAAATTACCCTCTTCATGAACTCCGGAAAATCTTGGTACATTCATATAATCCCCACTTCCGTCCATTGATATTGAATTCCCAAACTTTCCAGATGAAATCGTGGTATCCCCAACTAAAAAGCCATCATTTCGAGCGAGACCAAGATCCCGAATGCGTGAACCATTGGCATCGTCGAATGCCCACCGACTGAGCAAATGGGATTCATCATAGACTAACTCGTTTAAAAATAGTTCCTCCCGGTAAGCCTCATTTGGTTTTCCATCGTTATCAATCGAAACATTTCCATCGAGATAAAGGGTACTCCCTCGGAAGGAATCATTGAGATCAAGTGTTAAAGAATAGTTGCCATCTGTAATCTCAACCATGGTAACAGATCCCCCCTGCAGTCTCCAATCGGACCCGTCGAACCCATTTAAAGCAACCGGACTGCCGTCCTTGCCAATCAATAAGCCGATCGTACGCGGATCAGAATTACGGGTCGCATTATGCTCTAAAATAACGGATGGAAATTGATCACCAAATCCGCCGCCGTAAATTTCAGCAATCTCAGAAAAAGTCAGGCTGACCCCATAAATTCTAACATCATCCAAGTACTCGGCGAACAATTCATTGTCACTAGAATTGTTCACAAACATCACATCGCTTTGCTCCCTCCTGTCCGCATCACCTACAAATTTACCATTCAGGTAGAAATTTGTCCTGCTTCCCGACGAGGAAACCGTAAAGTGTTGCCAACCCGAAAGATTTACCGGGTTGATTTCGAAACCCGTGGACCTGTACCGATTATTCCCGTTACCATCATCTCCATCGAAAAAACTGAGCATCCGGTCGCTTCCACGAATGACTAAATATCTGTCATAGTCCCGCCCCCCCTGCAAACCCTCTCCTCGATAAAGAGTTGACCGCAAATTGTTGAGAGGAGGAAGGATATTTTTCACCCAGGCAGCCAAGGTCCAGTTATTTTGTAGATTCACTCCATTACCCTGAATGGTCATCCGGCCTTTTGAGCGAGTGCGATCGAAATGCAAACCCTTTCCAAACTTCCCGAAATGAGTCACATTTGCACCGTCATAAATCTTAGCAAGTCGGGCATTAGAAGTCTTGCCGACCACATCACTTGAACCAATCGCATCATCATCAAAAGGCCACCAGGCAAGTAATTCCTGGCCACGGGTAACCGCACGGTACATTAACCTCGTGGAAACTGAAACCACTCCATTCCCCTCTCCATATCGGTCAAAAACGCGACCTGCAGCCATTTCAATTTGTGATGCGGTATTTTCCTGGTTAAGGGTAAAATTAAAGCGGTAGGATCCATTTCCCTCATTAAACAGAGAGCTTGGATCAATACTTCCATTACTAATGGTAAGATCATCAGTGACATTAAAATCAACAACATCAATAGGTTGCCCATTTCTCTCAAATCTGAGTCTGCCCATAACCGGACTGCCGTCCACAACCGATGGGATATCAAGCGTTGGAATCACTTGAAGGTCACCCGCTCCATTCCCGTAAATCTTTAAGATATCTGAAGCAGCCAGTCCTACATCATAAACCCTAAAATCATCCAACAGCCCCTGAAAAGTACGATCTAATTTATTGTCTTCATTCGTCCACCTCCCAAATTGAATAGGGTATGTATTTCCAGTATCAATGTCATCCTTAAACCAGTCACGCCGAATCGTGCCATTGACATAGACCTGAACATTGGACCCGGTGTAGATATGTGCCAAGTGCATCCACTTATCCCTCATTCCTTCGGAGACAAAAACATCGGGGTCCCAACACCAGTGTTGAGTTCGGAACCTTCTGTAGTTTCCATCCCAAAAATCTCTGAATCCCCACATCCTATGCGTACTATTGGGACATCCCATGTGCCCCAACCCATAAGGCCCGGGTTGCCCACTTTGACCACTTTCCACATAAATCCAGAAGGAAATAGTTCGGGGATTCCCACCGCTTATTCCAAGGTTGGATGACAATGCATTAGTTTCAACCCATGCATTCTTGGGAAACCTTAAAGCACTTCCAAACTTGGCATTGACTGAATCAAAGGAAACATTTGAAAATCCAGCATCACCACTAAAGAAATCTCCCACAAACCCATTCATATAATCCGTAACCTTTGAGCCACTTCCTTCATCGAAATCCCACCATGCCGTCAGGGACTCGACCCGTGTGAGCGGACGGGCGAAACCGACTACAAATGAGTTGGCATTACTTTCCTGCTGAGTTCCATCAACTCCGACACCTTCAAGCAGATTCACGGTTACACGACCCGGGTCTGCCGTGGAATTAAATTCAATAAACCACTTAGAGCCATTCCCTTCAAACTTTACAAGTTCACCATTGAGCACACTTATCCTGCTGGCATTGAACTCTGAAAGCGGAATATCTATGCCATATTTTCGAAAAGTCAGACTTGCCTGAATAGGATTGTCGTGAGTGCTGACCGGATATGAGACATCGACAGATAAAGCTAAATCCCCCTGTCCGTTGTTGTAGGTTTCCCGCGCAATTTCTTCAGCACGTTCCGAACGGTAAAACCTCATATCATCAATTAAACCCGTAAACCGGCCATTTTGGGGAGAAGTTTTAGAAGCTGCCCCCAAAAGCCACTCATCAGATGGTTTGACTTGAAGCGATCCCCCTAATTCCGAGGTGTATCCCGATAATTCCCCATCCAGGAATACCCGTAATTCATAGTCATCCGTGGCATTTTCATCATAGGATAGAAGTAAGTGATGCCATTCTCCTGTTCTCACACCGGATCCAAGAGATACCCGCTGGCTCCTTACCCCGGTAGCCATGAAAACTTCAACACTTTGCCCTTTTGTACCAATCTGCAATCTCGATCCGTTTTCGTCTCCAAGACTTAGCATGACATTGGAAACTTGCTCTGTGGACCAGGTAAAGCCCTCTTCTTTGCGCTTAAACCAAAAGGACAACTGAAAACGGCCCTTATTAAAAGATGGAGCAACTGTTCCCATCGATATCATTTGACTGGGTTTTGCAAAATTAACCGCCGTATTCTCCTTGGCATCCGCGGACCACTTCATTCCTCCAAGCAACTGACCGTCATTGGTTCCAACGCTGTCTGAGGCTACCCGACCCAACGCCTCATCAAACCACCACCAATTGGTAATTTCATCTTTAGCCAACACATCGGGAACTATGCCAATGACTCGGTTGACAGCCAGTGTTGGCTCTCCACCAAAAGTTCCAGCCCCACCCGGCAGAGACATTTTCACTTCCAAGGCTCCAACTTCTGGAACTACCTGAAAAGAAAAGGTTTGGTTGCCGTCATTCGAAACAAACGAGCCTGGAACCACGCTTCCACCGACCAGACTGGAATTAAGATCCGACTCCTGCAATCCATTTACAACGACACCGTTTCCAACTTTACTAAAACTTAGGCTTAAACTTATTGGATTATCCTGCGTAATATGAGGTGCATCAAGATCTCCCATAATGCCCATATCACCAGCCCCTCCGTTGTAGAGGACAAAAATATCCTCATCACTCAGTGCGGTGGAATAGATTCTGGCATCATCGATCGAACCGTTAAAGTCATTCAATCCCGGAATACCTCCAAAGTACCAGTCTCCAACATAAAAATCCCCATAAGTACCCTCAGTAAATTCATCCGCTGCCACTAATTTTCCATTCAAAAAATGTCGAATCTCTCCATCCAGTCGATTCACAACCAAAGCCAGATGATTCCACTCCGCTTCCCTCAACTTATCGCTACCCACTGCAAGATTTTCACCAACTGGAGTTGAGTGATATGCAGTGCTTACACCTCCCGTACCTGCAGAAATGCCCGGGTTCGTTTTTCCGCCCACTCGCATTAAAATTGGAGATTTGTATCCCAGAAAAGCCGTCCCCACTCGATTCCGCTGCCCATGACTTCCCAAATTATTCACCACCATCTCATCGAGATTATCAGCATTTGTGCGACTAAAATCTCCATCACGGTCCAGGTCTATCCAAAGGGCACTGCCATCATCACTACGCGTACCGAAAGTATTCTCCCCGGAACGCATAAAAGTATCGTTTCCAATGCGAAGGGTGCCGTACCACAATCCCCCAATATAATCAGTTCCGGTAAGTCCCCCAGATTTCTGATCAATGATCGAGCCTGTAAAATCAACCTGTCCACTAAAAATTTTGTCCTCAAAAACATAGGACTGATTTACCATAAATCCCGTACCATGATGATAGAGTAGGGAAGATCCAGTTTCATAAGGCCATGCATTGGTGGATTCTCCTGCACAAATTGTCCCATATGATCGGCCAAATCCACCATTGTCACTTCCCGTCCAGCTTGAACTCTCTAACCGGGCATTTAGACCTGTAGTGTTTGATTCGCCCATATAAACCCCATCAATCCACAAGCGGACAGATCCTGGATAGGTAGAACCATCTCCAATGATCATTTCCCATCTCAAGTCGTGTAATTTACCGTCTGTAAAACCCGCTTCTTCCAATTGACTGAAAGATACATCCAGCAATGCCATAGAAGATGAAGAACTGCCCGGTGCCATGACATTGGCACCTCCATCACCGGCACGCACCCTGAGGAATCCATTATTAAAACCTACAAATGCTCCAGTCCCTGTGCCGCCATGCTCCCAAAGGATATAACTGTCAGAATGGGATTCGGTGGGCAGGGCGGTGAGCACTGAAAAGTTCGCATCCGCGATTCGGTTAATAATTGAGTTATTAGTGGGAATTTGAGCACCAAAACGAAATCCTCTTCCATCGATTCCGGCGTCATATTGATTAGGATTTCCTGTGGTGTCATTCAGTTGCTGATCATTGAAAGTGCCATCAAACAGACGTTCTGTAAGCCCATCAGGAAAGATGTTTGATTGCTGCAAACTACTCGGATTGACCACATACATGGAATTATATTCCGAGACATCCACGCGCCCGGGTAGCAACCGGGACTGAATGTACTCATTGTTTCCATTCCCCTCATACCACCCAATCGCAAACTTATAGTCCATCACGGGGGAGAGTTTCTTTGGTTTTGCCCAGACAGAAAGCGTGTAGCTTTCTTCTCCCATATCCACAGGCAATCCGGATCCTTCCTGGACAAGGTTTTGTATTTCAAACTCAGAAAACCCTGCTGAATAAAGTCGCACATCATCAATCGCACCAACATACCTCTGCCCGTTATTCCAGCGCTTTCCAATGCGGAAAGAATAATTGACCCCTGTGCTAATGCTGGTCTGGCCCCATTGACCATAAAAATCAGCTTCCGCACCGTCTATATACAAACGAACCGTGTTTCTACTGTTACCACCATCCGGATTGACCACCGCAACATGATGCCAGAGTCCATCAATTAAGTTTTTGGTGTAAGTCCGTCGAACTGAATTGCGAAAATGCATTTGTAATTCGTTCCTGTAAAGTCTCAGCCACCAACGCTGTCCATTTACTTCATTTCCCCAGTAGGCTAATGTTCTCCAATTTTTATCCGTTGTCTTGATCCACATCGAAAGCGTGCGGCCGCCCGTACCGGTAATACCCCGATAGAGTGGATTTGATGCTTCAAGGTGATCATTGCCGGTAAAAGTAAAGGCCTGTCCATAACGGCCATCCTGCCAGGGATTTGCCTCATTTACGGTGGGAGTCGCATTCCTCCCGTTTCCGGACAGGTCGGAATAATTCCCGTCCAGGGGCCACCAAAGCTCCAGTTCATCGTACCTGTAAATTTCACCTGGATTCCCCTTCAATCCAAAGACCATGGCTGAATCCCCGTCACCATCCAGCAAAAGTGCTTTTGTACCCAGGGCGGGTGAAGTTGCATCCAAGGATGAATCACCCAATAAATAAGCGTTTGAACCAGCTCCAGAATTATCAGAAACCACGGATCCATTGAGGTCGTCAAAAGTCCACCAACCAACCAGATCCTCAGATTTTGTGACAAGATCAGAATACACTACAACCACAGAACCGAAAGCATTACTGATATTGTCGTCATCCTTGCAAACGCCGGCAGGCAACTCAACAATCACCCGCTGGGGACGAATCGATGCATTTAAGTCGAAGGTGTAATTCAATCCAAGCGGTTGAAGGTTTGAAATGGTCGCACCGGACACCCGAAAGTCAGAGACATTCAGGTCACTCATCTGCACGGGGTTTTGATTGCTGTCCCAAAAACTCAGGGTAGCAGTTATGGGCATCGTTGATGTGGCTCGATCCACCAGAAAAACCGGATCAGCACCGAAATCACCGGCACCTTCTCCATATGATTGAAAAACTTCGCTCTTGTGCAAGGCTGTGTCGTAAATCCGCAAATCATCAATCCATCCCTTGAAAAGATTACTGCCATCCGCAGTCCCTCCCACGCCAAGCTCTCCGTCATTGGCATCAATTTGCCAGGTTAAATCAGTCGTCCCAACCCAGGTTCCATCCAGAAAAGAATTAAAAGTATTTCCGTTGAAAGTCATCACCAGTTGATGCCATTTATCCAGACTAAATTTAAAATTTCCGTTATCGTAGTAGTTACCGTAGGAGCGGACTATAGTCTTGAGGCTTTTTCCATCCGGTTCGACCTGTATAAAATAAGATGAATAACCGTCTTTTTTCTTCGATAACATTTGGCTGTAGGCATCGGGTTGCCCGTTTGACTTAAACCACATCAAGATAGAAAAGGAATCAGACGCTTTTAACTTAGAATGCGCGAGTGCGCGCGCGTAGGAATCCCCATTCATGAGGTTTAAGCTATGCTTGGATATTGCCGTGTCATTGTCTTCCGTACCCCATTGAGCGTTGGCACTGAGCAGCATATCCAGACCACCACCCGTAACATCGGAAGCCGAACTTCCGTTACCCTCATCAAAAGTCCACCGTACCACCAAGTTTTCTTCCTTAACAACTCCGTACAGAGAGATACTGCAAACCAAAAACAACGCCCGTAAAAAGGGCCGTACAGAGCGAAAGGACATTATACTAAGTATACTATATGCGATCCAAATAATCAACCCTCTGAACAACTAATCTTCAAGGTAAATCCGTAATATGAATAAATTAAAAATTCGAATCTTTAAAAGCATGGATGCTATTTTTTTATAAAGCACTAAAATCAATAAAATAAATTAACTTTTTACCACTAAAGTAAAGCATTCAACTGAAGGATAAATTTAATAAAAAGTTGTATAACTTTACTAAATCAAATGAATATCCAAAATTTGTGATAACGAGTAAACCTCTTTTTGATCTGGATTATTATCTCGTTTTAACACGAACACGAATGAACAATTGACTGTTAGATCCACGCTGAGCAGTACTCTTATAAACCACTTTCTCCATTCCGCCCCCAAGATCCGTAATTGAATTGGTTACTTCACTTGCACCACTTGCACTCCAAGTACGGTTATCCGTGCTCGTCTCAACAATATATTCAATTTTGTCATCCCCAGAGTTATAATCGTCCTGAATTCTACTAAATGAGATATACTCATAACCATCTCCCTTCGATATACGTTTGGGCAGAATAGAACTGGAATCGTTTCCAAGGGAATCACCCCCAAATGCACGCTCCAACAGGTTGCTAACCCCATCACCATCGGAGTCGAAATCATCGCTATCGAAGAGGTAATCTCCCTTTTCTCCGGAAACTCCCGTCCTCGACTTAAATGCGGTTTTCTTATCAGCAAATCGATCATCCATCCGTCTTTCTTCGAAGAACGCATCTTTTCCTGGAGGTTTCACGCGGAATGTACGCTCGACCGGTGCAGCCGCATGGAATGTACCATTACCGGGTTGCTTGGCAACGAGTGTAAGTTCCATGTACTTCTTACCTGTCTTGGAATCAGTTTGATCAAAGCTATTTTTTGACATACTGCCTCCTTTGGGTGCGAAAACAATCATTTGCTTCCCTGGAGGACCCACCACTTTGGCCAGTCCCGAGGAGAGGTCAGCACCCAGACGATTTTTTAATTGCACACTAACCGCAAGATTGGAACTGGATTTGAATAAGTGCCCCAACATGATTGGTTTACGGGACAGGGGAAGATCAGGAATCTTGTCTGAATAATCTCCCTGTCCGGAAATAATCTGTCCCTGCTTGGACGCATCCAAAGTGAAGGTGGTTTCCTTCTCCTTCCGAATAAACATCGGTCCGTCAACAATCGCCCGAATTGTTACGCTACCCGAAGTGGATCCACAGGTTATGGTACTGCCAGCAACCGTTGCCGGCCCGGAAACAATACTAAACTGTGGAGTAGGGGCGATCGTCGGCGGGAACAGTTGGTCATTAATTGCATTTCTGATTGCTGCCTTAATTTGAAACACCTGATTATTACCCATCAATCCAATTGGATCAAATGTGATCTTTACAGGGTATTTAACCTTGAACGACCGATCAATTGGGGAAGCCGCGGCAGTGGTTGCATTTCCATCCTGCGAAGCCCTTATGGTTATGTCTCCCACTCCGGTAAAGCCAATTGAATTACCCGTGGCAACCCCGCTGGAATTTAGCCCGGTTACCTTTGAGGCACCCGTGGTTACCTTGTAGGTAATAGGCAATCCTCTTGAGGAACTTCCATTTAAGTCAAGCGTAGCATTCAATGCAGTCGCCGGGATTTCATCAAATGATATCACCTGTGGATAATCTCCAATGATTTTCATATTTAAGGTCTTATTACTAGGAGCAGCGTCAAAATACTTCCCGTCACCTGGTTGACTGAGTGTCACGGTAACAAGACCCGCGGACATTCCCTTGAGCTTTCCATCACTGGTGACTTGGAGCACGGAAGGATTACTTGAGGCATAAACCAGATCCAATCCAGAAGTTGCATAAGAACCCTTCAATTCGAATGGATCATTATGTACCGACATCATTGGGCGACTGGTGGCCGAGTCGATCGGCATTTCATGAATTGCCGCATTGGTTTCAACATGAACTGTCTGCGAACCGCCAAACAATGGTCTTGCGATTTTGAACGGATGACTGACCGGAAGATTCGATACGGAACCCCATTTGTGAGCCAGATAACCTTCCAGCCTTCGGATGGCGAAGTCATTGAGACTCTTGGATGCAACTATTACCTCATAAACTTCACCCTCGAAGGAACTGTAGGTTCCAGTTGTCAATACACCGGACGGGAAGCTTATGGTGCTACCGGTGGCAGGAAGACTGATTGAACCGGATGCAATGCCCGCAAGGCTTTGCTTAACCCCGTCCATGATGAACTCTCCCCTACGGTTGAGTGCGTTGAGTTCTCTGCGGTAGACTGCAATGTGGGTCGAAGTTCCAAAACTTGGAGGGGACTGGAAAGTTAAGGACCCTGCATTATATTCAAATGATCCATTTTCCGAAAGTCCGAGGACTTGATTGGCCGCTCCGGAAGATGATCCAAATTGGATGAGTCGCTTAATTCCGGTTGTGGCAAAGGATTTTGCGGCCACGACCACGGTCAATGCAGGATTACCGACAAGGGATGCAGGCAATCCACCGGACAGTCTGGCTCCAACATTTCCTGCGCTTCCACCGAATATTAACACATTCTTTCCACTGACCTGCGTGTATACCGGTTGCAGTGCAGTTGCAGATTGGCTTAAGGAATTATTACTTCCCGAACGGTCTGCCCAGGTGCTCGGCTGAACCTTTGATCCGACAGTTGTGAAATCAGAAGCGGATTCTGACAAACCGTCTACATTTACATCATTTGCATCCAGCCACATGGTCATACCGGTGATTGAATCAGGGTAGGGGCTGTATTCGGTTACATTGACATTGAAGGTTTTCGAGGGAGCCGGGTTGTAGCCAACACTTCCACCCTGAGAAACCGTGATTTGAGCCGTTCCACCGCCAATAATTTTCAGCTTTGTTCCACCGGACACCACTTGCACAACGGACGGGTTGTTACTCACATAAGTTATCGCCAAACCGCTCGGCGTATTGGAACCGCTCTTTACCGCATGAATGTGTCCGCCAAATACGAAATCACCTGAGTCCTTGCTGCTACCACCCGTGAAATTAGGCAGGGTTGCAACACCAGCAGTTGTCTTGATTACCTGATTTGCCTTGGATACAGTCACATTCCTGTCAAGTGATGCCGCCTTCCAGATATTATTACCTGTCTGACTCGCGGTGATCACGGCAGTCCCTTGCCCAATCGTTTGCAGGTAAGTTGAATTAATAACTTTTACCACTGTATCATCTGAAGAACTGTAAACGATTGGAAGATTCGAATTGGTGGTTGCCGTCATATTGACATCCTGCCCCCCAAAACTCAGAGGAGACAGGTTGGTTTGAGACCATGTAATCGTTTGGTCATTCTTCGAATCATCTTGTACAGTTAACTGTCTTGTCACTGGTGTAGCTACATCCCATGTTGAGTTTCCTGGTTGTGTCGCAGTAATGGTGGTTGAGCCGCCGGTTTTTAAGGTTATTACATACCCCGTGACCTCTGCTATGCTGGTATCAGCAATGGCAAAATTCAGGGAGAGAGTGGAGCTTGCATTCGCATCATGACCACCAGTTGAATTCAAGATGAATGTACCCTGACTTAGCAGAAGGGGTGGAATGGGATCAAAATGAATCGTTTGGGGAACCTTGGTAATCGTCAGGTCCTTCTCGACGAAAGAAGCGGGGTTGTAAACATTGTTGCCTGCCTGACTGGCTCGGATCGTCGCCACTCCCTGTCCAAGTATGCTTACCGTATTACCACTGATACTGGCGACGGCTGGATTCGAACTGGTGTAGGCAATTGTCAATCCGGTCGAGGCGTTGTTGTCCACTCTCTTGGATTCTGCCGAGAGGTTGAAGTCCGCTGATTGAGCATTCTTTGCTGGGAGATCAGCAAATATAATATACTGATCTGCACGCGGAGTTTCCGTCACCGTCAGGGTTTGAGTAAAATTAACCGGGAACCAGTTGGAATCACCTGCCTGAATCGCTCTGATTCCGACTTTACCCGGGGTTGCACCGTTCACTATGGTCACGGTGCTTCCGGAAACCGTTGCTCTCGAAGTATCATTACTGTCAAAAGTGACCGGCAATCCTGAACTCGATTCCGCAACCACCGCAAAAGGGGAACTGGCAGGTGTTTTATCGGAAATCGGTTGGAAAGCAATTTCCTGAGCACCACCAAAAGTTGGCAGGGCGACCTTGTACTTATGGGTCGCGGGCAGCACACTTTCCAATCCCCACTTATGGGCCAGATATCCCTCGATCTTTTCACGGGCCAAACCGGGAAGCACACGATTATAGGCAACCGCCTCTGCGATCTCACCCTTCAGATTACCACCCAACTTGTCGAGTGCTGAAATAGTCTGTGAATCAGAACCCTCACCCATATTCACGCCATTCACATAAAGAATATAGGCTCCACCTTCAACTTGGTATGTAATCACCGCAAATGAACTGGAAACGATCCCGGAATCCATGATGGCAACTCCGGAACGTTTCAATCCCCATTTTCCTGTGGATGTCGTACCCACTAAATCGCCACCGAATGGAGATGCCTCCGCTGATTGATCTCCGTCCTGCTTAAGAACAGTGAAGATCATCTTTGTGCCTGCACCGCCACTAAAGTCCAGCGTGTCCGCTGCGGCAAATTTCACGGTGCCCTTACCGCCCAGACCGTTGGGCACATAGGTGAAGAACTTGGCACTATCCGATTGCACAGCATTTCGGTTATTACTGGATAAATCCTGCCAGTCGTATCCACCGCTTACCAGAGGATCGCTCGCAATGTCCGGACTGGTGTCCCCGTTTACATTATAGGCATCAAACCACCATTGCATACCAGAGATCGATTGCTCAAATAAGTTGTAGTAATTGATCGTCAGAGTCTGGGTGACCGCAGGCGCCGGATTATAAATCGAATTACCTGCTTGATTGGCAGTGATTGTTACCGTACCCGCTTTTCTTATCTCAATCTTTTGGGTTCCCGGATCTGGCAGGAAGTCGTTGTCTGTATCGAGACCAATAATCTTGGCAACTGTTGGGTCTGAACTGGAATAACTGATCGGCAAAGGATTTCCGTTTGAATCTAACGCACTGGATAGGGCTCCCGGATCAAAATCAAAGTCACCGACTGATTTCGGAGGGAAGGGATTAAAGGCGATGGTTTGGTTCTGTTTCGAAACAGTAACCGTCTGGGTTTTTGGAAGGGCAGGGGCAAAGTTCGTACTACCTGGTTGATTCGCCACGATATCCGTGCTTCCGGCACCCACGATCCTAATCTTATTGAAGTCACCGTATCCTCCACCATAAATTGCCGTAACTTCCGCATCAGCACCGGACTGTTTCAATTGCCCTTTATAGACCCGGATATCGTCAATAACTCCATTAAAATAGGATGTTCCAACCTTACCCACATGGAAATTTTGAGTAGCTGGGGTATTAACTGCATTCGATCCACCAGTAATCGTACCTGTATCATCGGAACCGTTAATGTAGATTTTGGTTTGACCAACTGTTCCGGTGTCAGGCAGTGTAACCACCACTTGGCGCCATGTATTGTCAGCGAGATTGGTGGAACCAAGTACGGTACCGTTTCCGTAATTAACTTTCAGTTTCCCGGAACCGTCCAAAGTAATGGCAAATTGATTCGAACCCGTAACAGCCCCGGAGTACATGATACCTCTACCGGCAGTCGCAGTTTTCATCCAGAAGGTGTAGGATCTGTAATCCGTGCCGGTTATTCCCTTGTACCCGAAAGCGTAGGCGTAGTCATTGGAACCGTCGAAGGACAAAGCCTTACCAAAATTTCCAATCGTTCGGGTGGGTCCCTGCAGGGACAACTTGTAAGGTCCTCCAGCGGTGCCAGCAATTTCAGCGGCCTCACTAGTGCTATTACCGTCCAGCCGCCACCATGCATTCAAACTGATGTCACGGGTGACTATGAGTTTGGCAATGGTCTCATCCGCAATATCAAAGGTAACCGGAAGGTTCGAACTGGCTGATGCATTGAGTTCCACATTATTACCAAATGCAACCGCACTCAGGTTTTGATCCCAGGTAATGGTTTGCTCAGTCCTAGCATCGACGATGAATGTTCCATTGACATATGTGAAATTATAGTTCACCGCAGCCGCACCACTTGGAACGATTGAAAAAGTACCGGATGTGCTGGAATTATTTGGTATCGTATTACCGGCACCGTCTTTTGGAGTAAGCGTGGGTGCGGTGCTGAAAACACTGTTATTCTCTCCGTTAACAAATCCGGTTGCAGTGTAGGTAAAAGTCGGATTCACGGTATTGACCAACCGGCTCTTATCAACTGCCGTGATCGTGATCACGGGCTTATCGACAACCAAAGGACGGGATATCACACTGGATTGGGCAACATTCACATCCCCAATCGCCACCGCGTAGATATTTGCCTGACCGGCCTTTTTAAATGATAACTTATTACCGGTCCGTACAATCGTAAAATCTCCGTTGCCGGAACCATAGACCGTACCCACTTCAGAATCAGTTAGTGCACGGTCATAGATTCTGAAGTCGTCCATTAGTCCACTGAATCTGTTTGTGGTGTTCCGATTAATTCCACGTCCGATGCGGAGCTTTACGCTGTTACCGGAAAGCGGAGTACGGGTGGAGCCCATAGCTTCGGCCTTGAGCATGTTACCGTCCAGATAAGTCTTGCCGATTTTTGTGTCCTGACTGTAGCTGGCAACAAAATGATGCCAGGAACCTGAAGTAAACTGAGATACCGCAGTATCAACTTCTTGATTTGAGCCACTCGAACCACCCAATCGGAAACGAAGGGAAGCGTCACTTGCATAGCGAAACTCCCATCCCTTACCGCCCGAATTTCCGGATGGCACCTTGGAAGCTATGATATCCCAAGCCAATTGGGTGGGTTTAAGCCAAGCCGACACCGTCAGGCTTGGAAGACTGCCCACACTTTCAGGGAGTTCCACATAATCATTGGAACCGTCAAAATCCAGGGCATTTCCAAATTTCCCCGCTACCCAGTCCGCATTGGTCATGTTGTAAAGGGTGCCATTCGGTCCCACTTCATTGGTTGCGGTGGTTCCGGATAAATCATCGAACCGCACATGCGTAACCAAACCGTTCGTCAAATTAGCCACCTGAAATGGATTTCCGGAAATTCCAGCCACCGTTTCATCCGAACTTCCAAAGTAGAAGGTTCTTCCGCTAACATCACTGGTTGCAGTCAGGGTCATGTTCGCATCTCCATACTTTTTGCCCGAAAAATCAGGTCCGAAAGTCAGCGTCTGTGTACCACGGTTGATTCGGAAAAATAAAATTTTTGAATCCTGTCCTGATGGATTGCTCACTCTAATGGTGGCGTTAAAATCTCCCGTGGCAGTGGGAGCTCCGCTGATGATTCCGGTTGATCCAGCGAGGGTAAGCCCTCCGGGTAATGCACCCGCGGTCACTGCATAGGTGTCAGGTCCACGGTTTGCCTTTACCTGATAGGTAAAAGGTGAACCATAGGAACCCACGATTTTGTTAAGGAATGCGCCAGCCTGAACCTGAACTTCATCACTACTGAGTGCACGGTTGTAGAATCTCACATCATCGAGATAAACATTGGCAATCCTATCGAAGTTATTGTTGTGATGGCGGGCACCAAAGACCATCATGTGATTGTCCCAGGCAATTGACCCCATCCGGGTTTGTTCCAGAAACAACTCACCGTCGACATAGACCATTTGTTTGGATCCGTCCCCGGCACCATGGACTGCCGCCAAATGGTACCACTTAGCATTATCCCAAGTCATACCGTTTTTGATATTTCCGTCGCCACCACTCGGTCCATTGGTGGTAAACATTACGACTCCGCCACCTTCTCGACGCAATTGCCAACCTCGTCCACTTTCTCCACGCTTGGATATCCATGGTTCCCATCCACCGTCCGGTTGTTCCTTCACCCATGTGGAGATGGTGAACTTCTTATCACCGTTAAATACGGTCTGATTTTGTTGGTCATCAACCTTAACATACTTATTTCCGTTCAAGTTGATTGCCTTACCGGATCCGGTCGGCGTATCTGTGACATAGGTTGCTGTTCCAACATGCGTGCCATGATAGTTATTGCCTGAAGTATCGTTGATATTATCCTCAAACAACCACTCTCCGAGCAGACCATCCCTGCTCGGAACATCAAATCCCTGCACTCCCGGTACCAACTTAAGGTATGGACTGTTGTCGAAAACGGGTGCAATTTCCTTGTACGGGTGAGCACTGTTCAAAGAATCCGTGGCACGCCATTTATGGGCAAGATAGCCCTCCACCTTACTTTTCTCCGTCGGCAGAAGGAAACGGTCAAATACAAGAACTTCGAGAATATCGCCCTTGTAGAAGTCTGACTGGGAACTGTCCTCCCGTCCGATCTTGAAGTTCATGATTGTATTATTGGCATCCCCGTAGAAATCAATCTTCGTGTCGTATGGACTTTCATTTCCGACAAAAATATCAAAAGCACTGGAACCTATTAAGCGGGCACTGCTCACACCCTCCTGTTTCTCCGTTCTGCGCGATACCACAAATGCGTTGACCGCTCCTCCGGTGGAACGCAGGGCGGTGGTGGCAAAGAAATGGTCATTGCTCCCGTCAAATCTCATNGCACCACGACTGCCGATCTGATTTGTCTTGTAAGTGGGACGGGACGAAGAAGTCGCAACCTGTTGAATATCAAACCCACTGTTGGACTTGTCCTTCCAGTCGTGCACCAGGGAACCATCCGACAAGGAATCAGGCAAATCATTGCCATCCACATCATCAGCGCTTAACCAGAGAATGAGGTCAGGNACAGAGTCCTTGTTCAAGAGAGTATTTGTAGCCACAAAACTCTTTGNCTGGGATGCCCAGGTTGTCCCCACGCTGTTTTGTGCCTTGGCCCGGAAATAATAGGTTGTGTTATTGGACAGTCCGGTCAGGGCCGTACTCACAATTCCTTTACCGTGGGTTCCGGGTACACTAACTGTATTTTGCCAAGTGCCGGTACCCCCATCCGCAGTGCCCCAATACAAGGTTACATTGGCTGGTGCTCCACCCACATCCACAGTTTTCTCAAGCCCGTCAACAGAACCATTCTGGTTGTAGTATGGGTGGCCGGAATGTAGAGCAAGACCATATTTATATGCCAAATGTCCTTCCACCTTCTGGCGGTCCTGATCGGAGAGTTTACCATAAAACATCATATATTCTGCAATTTGACCCTTGGAGTTTTCAGAATTGTTATTTCTGGCTCCAAATTCAAGACGCTGAGGCATAAAATTATTATTATTAGAGCCTTTACTTCCATTCGCCCGCAAAGCACCCAAATCATAGGTCCATGCAGCCGGGTCCAAATCATCATACTTACCCTGGTGCACAACCGACATAAGGTGCCAATTCGTATCGTAACCGTCAGTGTTACCACCATCTACCGCCGGATCAGATCCTCCGTAGTCCACCCATGCATCAAAGTGGTGAGTGTTTGTCTTCTGAGCATAGAATCCAAAGAGCCAATTGCCACCGTTTGAGGAAATAAGACGCTCACTCTCTCCGTTTTTGGCACCCGTGTAGCGGGCCACCGCAATGGCAGTGTATCCCTCATTTCTCCATCTTGTGACCTCNGAGGAAGATCGAAAGTCGTAACTCGTCCACATCCGGTCGGCTTCATCATTAAAATGAACAACTGCTTTATTATTCAAAGTGGGTTCCGAAGATTCCCAGATCGGATTGTTACGAATGTTGTTCATGTGGCGACCATTTCCCGAGAGGTCCAGCCAAGTCGGAATGTTGGCACCATCGGAGAGTCCTTCAATGGCAGAGGCATCGAAGTGAATACCCAGATCATTGTTCGGGAACATCCCGGGTTGGATCTTTCCGGGATAGGTCAATGTGACCCCACCAACTTCCACGAGTTTTGCATTAATGGTGGCAGAGGTCGGAGTAACATCCGCAGCCACCGCAGTTTCCACGGTGGGTGCACCCAGGGTTGCGAAGATACCCGAAGTTGCTGAAATTGAGGTTCCCGCAGCATTGGTTGCCTTGGCCCGGTAGTAGTATTTCTTTCCTTGCTGTAATCCGGTGACAACCTTGGAAAAATCTGCTCCCGCCTGTACGGTACCAACCACCGCATTACCATCCCATCCGCTGGTGGATTGATTGCGATCGATTAACCCGTAGTAGACAGTAACAGCTGGAGCATCCGAGCCGTCAAAGGAATTTAACCGACCGATCAGGGTTGCACCATTGGAGGTAAAAGTCGTGGAATTCGCATCGAATACACTGACCACGGGAGGCTGGGCACTTGAACT
>NHDJ01000059.1 GCA_002167265.1 Verrucomicrobia bacterium TMED56 | reverse complement strand
TGGAATTTTCAAATTCGATAAAAGAGAAAAAGATATCGTCCAAATTACTACGGAAGGCACTTCCAAATATGTGATTGTGGATGCAATCCGGTTGGTTCCTTTGATTAAAGATTCTTCCAACATCAAAACCAGGAACCNTTCCACNGTTGATTCCAAANAACATGCAGAAACNAAAAAACTGATTGAAAATGAACAAAAGCTAATCACCGGATTAAAAGANTTGCTTGAAAAGCATAAAAAGNAGGCACCACCNAAAATGCAAANAGTCATGTCTGTAAGAGAACATAAAAAAACGGGCGACTGGCATATTCATCTCCGCGGCGGAATTCGTAACCTTGGACCTGTTGTACCAAGAGGCTTTTTAGCAGTAGCTACACCGCAGGATGTTTCGCCTTATCCTCAAATCCCTGAAGCATCAAGTGGGCGTCTGGAATTAGCACATTGGGTGGCATCGCCTAAAAATCCGCTGACTGCTCGAGTATTTGTAAATCGGGTTTGGAGATATCTTTTTGGTCGTGGAATTGTAGCAAGTACCGACAATTTCGGAGAAATGGGTGATCGTCCCACTCATCCAAAACTTTTGGATTATCTCGCTGCTTTTTTCATGGAAAATAACTGGTCAACCAAGAGTCTAATTCGTAATATTGTCCTATCTGATGTGTATCAAATGTCTTCCTCTCCATCGTNTTTAACCATCAAAAAAGATCCTGAGAATCAACTTTTTTCCAGACAGAACCGAAGGAGGTTGGAAGCGGAAGCGATTCGCGACTCCATGCTTCTGGCAAGTGGACGAATTTCATTTGAAAATTTCCCAGGAAATCAGAGCCGTTCTGTTTTTGAAAAGATTAACCGTAATCAAGTGCCCGACCTTTTTGCTGTATTTGACTACCCAAACCCAGGATTGGTTACAGGAAACCGCAATACCAGCACCGTCCCAACTCAAGCATTGTTCATGATGAATAATGACTTTGTAATGAAGCAAGCATCTTTAGCGGGCAAAATTATTTTTACACGCATGGATTTAAAGAATGAAAAAAAGATAGAATTGGCGTTTCTTACCTGTCTTGGTCGCAAACCNAACGCTGAAGAAAGCAAACTGGTAAATGGTTTTTTTAATGAAAGCTTGAAAGGTGAATTCACCGCCAAAGCTATGGAAGGACTTGTGCATTCTCTTTTTGCATGTTTAGATTTTCGATATTTGAATTAGAAAATNAAAGATGGAGTACCCACAAGAAATGACCCGAAGAAATTTACTGAAATCAGTAGCTTGCGGATTCGGTTCACTTGCTCTGTCTGGTTTGCAACAGGTATCGGCTCAATCATCGAACTCGCTTTTGGCAAAGCCTTCTCTCTTCCCTCAGCGAGCAAAACGGGTAATTTTTATTTTCATGGCTGGAGGTCCCAGTCACGTAGACACATTTGATTACAAGCCAGAACTTTTTTCCAATGATAATAAAGACATTGATTTCGTTGGAGTGCGAACGAACACTTTCGGAAAAGCAAGCAAGCGTAAATTGATGAAACCCTTATGGGACTTTCAACAACATGGTCAAAGCGGGAAATATATATCCTCTCTGTTTCCACATATCGCTAGGCATGTAGATGACCTTGCCTTCGTTCATTCCATGCACACTGAAGGAGTGGCACATGGACCATCCACACTATTCATGCACACTGGGGCAACAAATCTGGTGCGCCCATCAATGGGTAGTTGGATTTCCTATGGTTTGGGTACTGAAAATAGCAATTTACCCGCTTTCGTAACCATCTCCCCCTCTTCAAGTAAAGGTGGACCAAGAAATTATGGGAATGCCTTTTTGCCAGCTATTCACCAAGGTACTGCTTTGGGAAGAGCGGGTAATGTAAATGGAGCGAAAATACCAAATGTAGAAAATGCTATGCTTACTGATTCTCAAAGGAAAAGGCGTTTTGGTCTTCTTCAAAAGCTAAACACAATTCAATCAAACGCTTATTCTCAAGACGATGAATTGGAGGCAACTATTGAAAATTATGAGTTGGCTTGGCGCATGCAAATGGAAGCACCCGAATTAACTGACTTCTCCAAGGAATCAAATGCGACCAAGACTATTTACGGAATAGATGAAAAACACACCGATGATTTTGGCAAACAATGTTTACTTGCGAGAAGAATGGTCGAGCGCGGAGTCAGGTTTGTAAGTGTGAACTATTCGGATGAATCGGCTAACCCTAGGTGGGATCAGCACGGAAACATGCCCAAACATGCTGATCACGCCAAGGCTACAGATAAACCAGTCGCTGGGTTATTGCAGGATTTGAAAGCGAGAGGTCTACTGGAAGATACTTTAGTGTGGTGGGGCGGTGAATTTGGAAGAACTCCTTTCTCCCAAGGGAAAGATGGTCGAGACCACAATCCAAGAGGGTTTACGGTATTTCTTGCAGGTGGAGGAATCAAACCCGGAATTTCTTTTGGTTCAACGGATGAAATTGGAGGAGTTGCTGTTGAAAACCGGGTTCATATGCATGACTTACACGCTACGATTCTTCATGCTCTGGGGCTCGATCATGAAGAGTTGACCTATCGTTATTCAGGACGAGACTTCCGTTTGACGGATGTCTCGGGAAAGATTGTTCACGAGCTTTTTTCTTAACCCTTGGTGAAGGCAGTCATTTTAGATGAGCATGGAAGTGCCGATGGATTTAGATTGTCAGAAATCCCAAAACCAACNGTTCTTNCTGGGCATGTAGTCTTAAAAGTCTGTGCATCCAGTGTAAACCCAGTAGATTGTAAAATTCGTAATGGAATTCTTGCAGGTATCTCTCCTGATTTACCTGGCTTACTTCACGGGGATGTTGCCGGCATCGTCTCTGAAACAGGTGAAGCGGTTGAAGGTTTTGAAGTCGGGGACNAGGTGTATGGATGTGTTGGCGGTTTCAAAGGCATGCCTGGCGTCCTTGCCGAATATACTTTAGCGGACCCCAGACTTTTGGCCCATAAGCCAAAAGTTCTTTCCATGATGGAAGCTGCCGTTTTACCGTTGATAGGAATCACTGCATGGAATGGGTTGATTAACCGAGGTGCATTGGCAAAAGGAGAACGAGTCTTAGTTCATGCTGGAACTGGCGGTGTCGGACATTTCGCTCTACAATTAGCAAAAGCTATGGGGGCGGAAGTACACACCACGATTTCAAATGCAAATAAATCAGCCCTTGCCTTGCATCTTGGTGCGGACCANGTGATTAATTANTCGGAAACCAGCCCCAAAGAATATGTCCAGAAACTTACCGATGGATTGGGTTATGACCTCGTATTTGATACCGTGGGTGGAGGATGTCTGGATCATTCCTTTGAAGCGGCTAAGGATTATGGAAAGGTTGTTTCCATAGCAGCTCGTGCTATCCACGATCTGACTCCTGTTCATGTTAAGAGCTTAAGCTTACATGTCGTTTTCATGCTTTTGCCAATTTTNAAAAACCAATTACGTGANAANCATGGAGAAATCCTGAGTAATATTAGCAGACTGGTGGAANATGGTAAAATTAAGCCTTTATTGCATGAAGAAAAATTTTCTTTTGAGGAAGTNGGGAAAGCTCATGAATGCTGGGAAGCAGGAAGATCAATAGGGAAAATCTCCCTGGAAAATACTTGGTAATAAGGTCTTTATTTTTTATGACACAGGAAATGTTTGCTTAAGATTAGAAAATTNCCATACTANTATNNAGTTCTTTACATNAGCCATTTGCTGCATCCATAGACAACCCGATTAGGGTTACCAACCGAGTGCGAGAGTTTCTACGGTGGTACAAGGTCTTAAAACCAGGATGCGCGGTTTTGGCACAACCGAAAATAACGCTCTCCTCGCAAAACCAGCGAGTGAAGCGTGTAATTACTGAAAGGAAATACGCGCAATGAATAACCCAATAATTGAACCCACAGAAGAATTAGCTCTCCGAATAGATGANTCTAATTTAAACCACCATCTTTGGAATAACAACGGAACTTGGTGGATACATTACACCATATACCCAACCCCGGTAACAGCTGAGCGAATAAGGCAATCTCTGAAAACACGAATTTTATCGGAGGCTAGAAAACGAAGGGATGATTTGTTTCAAAAGCTATTACACTCAGCACCTAGATTGGCTGCTTGATTTACCTGAATATTTCTTTAGGACTTGCTTCCTTAAGGTATGGGTTTCATTAAAAAGAAAATGAACNCTGCTCAAATTTGTAGTTTCTTTGTTTTGGCTTTAATTACTTCGAATGCTCAACCAAAAGGATTTCTTTACGATGAGTCTAGGGTCATAAACTATGATTTACCTGATCCCCTGGTGTGTCTTGATGGCACAAAGGTTGTGAATTCAAAATTATGGTTAAATAAACGTCGCCCTGAGATCTTAAATCTTTTCGAGCAAGAAGTGTATGGTCAATCTCCTTTGAATCCTGGGCCGATAAGGTATGAGGTGGTGGATGAAACAAAAGGAACTTTGGGCGGGAAAGCCATTCGCAAGCAAGTAATTATTCACTTAGGGAAAGGAGCGAAATCACTCGANGTCAATCTTCTTATATATTCACCACAAGTTGCCAAACAGCCTGTACCTGGTTTTCTAACGATTAATTTTCAGGGAAATCACACAGTTCACCCAGAATCGGCCATCCGTATGCCAACTAGTTGGGTGCGTAATCAAAATGGAATAAAAGATAACATGGCGAAAGAAAAAGATAGGGGAGGATCAGCATCTCGATGGGCCATTGATGAAATCATCAACCGGGGCTATGCATTCACTACTGTCTATTACGGAGATATCGATCCAGATTTTCATGATGGTTATGAAAATGGTCCGCACGGGCTATTTCCTCCGCAAGATCGGAGTAAACGAAAACCATCTGATTGGGCTTCGATCGCAGGATGGGCATGGGGATTGAGTCGCTGCCTGGATTACTTGGAAAAAGATTCTCTGATAGATGGAAAGAGAATTGCGGTTATGGGGCATTCACGCCTTGGAAAAACATCTCTATGGGCAGGGGCTTCNGATGAACGGTTCGCTATGGTNATTTCNAATAACTCGGGNTGNGGNGGNGCNGCAATNAGCAGACGTCGTTTTGGTGAAACCGTAAANANAATCAANACATCNTTNCCTCATTGGTTTTGTGATAATTATAAGAAATATAANGANAATGAAGAAAATTGCCCNGTCGACCAGCACATGCTTNTAGCACTNTCCGCACCCCGACCAGTTTACATAGCTTCNGCGGANGAAGATCGCTGGGCTGACCCCACTGGAGAATTTCTTGCGTGCTTAAATGCAGAGTCCGTTTACAAATTATTTGGTTATTCCTTCGGGGCCACAGGAAAACCACCCGTAAATCAACCTGTACATGGACGAATTGGATACCATGTAAGAAGCGGTAAGCATGATGTGACCGCTTATGATTGGGAACAATATATTGATTTTGCCGATAAGTATCTGAAATGAACCATTTTTCTACAAAGTCCATTTTTATTTGGCTTACTTGGATTCTTTCAACGGTTTCGATAGTAGGTGCAGAGCAACCAATCGAAACGATTGGATTTGGTTCATGTCTCAAACAAACTCGCCCACAACCAATTTGGGAAAGTGTCTTAGAAAAAAAGCCAGATGTTTTCCTTCTTCTAGGGGACAACATTTATGGTGACACCCAAGATATGATAAAACTTAAAGGTAAATGGAATGATTTTTCATCGATAGCCGGTTTTAGGAAACTTCGNCAAAAATCCCGCTTACTTGCTATTTGGGATGATCATGACTACGGCGAAAACGATGCTGGTATCGAATTCCCCAAAAAAGCAGAATCTCAAAAAATATTTCTAGATTTTCTGGACGAACCGATAAAATCTGAACGACGCAAAACTCCAGGTACTTATGATAGTGTAATCATCGGTCCACCAGGAAAACGTATACAATTCATTTTGCTCGATACCCGCTATTTCCGCACAACATTAAAAAGAGCTGAAAAAAGAGAAACTGGGAAGGGACCCTATGTGCCNAATGAATCAAAGAACGCTAATATTCTTGGTGACGATCAATGGACTTGGCTAGAGAAGGTCATTAGTGAACCTGCAGAGATTAGAATTATTGCCAGTAGCATTCAAGTGATTTCCACAACCCATGGCTGGGAAACTTGGGGGAACTTNCCGAATGAAAGAAAACGNCTCATTAAATTNCTCAAAGAAAAGNAGGTACAAGNAACGATTATTTTAAGTGGTGATAGGCATTCAGNAGAGATTTCAAGACTTGAAGATACCCTACCCTACCCCTTATTTGACATCACATCCAGTGCTATGAATCAAAGGCAAAGACCCAAATTTGAAGAAAATATTCACCGATTGGGTGAGCGTTATTTTGATGAAAACTTTGGGNTACTAAAAATAAAATGGCTATCCAACGGTCCTAAAGTACACGCTAGTATTCAAGATATATCCGGGAATTCTGTATTCGAATACGAGCTGGGAATATTTTAAAAGTAAATCAATAAGGATTACTTGTAAATGCTCGGATCAGTTCCCAAGCATCCATGAATACGCCCAATAGCAACTTCTTTNTCATCAAGTTTTGAAAAAGCGTCCATTGAGAAATCGAGTCTTTTTTGGATGCCCAATCTTTCGGAAGCCTCCCGATTGACATGATCTTTGAGAAATTCTTCCAAATAATTGATTCTTTTGGACCAGTAGTCTTTAGTAACATCAATTCTNGTCGCCAAACGATCTTTGTACCAATCACTTGAAAGAATAGATTCAGGTTTGAATAGATCTCGAAATTCTTGATCCAGCAAGCCTTTGTTCTCCCAATGACCCTTCGCCATAATTTCCAAGAGTGCTCTTAGGGGTGGGCATGCTTTTTCTGCACATCCATCCTTAAAATATCTTTCTGCTACAAGTTGACCTGCTTCCACAAGATTTTTTACGCTATCTGCATATTCCTCAGCGTCTTGCAATTCTGGTTTCAACATATCTTCAGGAAAGACCGATACTGGATCAGTAAAGATTCTTCCAAGGAACTCATGGGCAAACCTTCTAGTTATTCGGTAACCAAGATACTCGGTAGGCAATTTCTCTCCGTTTAGTTCAAAGGCAGGAACTTTTTCAAGAAGACCTTTCGAAATCATTTCCTCCGGATCATTTTCGTAATCCCTCAGCCTGCTCCATATTTCTGGAATTAACAGGCTTACATCATGCGAGACCTTATATTTGGGACCAATATACCCAGCGGATGTAACAAAAGCCCCTTGCCCGGTAGAAGCGTAGGAAACTAGNGCTGCATTCAAGTCATGGATAGGAAGGAGAGCATTGAAAGGTGCTTTTGTAAGGGCCCCTTCAGAACCTGCACCTGTTGTGGATGGTGATTTTCCGGTGACCGAAACAATAAAATCGACAAACAACTCTGGTAATTCCAAATAATGTATGGGTGCAAAGCAACAGAGTGGTCGGACTTTCCCGTTTTCTTCGCCCGGATTGTTTCGTCGGCCCGGCAAAACAGATCTTACTGGATAAAGGACTGTGGAATCGTGACTCAATTTTCTTCTAAGCCTTGTACCTTCAATCGCTAAATGCACAGATTTAGGATTAAATAAATCAGGGCGGGTTTGTAAATACCGGGGGTTTTTAGTGGGCTTTCCATCTACAATTCTTGGATTAGCGGATGAAACAAATTGACTTTCTTCTCCCATCTTTCCGGCCGCAGATTCTATAAGTTTCTGCATCGGCTCGGTATAATTTTCAAAAGTCAGTGTTCGAGCCATTTGTTGTTTGGCTTCTTCTCCGTTTAAGCATTCAAAATTGCTGATAAAATTACCCGGTCTCGACAGATCTTTTTCGGTTTGCTTGTCGAAACCACGATGAATGGCGTCATCTGGTCTTTGAAATAAACGGTATTCACAATTATGTACGAACTTTGCAGATTCCTTAAAAGTACCAGGTCCAATTTCTTTGAGAAGACTCAAAGGAGCGACAGTAGAAACCGTAATGTCATCTTCTGCCAGTATTTTCTCAGCAGGTGTAAAATCCTTTCGGAGAGCAAAAAGTCGCCATGAACCATTTTCATCAAAACCCACCCTTAAAAGTCTAGTAATCAGTTTTTCACCCTTGAATCTTAGTTCATTCGCGGGCTGCCCGTTTACTGAGTCTACACTAAAGTGTTTTTCCCACTCCTCTCCCCACTCCTCAAGGTATCTTCTTTTAATTATAAGAACCAGGTCTTTAACTCGTTGAGGAATCGATTCCAGCCAAGAGTTAAACTCATCCGTATATAAAGACTGAGAGGGGGTGAGTAGCTTTATGACTGAACCAAGGGATCGATTGGAATCAAGAACTTTTCGATTGCGAATGTTACTTTTCTCAGGATTACGGAATCTTTGTGAGTAATCTTTATCAATAACCTCCTTTGCCAAGTTCATGTCCCCTTCCCAATCGGCTATAAAAACTGGGCCACAAACAATAGCATCCGTTAATGGCTTCGATATTTCCGACTTCCCACCTCCGGATACTGTGCAAGGCTTATGGCAAAGAAAGCCCTCCCCAACTGTGCCGACTAATTTCCATGGGCCATCATTCTCAGTTCTTTTCATTTCCACCTTATAGCCTGAAGGTAAAACATAGGAGTTTTTAGGAATTAGGGCCAAAGTCTTAGAATCATTTCGATAAGACCACGAAATTTTTTGGTCTCTCAGACTAAACTTGGCATTTTCAGGAAGAAATATTACGGAAGGAAACAATGGATCACAATAAATTCCTTCAGGAACATCAACTTCAGTTATACCAAGCGAATTAATTGTATCATTGAAAGTATGAGGTGTTTTGGGCAAAATTTCCAAAGGATCAAATTCTTCGCCTAGATCATAACTTGGAAAAACGACCGCCCCTCCAGCATGCTCCTCCTCGGATAAACCGGATAGATTAGCCGCAAAACTAACTTGTGTCTTAACTTCCTTCTTACAGTAACCAAAATAGTTATCGGCTATAACCGTAACGACTAGTCCGGAAGTGTCACGAAAGGTAAGTTTGAAGGCTCCACCATCGTTATACAACTCATCTGGATTATTTTCATAATACATTCCATCGCGAATTTCTCTCTCCGTTGCTTCATCCTTGGAAGGAAGATTAAGAATCTGTTTTGGAGTTCCGGCTAGATGAGGAGCGACAATCACACAACCAGTATGTCCGGTCCAATGCTCAATATCCAAACCAGCATCATTTTCTGCTAAGAACGGATCACCTCCATTACCAAAAATACTTTCCACAAAATCAAGATTTGCAACACAACCACCTGGAGCAAAAAATCTAACTTCCATTGATTTTTCTCGAATATATCCCTCAACAGCTGGACAGACAACGGGTCTCAATAAGAGTGAAACCCAGCATTTTGCAGGATCCGCCTCACTTGAAGAAAAAGGAAAAACCATATCATAGGGTGGAGGATTGAGTGCCAGACGGAGTAATTCTTTTGCTGCATTCAAAGGCACAACCTTCTTGTCATCAGCAGCCGGCAGACCTACATCTGCGACATGAAATACTCCAGAGGTTGTACGGCGGTCACTAGAAGGATTATGTAAAACGCCCTGTGCAATTCTTCTAGACTCCATGATGGAGGATGAAAAATTATAGCCATCCCGTGGTAGAGAGGTAATGCGTGCCAACCCATGGCGGTCTAAAACAAAGGATTCTGTAGGAAGGCTGGGCCGGTCAGTTCCAAGAATTCGAGAAAGGAAATCCTGAATCCGTCGATCTGCGGGACAAAGGTAGCCTCGTAAGAGCCTAACTTTCTCACGGTATTCTTTAACTAAAGAGCCACTAAGTCGAAGCGTTGGGTTATCAGACTGGTCACCTACTGTGGGAAGACCGAGAGTTGCAAGTTTGAGATTGGTGTAATTAACTAATTCTTGATAATTAGATGAGCCTAAATCATAACCTTCACCAATACCAAGTTGTTTAGATTTTTCTTCGGGAAATACAGTTTTCATAATAGCGGTATGTTTGAAGACACATTAAAGAACAACCCATGCCTATACTACTAAAATAAATAAAATGGATAAAAACTATCCAATAATGGTGGGCCCGCTCGGATTTGAACCGAGGACCAAGGGATTATGAGTCCCCTGCTCTAACCGCTGAGCTACAGGCCCGAGAACTTTAGTCACCAGATTGGTCACCAGAAATCGTTAATTCTGGTAAGTTAATGCGCCAAACTGAGTAAAGATGAGAGTTCATATAAATGAGATAAAGGGAAAGAAGGTTGGTTACAAAATTAGATGGACCGAGGATGGCAAACCTAAAGAAGCCTTCCGCAAAGAATACAAGGATGCAGCAATTATGCTGAAGCTACTAGAGGGAGCTTAGTTACTATCTACGCGCAGAACGATGAAACTGGATTAGACGCAGCTAG
>NHDJ01000058.1 GCA_002167265.1 Verrucomicrobia bacterium TMED56 | reverse complement strand
AGATTTTGCAAAAGAAACTGGTCGTGAACTCCAACTTGAAGTAGAACCTGGCACTTTTCTTGTGGCTCATGCAGGCAGTCTTGTTTCAACCGTACAAGACATTACTCACACTGGAGCTAACGGATACAGGTTTATCAAGTTAAATACTGGGATGACCGAAGTTCTCCGCCCAAGCCTCTACGGATCTCAACATCCAATTCATATAATACCGGAACCTGGCCAAGTGGCTCTTCGAGAAGAAGTTTCGCAAGTTATCGTTGGTCACTGTTGTGAATCTGGTGATCTACTTACTCCGGCGAATGGAGACCCTGAANCCTTATCACCAAGAAAAATGATTCGGGGAGAGATTGATGACTTTTGCGTGATCGAAAGTGTAGGTGCATACTGCTCCTCAATGACCGCGAAGAACTATAATTCTTTTCCNGAGGCAGCGGAAGTTCTTAGAAAAAAAGATGGTAATCTTATTTTAATCAGAAAGCGACAAACCTTTGAGCAATTGATAGAAAACGAAGTTGTTCAGTGAAAGTAAGTGGACTTGGTCATTTCCCCTTGGGCACACCTGTCCCAAATCGGGAACATGCCGTTTGTGTGAGTCTTCCAACATTGAATGACCTTATTGGGTATGAGGAAAAAAATGCGGAGACTCTTAGTAAGTTGCCTTCCGGGTATCCTAGATTTGTTAGGCATAGAAAAATCAGTGAGCTTGCGGATTATTGGGATCATGAAGAGCAAAATACAAAAACTAAAACATTCTTTTTTTCGGAAATCAAAGATTGGATTTTTGCACAAGAATTACTTGGGATTCCGCAAGCAAGTGTAGAACAAAAAGAGGATTATGTAGTAGTCCGGCTTTCGAAAAAAACCAAGGCGGCTGAAGATTTGCAAAAGTTTTTACAGCATGCTGGTTGTGGAATCTCATCACGCCACGCTGAACAAGAACTTCTCAAACTTGGAGTCATAGCCAATTCCGAAAATCTATCTGCTAANGAAAACGCAGAGACCGAGATCAAAAATATCATTTCCAAGGCACATGGACCTAATGTTAAACCAGAAGACTTATTACTTGCAGCATCAGGTGCCAATGCATTCACNTCTGCTTTTAGGGGTGCTCTTGAAATAGCAAGATCCAAGAAACAAAAGATTTGGATTCGTCTTGGTTGGCTCTATTTGGACACAATTGAAATAATGAACTTGCTGGTCAATAAAGAAGAATGCGTTATTAGCCTTAATCATCCCAGTGAATTCGGTAGGTTAAAAAAAATATTTCAAGAAAACAGTAATGAAATTGCTGGCTTGGTTACTGAGTTCCCCTCCAACCCATTGTTACATTCATGTGATTTGGAAGAAGTAAAGGGACTTTGTGACCTTTATGATAGCACACTTATCGTAGATCCTACAATGGCTTCTCCGAAAAATGCAAAGGTTTCTAATTATGCTGATGTTGTAATCAACAGCTTAACAAAATATGCAAATTGGGAGGGTGATGTAATGATGGGAAGNGCCGTTTTTCCCTCACATTCTCGCAGAGGGATGGCNATTAAAAAACTTACCGAAGATTACTTAACAAAACCATATCAGAAAGATTTGGAAAGACTTTCTGAACAGATTACATTCTATGATAATTTCATAGAACAAACAAATTGTTCTCAAATCGAAATAGTAGAATATTTAAGGTATCACAAAAAAATCAAAAATCTTTATTGGGCATACCAANAAGAAACCGGAGNGAATTACANGAAAATCGCTGGTGATAAAAACCCAGGATGTGTCCTTAGCTTTGAAGTAAATGGGGGATTTCCTGAGTTCTATAATTCATTGAAAATGCTCAAAAGTCCAAGTTTTGGGACTGAATTTACTCTTTGNTGNCCTTATGTCTACCTCGCTCACTACAACCTGNTAGCGAGTAATTCGGGCAAAAAAGAATTGTCNTTTGCAGGGCTTTCACCTGAATTATGCAGGCTTTCCGTGGGCATGGAACCGGTTGACGAAATAAAACAAACTTTAGATGAAGCACTTCAAAAGTGCTAAATCAAAGATTTGAGTTTCTAGTTCTTACTCAAAGCTGTGAGGGTCAAGAACCTTTCGAACACGGCGTTTTGATAATCTTACATANGCAGGCAATCCATTATCATAAGGAACTTCTACTTCACCTTGGATAAGAGGCTGGCAATATTTTATGAATTTAGCTGTCATACTAACCCCATCCTCGGAAATCCAATCAGAAGGAATTTCTTTCACGCCATTAGCAATTTCGGAAAGGGGTGCCAATCCCGTCTCGCACTCATAGGTATCACCTTCAGCACGAACAAGAATTACCATTTTATCAGTTTCACCATCAATTGCTGCACGAACCGCTGCCTGTCCCGCCATAAAAGCTTCATCGTTGTCAGTCTTGGAAGAACAATGTGTTGCTGCTCTTTGCCCTGTTCCTAGTTTAGAAGAACGTGCTTTTACGGCCAAATTACTTTCAATGTAATTTGCGAGAAAATCCCCTATTCCTCCAAGTTGCTGATGACCAAATGCGTCTTGGCTGCTAGTACTGTTGGCTACATAGTTACCATCCTTGTCAATCAAACCTTCTCCTACAACAACCAAACAATAGCGGTTCTTCTTGAGTACTCTTTGTACATCATCAAGGAAACGATCTTTGGAAAATGGTAATTCAGGAAGGTAAATAAGATGAGGTGCATCATCCGGATTATCTTTGCTTTTAGCTAAAGTAGTACCTGCAGCAATCCAGCCTGCATTTCTCCCCATGACTTCTACGATCGAAACCAAGTCATGTTGGCCCATTGCTTCATGATCAAGGGCAGTCTCCCTAATTATGGTGGAAACATATTTGACCACACTTCCGTAACCTGGACAATGGTCTGTAGTTACAAGGTCATTATCGATCGTCTTAGGTACTCCAATTACCCGTAATGGATAGCCTTTGCTTTGTGCTAGTTTTGAAATTTTATCAGCCGTATCCTGCGAGTCATTTCCTCCACAATAAAAGAAAAAGCGAATATTGTGGGCTTCAAAGACTTCCAGGATACGCTCATAATCCTGCTCTCGTTTCAACTTGAACCGACAAGTTCCAAGTGCGGATGCTGGTGTGTAACGTAATCCTCTAATATTCTGCTGAGATTCTTCAGCCAAATCCATAATATCTTCCTTGAGAATCCCAAGCACACCATTCATGCCCCCATACACTTCCTCTATGCAAGGATGGTTAAGTGCTTCCGAGACGACCCCGGCTACGCTTGCGTTAATAACGGCGGTTGGACCGCCCGATTGGGCGACCAAACAATTTCCTATTAATTCCTCTGCCATGATGATTTAGATGTAAAATGAACGAACGAAGAGTGCACAGACTAACTGACTAATTGGCAATCGCAAAAATATCAATCCTACTGATTATACAAAATCTGAAACTAATCAGAGTAAATTCGGAGGAGTGTAATTTTTGGCTTCCGGATAGCGAACTTCCCATGAAGCCACTCTTTTAATGAAGTGATCCACCTGTTGTTGTGCAGCACCTATATTTCTCTCTCCTTCTTTTAAGATTTTTTTAAGTGAACTAATTTTTAAATCAATACGCTTGTCTTTGGCGAGTCTTTCAACCAAGTCATTTTCCATTATTTTACCTTTCCGCAAATCTCTCACTGTTGAAAGAGCATGCTCTTTAATCGCTGCATGTGCATCTTCTCTTCCAGAACCAACCTTGACCGCTTCCATCATAAAAGTCGTGGTCATAAGGAAAGGTAGGTATTTTCTTCTTTCAGCACCAACCACAGATGGGAAAACCTCCATTTGCTCGAGAACAGTGATAAATGTATCCAATAATCCATCAACAGCGAAAAAAGCGTCAGGAATCATTACTCTTCGAACAACCGAACAAGAAACATCTCCTTCGTTCCACTGATCTCCGGAAAGTTGTGCAACCATTGCGAGGTGACCATTCAAAATGGCGTGAAATCCATTAATTCTTTCACAACTTCTACTATTCATCTTGTGAGGCATAGCCGAAGAACCAGTTTGTCCTTTTGCAAAACCTTCACCAAGCAATTCATGACCAGCCATGATCCTGACCGTCTTTGCAAAGCTTGCAGGAGATGCAGATAATCGAACCAAAAGAGAGATAACCTCGAAGTCCAAGCTTCTCGGATATATTTGGCCAACATTCTCCCAAGTTGCGGTGGACCCAAGGTGCTGCATCACTTTCTCGTCTAATTGTTCCGCCTTCCGAATGCTACCGAGCAGGGTTACCTGATCGAGTCTCGTACCCACTGCACCCTTTAAACCTCTGTATGGATAAGTCGCACAGATTCGAGAAAGACCCTCGATAGAACGTTCTAATTCCTCTCCCCAGTTTGCCATGCGCTTACCTAATGTCGTTAATTGAGCAGGCACATTATGAGAGCGGGCAGTAACTGCCAAATCCCTTAATTCCTTAGCCTTTTTTCCAAGCAGTAAAAGTGCTGTTACAGATTTCTCCAGAATAATGCTTAATGCCCGATGAGTTTGCAACTGCTCGACATTTTCAGTCAAATCACGACTTGTCATACCCTTATGAGCATGCTGGTGATCAGAAAGTTCAGCAAACTCTTCAAGCCGAGCCTTCACATCATGCTTAGTGACGACTTCTCGCTCTCGTATGGAGTCAAGATTGACAATACCTTTAACCTCCTCTGAGCGATCGATAGCCTTTTTCTCAATTTTTATACCCAATTCTTTTTGAGCTTTCATTACTGCTATCCAAAATTCGCGCTCCATCATCACTTTTCCTGCGGGAGACCATAACGCAACCATAGCCGGGGAAGCATATCGGTCTGCAAGGACATTAGGTATTTCAAACTTGGTCATGGGTCAGTAGTTTTCTAGCTTATCGCAAACGCTGCGAATTATGAATTCTGGAGTAGAAGCGCCAGCTGTCACGCCAACTGAAGAAAATTTTTCAAAATCCTCAGGTGACAAATCATTGGCAGTTTCAATGTGAAAGGTCGGACGATTATGGGAAGCGGCTAACTTAGCAAGCTTTCGTGTATTCGCGGAGTGCTTTCCTCCGATTACAACAATTGCCTCAGCTCCATTCTGAACCAAATCGATCAAATCTGACTGCCTCTCCTTAGTCGCCCCGCAAATCGTATCAAATACAATTAGATGGGGATACTTCTCTTTTAACAACAAGCTCAAACGATTAAATTCATTAGTAAACATGGTTGACTGGGAAACCATAGCCACTTTTTCGCCAAGATCTGGAAGTTGATTAAGATCCTGCACAGAACTAATTACATAAGCCCGACCCTTTGCATAACCCAACAATCCAATAACTTCAGGGTGCTCTGGATCTCCAAAAATTACGACGAAAAATCCTTTCTCCGCATGTGACTTAACTTTACCCGCAATAATGCCAACATCCGGACAAGTGCCATCACGAAATGGTAAACCCAAGCTTTTCAGGTAATTTCTACGCTGTGGTGATATTCCATGTGCCCGAACCACTACAACGGACGATTTCTCACTGGACTCTTCTAGTTGAAGATCTTTGCTGCTTTTATAATCACCGACCTCACGGATGTCTTCCTGCCCAAGAGCGTCCATCATTTGACTGTTATGAATTAAAGGTCCATCCGTAAAAACAGTCCGTTTACCACCATCAGACTCTTCTCTAGCTACTTGTATAGCACGCTCAACTCCCCAACAGAAGCCAGCACTCTTTGCTCTAATAACTTTCATTTCTAATTTATCTTTCTATCGCTTGTTCAATTTGTATTCAATATTGATTTGCCACAAAACGATTTTCGGAAAAGAAAGATGAATGAATATTTTAAGTCTATGGCATTATATTACCATGCCTGTCTTTATTTTCATTTTGCTACCCTTGAATTGTCCAGTCAGTGCTTCAGATTCCAATGAAACCTATGTTTTGGGCAAAGCAACCCGTGACGGGATTGGAAAATTTTACATGGGACGGGAAATTTCCAAGGTCATGGGACACTTAGGTGCATCTTGGTTGGAGAGACCCAAACGTGAACAGGAAGAAAGAACCGATTTGCTCATTAAAGGTCTTGATCTCAATCCTGATGATAAAGTCGCTGATATTGGATCAGGTTCTGGATACTTCAGCTTTAGAATGGCCAAGCTTGTTCCTCAGGGAAAAGTCTATGCAGTGGACATCTCCCCTCAAATGATAGGAATTGTGCGTTCCAAAATGGCACAACAGAATGTCACCAACATAGAACCCGTTCAAAGCACAATCTCACAAACTAAATTANCTCCCAACAGTATCGATGCAGCATTGATCGTAGATGCTTATCACGAGTTTTCTCATCCTTTGGAGATGGCCACTTCAATCCTTGAATCTCTCAAACCTGGGGGTAAGTTGGTTTTGATTGAATATCGGCTTGAAGATCCAAATGTACCAATAAAATTGCTACACAAAATGACCGAGAAACAAGCGAAAAAAGAAATGAAAGTTGCAGGATTCAAATGGGAAAAGACCCTCAAGATGCTGCCTCAACAACATTTCATGATATTTCGCAAACCAACATAATGAAGCTAAACCTAATTTTGATTGGCGTTTTTATCTAGATCGGANGATCCGCCTGGTCTCAAAATTGGAATCGTTTTCGAGGGGTAAACGGAGAAGGCATCTTCCCAAAACTCAACTTACCGACCAAATGGCAAAAGCGTGATTACACTTGGGCGGTCACCCTTCCCGGAGTTGGTCATTCCTCCCCGGTACTTTGGGGAGACAAAATTTTCACAACCTGTGCATCTCCAAACGATGCTGTTCAATTTATTCTGGCATTTGATGCCAAAACTGGAAGGAAACTATGGCAAGAAGAATATCTTTCTGCACCATATCAATACCATAAATTTAATAGTTACGCTTCATCAACACCCGCTGTTGATGAAGATTTTCTTTTTGTATCTTGGACCACTAAAAGATCCAATGAACTGCGTTGCTTCGATCATCAAGGTAATTTGATCTGGGAAAGAAGTTTTGGAGCTTATCTAACCCAACACGGCAATGGTTTCTCACCCATTGTTCATAAACAGCAGGTTTTCGTAACCCATGATCATGAAGGAGAATCGGCCTTGTTCGCCTTGAATCGTAAAAATGGTAAAACTCTATGGAAGCTCGAGAGAATTGCTTCCAAACCCTCATCTTCTACCCCANTAATTTATGAATCCCCCGATGGAAAAACTTATGTTGTTTCGAACTCCAAATCACATGGTTGCTATGCAGTTAATACGCTAAACGGAGAAATCGCCTGGGAAACAGGATCAAACAGCTTGGACTTAAGAAGTGTATCGTCTCCATATTTCAGTTCAGGCTATTTTTTTGCCTCTTGCGGATCTGGAGGAAGAGGTAGCAGATTCTTGGTTGTACAACCTCCTCTTGATGAAAGTGAAAAGGTTTCAGTGAAATATAAAATTACCAAGAACGCACCTTATGTTCCAACNTCCATCGTAATTAATGGGATTATTTTTCTTTTGTCTGACAGTGGTATTGCCAGCGGAATTGATCTAGAAACNGGGAAAGNTCTATGGAGAGAACGTATCAATGGTAATTTCTTCGCTTCACCGGTCGCATGCGGGGATATTGTTTTTGCCATTTCTCGAGATGGAAATGTTTTTGCATTTAATCTAAATAAAAAAAAGCTAATAACCCTGGGGGTTTCTCAACTGAATGAAATAGTCCATAACACTCCTGCATTTTCGAAACGGGGCCTATTTTTCAGAACCAACTCACGACTCATCCACCTAAAGTCTAAAAATTAAATGACCCTTTACCCGTTGACTTAAATGACCACTAACACAATTTATAAAAGCATGAAATATTTCTATTACTTTTCACTTTTTCTTTTGTTTGCTAACCCCTTTGCCTTTGCAGAAAAATTCACTGTTGCAGGAATTAATTTTAATTCCCCTGAAAACTGGGAATCATCGAAGCCTTCCTCCAACATGCGTGCCGCACAGTTCGCTGCGAGCAGTCCGTCCGGTAAAAAAGCAGAAGTTGTTTTCTATTATTTCGGATCTGGAAATACGGGGGGGATTCAAGCCAATGTTGATCGCTGGATGAAACAATTCGAAAAACCAATGGGAAAAGATGTTCGAACAGTAACCGTTGGTAAAACTAAAGTTACCTATGCCCAAGCTCATGGCACTTTCTTAAGTGGTCGTCCATTCGGACCCAAGACTCCAAAACCTGGCTACGGTTTACTTGCTGTCATCATCGAAGGTGAAGAGGGAGCCGTTTTCATAAAGATGACTGGTCCCAAAAGTGCCGTTGATCAAAATATTGAAGCAACTAAGAAAATGGTAGTGGGCAGTCTAGGTAATTAAAATCCTAGTTTACCAACCAAGAGCATCATCAATTCCCAATATCACTGCATCCGCATATTCAGAAATAAGACTTTTAAGAAGAACATCATTTAATAATCTTTTGTCCTCATACAATCCAAGTTGGATTCTTTGATAAACCTCTTTAGAATTTGCCACATAAGGTTCTAAAAAAACGACTGGGCATTGGTAAATTCTGTTTGCTAATAAATTTCTAGCCCAAACCCCTTCTACTTCTCCCACTTTTAGGGCGTTTGGTCCCTTGTAAATAAATGCGGGTAGTTTCGTTTGTTCAGCAAAGGCTAGGGCAATTTTATCCGCGAGTAATTTTTCAATCCCGTTCCATCTGTTAAATAAACGCCAAATCATTTCAAAACGCTGATTTTCATCCGCTAATTCTCCTCCCATATAACATCCATTAATTAAAATATGGTAATCATTTCTTTCTACAAGTTTGGGGTTTTCAGCATCCGCCCAGGGAGCGGCATTTAAATGAAGACATATTACTAAATCCGGTCTAATTCTGTTAATAAATTTTTTACGGGCACGTATCTCACTGTATCTATAAAAATACAATTCTTGGCGGCTAAGAATTTTCTTATCTATTTCAGTTTTGTTTAGNTCATTNGACCAAGGAATCGTAGAAGCCCATTTCTGTGCATCTTCCTTAAAATCTGAGACACTAAAAGTTGTGAGAGGTTCTCCCTTTTTTCTAGTCAAAAAAACTTTTGCTCCCCGTTTCTCCAAAAGAGGTTTCAGTCTTTTTGCGACAAGGTAAGCAAGGTCACCTTCTTTTACCGGTGGNTCCTCCCCAAATTGAAAATGGCGTCCTTCCATTTTTGAAAACCTGCCACCTATGTGACCAGGGTCTAAGACAATTTTAAAATCTGTGATCGTGTCCAAATCTTTCACTACTGATTGATTTCTATCTACATTTGAAAAACGCATATTGTACCAGTCTCCGCTTTCAGAATTGGTGCGAATGCTAACCTCGTTATTATTTAACTTAAACCACGGTTGCCACCATTGTTGTCGTGGGCAGTATACCTTCTTTAAAAGAAGCAAAAACTCTTCTGAGGTCATTGTNTCCTGAAACTTATCCAACCTGCTCCAATCGGGTTTTTCGGTCAAGTCAGACAAACTTGCCCAAGAAACCGAGTTCCAGAATACACATGTAAAGATTATCCGAATGCCCCGTACCACGACTCCACAATGAAAAAAAAAAAATGATTTGCAAAGTCTTTTCTTTTAGTCGAGGACTCCTTTACTTCTCGTAAATAAAATCAAATGAACGAATCTGACTCAATTCTCAGAGGCAAAGAACTGCTTTTATTGGAGGATGACATACTTCTCAATAGACGTTTGGTTGCAAAACTTGAAAGCCTTGAAGCCGATGTTAATGCTTGTAAAACTATAAAAGAGGCAAAAAACTCATTGGAATCTCTAAGCTTTGACTTCGCGTTATTAGACCTTAATTTGCCTGATGGTGAAAGTTTGGACTTATTAAGAGAAAGTTACATTCCATCCAACACGATTGTTATCCTAATGACTGGTGAAGGAGGAATCAGTTCCGCGGTTGAAGCAATCAAACTTGGAGCATCAGACTATTTGAGTAAACCATTTGATATTGATGAGATTCCCTTGCTTTTTCTCAAATCTGACAAAGCCAGAAAAAATCAAAGACTCATTCAACATGGGACAGAACAAAGAAAGCAGAAATCCTCCAATCTCTTCTTCGAAGGCATTTTTTTCGAAGACTTCAAACAATTAACAAAGATCACTGAGGTCGACCACCGCCTTCAAGTCAACCTACCGCCCTTACTCATTGACGGACCAACTGGCTCTGGGAAATCAACCTATGCTAGGTGGGTACATGACCATGGACCGAGGGAAGCCGCCCCTTTTATTGCCATCAATTGTTCTGCCATTCCAAGTAATCTTGTGGAATCAGAATTATTCGGACATGAAAAAGGTGCTTTCACCGATGCTAATGCTGCCCGCATAGGATTATTTGAAGCGGCAGACATGGGGACTCTATTCCTTGATGAAATCGCCAGCCTATCTCTTGAGGCTCAAGCCAAACTCCTCCTAGCTATCGAAAATGGGCTTATTCGAAGAGTCGGAAGCTCAAATGAAATCGAAGTAAATGTGCGAATTATCGCCGCGGCCAATCAAGAATTATCAAATTTGATTGAGCAAGGTGCTTTTCGAGAAGACCTTTTCCAGCGTCTCGATTTATTAAGAATCAAAATTCCACCCCTTGCTTCAAGAGGTAAAGACATATTTGAACTTGCAAATCATTTACTCATTTCTTTGGCCCAAAAATACACGTTACCACTTCCTAAAATTGACCCATCTTCGAAAGCTGCTCTTTTGCAGTATACATGGCCAGGAAATACCCGTGAACTTTTACACGAACTAGAACGTGCAATCGTCATGCACGAACGCAATGAATTACTAACATTTAATTTCAACAGAAATGAAGCAACCAGTTTGAATTCGAAAGATTGGCTAAATTCATCCTTTCACTTCCCCGAAGAAGGATTTGAACTTGAAAAGGAAATGTTAAGACTGATCAACATGGCCATTCGGCAATCTAATGGAAATATATCAGAAGCAGCTCGAATGTTAGGTGTTCCCAGAGATTATATTCGATATCGATTAAAAAAACAGAATTAGTTTTAAACGGGGATTATTTCCAAAATAAATCAAATTTATTTGGAAATATTACCCACATTTAATTAATGTAAATAAGCTCAAAGATTCTGCATTTCCAAATAGCACTCTATATCAGCAACTTAGGTAAATTAAATTAAATGGCACTTAAAATGCAAATAAGAATTCAAATCTAAATCCTAAATTTCTTACTATTTATGAAAAAAACATTATTACTAACCATTTTATTAATTTTTGGAACATCATCTGTGTTTTCTCAAAGCCCTCCTAACAGCAAACCTGATGGCGAGTTTTCGAAGGGTGAAAAACCTAAACCAAAATTTCCCCTTCATTGGGGTAAACCTCCTCTTTTTCAGACGAAAGATATCGTTGATTTACCCGGCAAGTTTGGAAAGGGAAGTTCAACTCTTGCTAGTTGGATTAAAAGCAATATCCAGCGTGATGTAGAAAAAAGAGAATCTGAAATTCTCACGGATGATGAAAGAAAAAATCCTCGACTCATTGAAAGTGAAACACTGAAGGCAGTAAAGGACGGCAAAATCTCGAAAGAAGAAGCCCGAAAAAAATTAGATGCTTTACGCGAGGAAATGGCAAAAACTGGAGAACGTAAACTTCCTCGACGACCTCAAAAGCCAGAAATTTCAGAAGAGGTTAAAAGTCAAATTGATGCCGTCAAGGAATTGGAAAAAGCAATACATTCTGAAATCAAAGCCCAAGTGGCAGAACTCGGCAAAGATGCGACCAAAGAAGAAATAAAATCCACCGTGGAAGCCTTCAAGGAAAGCAACAAAGACAGGTTTGAAGCAATCAAGGAAGCACACTCATCGATTCGTACCAACCTTGAAGCCAACCGACCTGAAAAACCCGAGAGACCTGAACTCACAGATGATCTTAAAGTCAAGGTGGATGCTCTTCATGCCAAACGAAAAGAAATGCACGAGGCACAAAAAGAACTTCATAAGAACCTGAAGGATGCCTCTCAGGATGAGAAGAAGGAAATGATCACGGCATTTAAGGAAGCTAACAAAGAAAAGCATGATAATATCAAGGCTCAAGCAAAGGAAGTTAAGGAAGAGATAAGAGCCCTTGTTGAAACAGACGCGACTCGTACTTCTGACCTCTAATTCGTTGCAATAGTAAATCTTTATTATCAAGGCGGGATGACGACTTAATCATCCCGCCTTTTCTGTTTGTTAAAGAGGGTAGATATCTCTTACTTTATATTGATTAAGGTTATTCCAATACTCATTTTCTGTCTTCTTTCTGCTTGTCTATTTGGACAAGACAACAATCAATCCCTAACTGATGAAGAGCTCAGGGAAATGATATTTGGAGAAGGATTTNCNCCCCAAATAAAAGAGGAGATCAAACCCAACCAGACATGGATTCCATCGTATTCGGGGAAAAATGGAATTGGCTACTCAGATAACCCTTTATACGGNCCTTTTATCCGTGAAGACGCAGCNTATNNTGATTCTTCTCTCGAAGCTTTTTTCCTAAGGGACGGAAATCCAGAGCAATTCACATATGCTTATCTCTTTGGGGAAGGAAAACTATTTGAAGAATTGCCCGAGCACGAAAGCACTTTGATTCTTCTTGGACAATTCGAGCACGCGTATACTCCAGAAAATTCATCACAGACATATGGTATTAGATTACGACACACTTACTACGACCANGGATTTGATTTTTCTGATTTAGGCCTTCCCTACTCTATGCAAATTCGTTCTCACAAGTCTGAATGCATTCCCTATCTGTCTCAAAGATTTTCAGAATTATTGACCGCAACCATCGAACTGGCAAAAGGACAAGAAAACTTCAAAGAAGTTACAGATGATAATAAGGAACAAGGAGTCACCTTCTCTATTAAGGGTTCCCCAAATGTTGTGGATTGGAAATTGGAAAGCGAAATAATTAACAAGGAATATAAGGAAAGACCCAAACGCAATTGGGATGGAAGTCTTATGTCGAATGACTCACTAGAAACTAGAAAAGTGATGATATCGATCGAACTGGAAAAAGATTTTGAAAATATAATAGTTTCATATTCAAAAGCTAAGTTTTTTTGGTCCTGTCTTAAAGACAATGCTGGCGGATATTACGACTATGATAAAGTTGGGATGAAACTGGAACATAACTTTGACTTAGACCCATACAATCTTGACCTCGAAATAGGTGGTGCAAAAACTACTTATGACTTAAGAAGGTTAGTTTCAGGGGAAAGATTCGAACGAGAAAGTTTTACTTGCAGTGCATTATTTCAACGTCCATTGGGCGACAAATTAGATGCATACTTTAAATGGTCAAGGGAGGAAGATTTTTCAAATTTAAGAGATTATGAATACTACACTAACTCTTGGTCCGCAGGAATAAGCTGGGAACTTTAAAGTGAGATACAAGAGAAAAGAATGGATTGGTTTCGGACTTTGTNTAATCCTGCTCCTGCTGATGACAACGGCTTTACTACTCCATTCCATAAGAGAATTTCACACCCAAATTATAAAATCTGAGCATGACATGCTGGACTCAGAACTCTCCCGAATTGCAGAAGAAGTTGAATTTAAACTCCTTGAGAGGGATCTTACTTTTTTTGACTTGGGATTGCCTGAAATTACATCTAACCGGGAGGACTTGTTGGAGGAGGTAGTGATTGAAGCAATTACTATCCCTAAAGTCATTCAAGTCTTTGCTTATGAGTCTAACGGAACCAGCATTCTTCTTTCTACTGGAGGGCAAGNAANCAAAGAAGCAAAAAACTTTGCCAAAACTGAAAATCTAACAATTCCTCAATATAATCACCTCCCCACCAAATATTTCTCCATGTTTTTCAGAATCGAATTTTTGGAGATGAATTGCATTTTGGAAGTCCAACTTGAAGAGGACTACATTTTGGAAGAATGGAAGAGCATAAATGGTCAAGTTTTGGAACAGGGTTTTCTTATTATACTAATCGGAACAATTTTGCTGTTTGTAATATTTAGATTCATGAGTGCTCGAATTCAGCATCGTGAAAATCAACTTGAATCAAAAAATCAGCTACTAGTTAAAACGAATCAAAAATTGGCTCAGGTTTATAAAACCGTTAGCCTTGGCGCCCTGACCGGGCACCTAATGCATTCCCTTAAGACCCCCCTTACTCGTCTTCAAATGATTGCAAAAGAAGCTGAACTAAAAAAAGCAATCGATCCAAACGAACTTTATTCTGTAAATAACCAGATTCGCGAATTAGTTTCGCATTCGTTACATTCNCTTCAAGAAATTGAAGACCAAAAAAAATCTTACACGATGACAGTTCGTGAAATCTTTGAAGTCGTCCTTGAGCGAACATCCAAGATTTCGACACAAGGCAAAGCCATAATTACAGAGAATCAAGGATTGGACGAGTCTCTTGACAATTTACAGACAGCTCTTCTAATTCCGATACTTGTGACATTGGTTGAAAATGCATTTCAAGCAGACCCTACTACTAAAGTCTCTTTAGCAAGTCAAAAACTTGAAGAATGTCTTTCAATTCATGTCTCCGACACAAGTGGCGGTATTCCGGAATCAGAGAGAGAATCTTTATTTCAGCCCAAAAAAAGCAGAAAAAAAGGAGGTACAGGACTCGGTTTGGCTATTGCACAACAACTCGCATTAAGCATAGGGGCAAATTTTGAACTTTTGAGAAGTGACGCCAAAGGATCAGAATTCAAACTCGAATTAGAACTTCCGCAAGATACAAGATAATTGACCATTATTGTTGAAAGATTTTATGTAATTGCGCTAATTTAAATAGTGCGATTCTGGACTATATCATCTGCAATATCTTTTGCGTGGATGCAAATCTTGTCGGCAAATTCAAGTAATCCCCCTGATGGGTACCATGGAGAGACATTAAATTGTTCCTCATGTCACTCGGGAAGTTCTGTCAATTCCGGTGACGGAGGAATAAACCTTTCAGGACTTCCATCGAATTACACTCCCGGTCAAACATATGACTTATCGATCACAGTTTCTGGAACACAAACGAACGGTTATGGTTTTCAACTTATTCCTAAAGCAAATGGAAGCGTGAGTGGTAACCTGTCCTCAGCTTCGGCTGATTTGGGGATTCAAAGCAATGCACTAGAACATCGTGGAACTTCTTCAAGTGGGATTTGGAATTTTCAATGGACCGCCCCTTCTGCAGATGAAGGTACAGTTACATTCTATGCTTCAGGAATCGCTACTGGAGGAAGTAGTGGAAATGGAGGTGATCAAGTTTACACTCTATCTCAAAATCTCTCTGCCAACTCATTCACAAATGCCAGCATGGAGTGGAACGCTAGTACTGGGGGCGTAATTTTTTCATCTCCTGCCGTGGGTCAAGATGGCTCTGTTTATATAGGTTCCAATGATAACAAACTTCATGCTTATAATTCAGATGGTACAGCAAAGTGGACTTTTACGGCAGGCAATTGGATTGATTCAACTCCTGCAATTTCAGCAAACGGAATAATTTATGTAGGTTCTTGGGACAATAAACTCTATGCTTTGTACGAGAGTAACGGTTCCAAATTATGGGAATATGAAACCAATAGTTATGTTATTGCCAGTCCAGCAATTGGTGCAGATGGGAGAATTTATGTTGGCTCAAAAGACTCAATTTTATATGCATTTGAAAACAACGGTTCGGTTGCCTGGGAGTATTTTGCTGGTCAACCTGTTACTTCATCCGCTGCCTTGGGACAAGATGGAACGATTTATTTTGGAGACGAAAATGGAACTTTTCACGCGGTCAATCCGGACGGAACCACTAAGTGGACTTATGAAGTCGATACAGTCTCTGATACAAATAAATCAATTCTATCTTCTGCAGCACTCGACCTTGCGGGAAATATTTATTTTGGTTCAGGTAATGGATATTGCTACTCGTTAAGTGACAATGATTCGAATGCTTCCCTTAACTGGAAATTCCTAACAGGTGACAGGGTAGATGCATCTCCTGTAATTGGCATAAATGATGAAATATTTTTTGTATCTAGAGACGGATACATGCGCTCTTTATCAAGCTTGTCAGGTGGTCTTAATTGGGACGCATTTGTAGGTGATGTTTTTTACAGCAGTCCAGTAGTTGATCAAAATGGAAGGACCTATGTGATCGGATACACGGGTGGAGGAGAAAATCATCTTTTTGCATATGATGCCAATGGAAGCCTAGCATGGGATACTAATGATACAAATTGCCCTTTTGGCATTGGTGGAATCGTTGATTCTTCTCTTGCTTTGAGCGAGGACGGTAAGATTTATTACGGTTGCTATGATAACCACATTTACTGTTTAGATGTTAATCAAAGCCCTGCCACTTCCGATTGGCCAATGTTTCAAAGAAATTCAAGACGGGATGGAGCATGGCCTTCCTACTTGCTCGAAACATCAGTTTCTCCTTTAGGATCTGGTTCGATTTCAGGAGGAGGAATTTATAACCAGGGTGCGGTTGCATCAGTTTCCGCGGCCTCAACTACTCAAGGATATACCTTTGTTTCTTGGACGGGGGCAGGCACGGGGGCTAGTAATCCACTGAGCTTAACTGTAAATTCAAATCTCAGCTTAACTGCAAATTTTAGCTTAAACTCGTATATCTTAACAATTGATGCTGGAGTTGGAGGAATTGTATCTGGTTCAGGAACCTATGATCATGGAACCCAGGCTTCCATAACTGCGACACCAACAACTGGATACTTATTTAGCGGTTGGTCAGGCGTTGGAATTACCGATTCAACATCCCAAAACACTACGATACTCATGACACAATCCAGTACGGTGACTGCAAATTTTACTCCGCAAACTTTTTCGGTTTCGACTGGGACTTCGCCAAGTGGAATCGGACAAGTCACGGGCTCTGGTAATTATCAGTATGGACAAATCGTAGACATTTTGGCGTCTGCAACAACTCCTGGTTACAGTTTTAATTATTGGTCAGGAGACTCGTCTGGCTCAGTAAACCCGCTAAGCCTTATCATTGACTCAAACCTTTCCCTAACAGCAAACTTTGGTTTGGCAGAGCATTCCCTTATCTTAAACGCTGGTGTTGGTGGATCAGTCACTGGTTCAGGGACATTTAATTATGGATCGCTATCTTCAATACAGGCAAATCCAAGTGAAGGGTATACTTTTACTGAGTGGATCGGCAATGGAGTTGCAGACTCATCAGCTTCTTCCACCACTGTGGAAATGATTGCGGACCGAAATGTAAGTGCGATATTCTCACAGAATAGATATCAACTGACCCTGTATGCTGGTGAAGGGGGCACCGTTTCTGAAGACGGAAATTTCACTCATGGTGAGCATGCGAATATCACTGCAATTCCAAACGAAGGCTTTTCATTTGTTAAGTGGAACGGCGACGGAATTACTTCTTCTTTTTCTCCATCGACCACCGTTGAAATGAATCAAAACCAATCTGTCTCAGCTTTGTTTTCAATAAACTACTACCATTTGTACGCAAATAGTTCTGTTGGTGGATCCGTTAATGGCGAAGGAAACTATTCACATGGACAAGAAGTGGTAATTTCTGCGGTTCCTGAAACTGGATATTCTTTTTTGAATTGGACTGGAGATATTGCCGGGAATTCAACCTCCCCATCCCTTAGCATTTTGATAGATTCAAACAAATCAATAACCGCGAATTTTGCATTAACAACAGAAAACCATTATGTTTTAAGCATACTTTCAAATCCTACAAATGCAGGAACCACAACTCAAGATGCATCATCTTACCCTTTAAATACGACTGCGAATATCTCTGCAAATCCAGCGACCGGTTATGAATTCTTATCTTGGAATGGAGGTGGAATAATTGATGTAAATTCTTCGAGCACAACTCTTAATATAGCAAGCGATCTTACCATCACTGCTAATTTTCAAATAAAATCCTACACTCTTGAAATGAATTCCTCCACTGGCGGAACGACTTCTACAGGCGGTAATTTCGAATATAGTACAGATGTAAATATCACTGCTTTTCCGGAAAATGGGTATTCTTTTACCAACTGGATTGGAGATGGCATACTTGATCCTCTTTCATCTTCCACTTCAGTTTCAATGACTCAAAACCGTACTGTAGTACCAAACTTCACCATTCTAAAAAGAACACTCACACTAGCTTTTTCTGAAGGAGGTGCAGTCCATGGAGGTGGGGTCTATAATCACGGATCTTCTGTTCAAATAAATGCCACTCCAAGCTCAGGATATGCTTTTGAGAAATGGAATGGAACATATGCACCTTTGGATCCATACTCTTCAATTACCTCTATTCAATTATCTCAGGATACAAATTTAACGGCTCAATTTTCCCGAAGCATTTATTCTTTACAGATAGAAACTTTGGGTGGAGGCACTGTTTCTTCAGGAGGCAATTACTATTACGGATACAATGCGAGTATTTCTGCAAATCCTGCAAACGGTTATCAATTTGAAAAATGGGAAGGCACAGGCATTGCAGATATAAATTCTCGTTATACCACAGTACAAATGACTGCGGATAGAAATGTCTCTGCTTTATTTTCCATACTGTCTCTATCTGATAGCTTGAATGATTCTGTTAAAATTGCAGAAAATTGGTACACATCTACTTGGTTTGGTACCTTTTTCCACAATCAGGGTGGGTGGACCTATCATCTAACATTCGGTTGGATTTACCCTATTATTGAAAATCAAAACAGTATTTGGTTTTGGAATGAACAACTTGGATGGGTCTGGGTTGCTCAAGAAACTTTTACCGATTTTTACATATGGTCAGAAAATTCAAAAAACTGGATTTATTGGGATGACTCTAATCATTCATCAATCAGATTTTATGACTACTCCAATCTAAGTTGGGTTAATTTTGATATTTAATTTTTTTAAAGATCGATTTTTTTTCGACCCTGCAATGCATTGAAAAGAGTATTCTCGTCCGCATAGGTAATTCCCCCACCACTAGGTAAACCAAATCCTATTCTTGAAACCTCTAAATTGGGGTCATTTAGAATTTCATTGTTTAAAAAATGACAAGTTGCTTCCCCCTCAAGATCATTTCCCAAGGCTAGAATAACTTCTTTGATCTCTCCATTGGATAATCTGTTTATTAGTCCTTTCAAATTAAGTTGATCCGGACCAATTCCACGCACGGGTGAAAGCTTACCCATCAGAACATGGTATCTTCCTCGAAACACTCCGGCTTTTTCCATTGCGAAAAGATCAGTGACGGTTTCCACAACACAAATCCTTTCAGACTCTCGCTGATCAGATATACAAATTTTACATTTAGAAAACTCTGTCAAGTTGCCACAAATCTCACATGCCCCCAAGTTTTCCTTGGCTTGACTTATTCGCGAAATCAAATCGTCTGCACGGTGAGGTTTCTCAACGATCAGATGCAAAGCAATTTTCTCTGCAGATCTGTAACCTAATCCAGGCAAAGCTTTTAGGCTCTGCACAAGACTTTCATATGGTTCGTTCAAGAAATCAGCAAAATTCAGGTTATAACAACCCAGGCATCTGCATACCTCCGGTCAAACCGTTCATCGCATCATCATTTCTTTTTTTTGCTTTTTCGGAAGCATCAACAATTGCCTGCAAAATGGCTTCAGATACGAATTCCGGGTCCTCCTTAAGAAACTCAGGGTCTAATTTTAAATCTTTGAACTCACCGAGTCCACTAATTTTAATGGACACTGCACCACCTCCACCAGAAACATCAAGAATCTCCTCTGACAAGGAAGCCTGAGCTTCCTCCATCTTCTGCTGCATTTTCTGGGCTTGTTTGAGTAATTTTCCTACGCCTACCATAATTCACATAGAACGAAATCAATCAAAGCGTGGCAAGTAAATCTTCATAACCAACTTCAAAACCAGGGAATTTTGGCTTCCAATTGAAGATCTCTCGAATGTTTTCACTTACAACTCTTCTATCAGGGTGACCGGGCTGTTCAATCTCGACAAACCCGGGGTTTTTCAAGTCCAACCTTTTGGCAACCCATTCTACAATCTCGGCTCGACTTGCATGACGGTCATCAGCAACGTTGTAAGTTCCCGATATCTCAGGATTATCCGAATCCAAACAAGCTAAAATGGCATCGACTGCATCCTTTTGATGTAGAAGATTCAGAATTCTTTTACCACTACCCCTAATTTTTTTTCCCGCCATAATTTGATTAATCAATAAATGACGCCCGGGCCCATACAAACCTGCGAACCTTAAGACAAATCTCCTTTTAAACCTTGCAACAGATGCTTTTCTGCAAAGATCTTCCGCATCCAGTAAAACCTTTCCCCGTTCGGATATACCCATATGATTTGATTCTTCAGAAACAAAAGATCCGTCAGTTTGCGGGTATACAGAAGTACTGCTTGTAAAAAGTAATGCATCAAAAGAAGAATTAGCTTGTTCAGTCCACTTCAAAATAGATTTCATTCCCATACGATAAGAATTAATGTAGCCGTTTATGCTGGGTTCAGCGGCTCCAACACAGTTAACTAAGTAATCCTGTTCCGTAGAAATTTTTTTATGCCAGTCAGTGCTGTGCAAATCTGCCACAACTGTTTCAACTCCGGATTTAAGCAAAGAATCTGCTTTATTTTTATTGCGGGTAAGAGCAGTTACCTGCCAACCTCTTTCCAAGCAGGAATGGGCCAGCTCCCCTCCCACATATCCACATCCAAAAATTACAATTCTAGATTTCAAACCAACCTTTTGATACACTAATCAAAGTAAAGTCAACTGTTTGCATTTATCCGTTGTCAATCAAGATTCGTCCTGTCATTCAAAATAAATGCATATTTTATTTGTATGTTGGGGAAACATTTGTCGTTCGCCTGCCGCGGAGGCAACTTTCCGCAAGTTGGTTAAAGAAAATGATCTCGATCAAGAAATTTCATGCGACTCTGCAGGTACCATTTCCAACCACCAAGGTAACCCTCCGGATTCTCGCATGCAAAGCTCTGCTAAATCTCGAGGTTTAATAATCTCAGGCTCAGCCAGAATGGCTAGTATTGAAGATTTCAATAGAGCAGACATGCTCATCACCATGGACAATTTCAATTTCTCTGAATTGTCCAAATTGGCTCCAAACCCAAAAGCCGCCGAGAAGATTGTGCCGTTTTGCAACTTTGTCAGCTCAGACGATACAGAAGTGCCTGATCCTTATTACGGTGGACCTTCAGGATTTGAGAAGGTTCTGGACTTGCTTGAAAACGGTTGCTCAAAATTGCTTGAGGAAGTCAAGAACCGGTTGAAATAAACATTTTAAATATTATGCCTCCTTCCATTTACGCAGACTTGGAAATCGAAATTCAAAATGCCACTGGTCGTAAATTCAAAATCCAAGATTGCAAATCCATTTCTGGCGGGTGTATCAATCAAAGCGAAAAGTTAATTGGGGTAGATGGTCGCATTTTTTTTTGTAAACAAAATCAAGAGAATTTCTATCCGTTTTTTGCCACTGAAGCGTTGGCTCTTAAGCAAATTGGAGAAACTGAAACTATTCGAGCACCCCGGAGTATTACATGCGGTAAAACCAAAAATAAATCCTACTTACTGATGGAATTTATTGAAGAAGGAAATTCTTCCGATAAAGGAAGTCAGGAAATGGGTAGGCAACTCGCCAAGCTTCATAAGATCAAGCATCCATACTTTGGATGGGAGCAAGACAATTGCATTGGAGCAACACCACAACCTAATCCAAAAAATGAAAATTGGGTTGAATTCTACAAGAACCAACGACTGATTCATCAATTTGAGCTAGCGGCACACAAAGGCCATAAATTTGATAAAGTCAATGAACTGCTTTCTAACTTAGAATTATTTTTTGATGGCTACTCTCCTTTCCCCTCTCTTCTGCACGGAGACTTATGGGGAGGCAACGCAAGTTATGACCTGGAGGGGAACCCATTTGTCTTTGACCCTGCGAGTTATTTCGGCGACCGGGAAACTGATATTGCCTTTACTTATATGTTTGGAGGCTTCAGTCCATCCTTTTACAAATCCTATGAAAAAGAATTTCCACTAAACCCTGGTTTTAAGCACAGAAAAACNCTTTATAATCTTTACCACGAATTAAATCATTTCAATCTTTTTGGTGGAGGTTATGCTTCAGCAGCTCAATCGAGCATCCATCAACTTATTTCGAAAATTCCATGAAATCAGATATTGAACACATCCTTTTTACGGCTGAACAAATTAAAGCACGTAACCTTGAAATAGCTGAAGAAATTGATGCTTTTTATACGCACCGCAAAAAGGAGATTTTGCTCATCACACTATTGGATGGNGCGATTGTTTTCACTGCTGATCTCATTCGCAGCCTAAGCGTACCTCTGCGCNTGGATTGCCTACGCGTTAGCAGTTACGGGGATTCCACTAACCCAGAAACGGCNCCTCGCATTCTAGGCACTCTAAAATCAGAGGTTAAAAATAAGCATGTGCTGTTAGTGGATGACATTCTTGATACAGGAAATACTATGAGTAGAGTTTATGAGGAAGTAGTATCAAAAGAACCTTCATCAATAAAAACTTGTGTATTTTTAGATAAACCAGATCGCCGGCAAGTCGACTTTCACGCAGATTGGTTCGGCTTTAGCATTCCAGATGAATTTGTAGTCGGCTATGGATTGGACTATGCAGGTCGTTATCGCCAACTTCCTTACTTAGCCACCTTGAAACCTGCCGTTTACTCTCAAAATCTTTCATGAGCAAAACCTCAACATTCAAAAACCCACTGCGACTTGCTTATCAGTGGACGCTGACTTTGGCTGAGCGTAGGCTATCGGCATTGTGGTTGGCTCTACTCTCCTTNGCTGAAGCAAGCTTCTTTCCTATTCCGCCCGATGTCCTGCTAATTCCATTATGCCTTGGCAAAATGAAAAAGGCCTTTCAATTTGCCTTGATATGCTCAATTGCCTCTGTGCTTGGCGGGGTTGCAGGATATGCGATCGGTGCCTTCGCTTGGGATATACTTTCCAGTGCCTTCTATGAGTATGTCCCTGGATTCACTCCAGAGAAATTTGAGCGCATTGAAGAATGGTATGCAGAATGGGGTTGGCCCCTGGTTTTTCTTGCTGGCTTCTCTCCNGTCCCTTACAAAATTTTCACAATTGCCAGTGGAGTTCTAGGAATGGCTCTCTTTCCATTTATCCTAGCCTCTGCNGTTAGTCGTTCTGCCCGATTTTTCCTTGTCGCTTTTCTCTTAGCCAGATTTGGTGAACCTNTGAAGGAAAAAATTGATAAGCATTTTAACCTACTAGCCCTAACCTTTGGAATTCTTATGGCCGGCGGATTTTTGGCATTAAAGTTTCTAAAATAGCTAATACTATCTTTTTACTACTCCTATTCTCCTGAAATTCCTTCTGAAAAACACTTCCTGCAAAGAGAAACATACCGCTCATTTCCACCAATTTCAATTTGCTCCCCAGCTCTTTCAATTTCTCCAGATTCTCCGATTCTGGCATTCATAGTAGCTTTTTTACCACAATGACAGATCGCTTTAATTTCACGAATTTCATCTGCCCAAGCCAGCAGATATTGACTCCCTTCAAAAGATTCTCCCATAAAATCGGTTCTTAAGCCGTAAGCAAGAACAGGGATGTTTTTTTGATCAACTATACTTGCCAACTCCTTAACCTGCTGACGGCTTAAAAACTGCGCCTCATCAACCAGGATACAATCTATGTGCCCATTTTTAAATTCTTCATTCAATCTTGTACACAATTTATCAGACTTATCAAATGCAATGGCTTGAATTTCAATTCCAATCCTCGAACTGATAACGCCAAATCCTGCACGGTCATCAATTCCAGCCGTAAACAAAAGGGTACGCATACCCCGTTCACCATAATTATGATTTGCCTGAAGCAATGCAGTTGATTTTCCTGCATTCATTGAAGAATAGTAAAAATGCAACTTGGCCATTAATTCGGAGCGTCCCCCTACCCTTCCTCTACCTCAAGTCGTTCCATATATTCAGTCACATTACAAGTCAGCATTCTTGCTGTATTTGTTGAAATTTCCAATACTTTTGTTACAACTCCGTCTAAAAAAGAACGGTCATGACTAACGATCAAGGCTGTTCCCTCAAACAAGTTCAATGCCTCCTGAAGAACCTCCTTACTGCGAATATCCAAGTGATTCGTAGGCTCATCCATAACCAAAAAATTGCAGGGTTTCATTAGTAATTTGGCAAGAGCCACTCGATTCCGTTCACCACCAGAAAGTACGGATGTCTTTTTAAAAACATCGTTTCCACTAAATAGCAGTGCTCCAAGTGCAGCCCTGGGATTTGCATCTGGATTATTCTCACAAACCTCCTCAACTTCAGCCAAAACCTCATTCTCCGGATTCAATTCTTCAGCCTGATGCTGAGCAAAATATCCGACCACTGTATTAACTCCTATCTCCCTGTTACCTTTTTGAAAAGGCTCCACTCCAGCCAGAATTCTAGCCAATGTTGATTTACCGGCACCATTAACTCCAACCACAGCGATACGATCACCTTTCTCAATTCGCAAATCAAGTCCATCAAATACGAGATTGTCTGCATAAGATTTAGATAATCCTTCTAATTCAACTACTTTCTGACTAGCAGGTGGGGAAGGTGGAAAGCGAAAATATATTTTTTTCTCCTCTGCTTCTGGTTTTATAATTTCCATTTTCTCCAGTGCTTTNATCCTACTCTGCACCATAGCCGCTTTTTTAATATTTGATCGAAAACGATTTATAAATTCTTTTTCTTTTTGAATTACCTTCTTTTGATTAACATGAGCTTTTCTTTGTCGCTCAATTCTTGCGAAACTCTCTTTAAGATAGAATCCGTAATTCCCCTTGTATCTGTTCAAGTTGCCCATCTTTAGCTCAATTGTTCTCTCCGTCACTGCTTCTAAAAAAGCCCGATCATGCGAAATAACCAGTATAGAGCCTTGATATTTTTTTAAATAATGCTCCAACCAATTTTGTGAAACTACATCCAAGTGATTGGTGGGCTCATCCAAAATAAGCAAGGACGGGCTTTGCAGCAATAACTTGCCCAAGGCAATTCTCATCTGCCAACCTCCTGAAAACTCGTCCACATCCCGATCCAAATCTTGAATGGAAAAACCCATTCCAGTCATGACTCTCTCAATCCTAGAATTCATCTTTTCGGGCTCAAAACTTGCTAACTGCTCTTCCCATGCCCCCATCATATCAATTAAGTCATAAAACTCCTCAGCTTCTGGGTCCATCTCCCCCAACCTTTCTTCAGCATCATCTAGTTTTTCCTGCAAGTCTTTCATCCCGGAAAATGCCTTGGATACTTCCTCCCTCATCGAACACCCTTTGGCAGAAACTCCATCCTGTGGTAAATAACCCACGGTCGCATAGTCAGGTTTTTCGATCACTCCCTCATTCGGTTCTACCTCACCCATGAGCATCCTAAGCAAACTTGTCTTACCCGATCCATTGGATCCCACTAAAGCAATTCTGTCTCTTGGAGCAATCGTTTCAGAAACCCCCACAAACACCTTTTTATGCCCAAAAGCAAGATGTATGTCTTTTATAAAAATCATGGCTAGAGTTATTACTTTTCTTTAGTTTAACTGGCAACGAGATTAGCTAGTTTACATGATTGATAAGTTGAAAATTTCGATGAACAGACAAATGGTGCCCTTTTCCCTGTTCATTTTATGTTTTGGATGCGGAACTCCAGACCTGACTCAATCTCACATCCTTGAAAAAGCAAAGAAACAAGCCATCCCACTTGAGTCTCTAGATAGAAAAAGGATGTTTGGTATGATTATGCTTTTTGTAGATGCAGATAATGAACCCTTTACTGGTTGGGCCAAAACAGAAGAAAATGGGACTGTTTACGAACTTGGTTACCTAAGCAAAGGACAAAAGCAAGGGGCATGGCTAAAATGGTACTCAAAAGGAGACAGAAAATCTCAGATACACTGGAAAGATGATTTTATGTCAGGACCGTTTCTTGTATGGCACAGGAGCGGCAGGATTAAAGTAGTAGGACAAACGAGAGACGGAGAAGTGGATGGGGAATGGAAGGAGTATTATGAAAATGGCCAGCTTGAAGCCCATTCAAAAAACCTTTTGGGCACGCTTGAATGGATACGCGTCTTTTTAATCGATGGAAGGGAGTGCAACCGGTCAAAAGTGATTATGGGTAATGGTCAGTTCATTGATTTTGACAGCAACGGAACTGAATTGAGAACCCGAAGGTTTAAAAAAGGAATCGAAATATAGATGATTGGGATCAATCGGATAAAACCTTAGGTAATTTCCGGGTTATCTCTTGTCCGTTATCAAAAAAAAGACTAGGCAATGCAGTACCCTCCCTGTCGAAAAACAACCATTCCCCATCTTGCCTTCCCTCCAGATACTGACCCAAAACTTTTGGAACACCCTCTTCATACCATTCCTCGTATTTTCCATGCCAACGGTCTTCTTTCATTGATCCTTGTTTCGCCAATTTTCCATTTTCGTGCCACTTCCTCCGAATTCCCTCCTTAATATTGTCCAAATATTCAATCTCTTCTTTAATGGATCCGTCTTCAAAAAATTCCTTCTTAATATAACTTTTGGAAACCAATGAAGAAGTTATATTAAGCTCCCCTTTAGAAATTGAATTTTGGTTAGGGACAAGAGAATCTTTGGGTTCTAAAGTTCGGTTTGAGTTCGCCCCCTTTTGATGGTTGGAATAGGTGACCTCGTTGCTGTCAGTTTTATTGTTGTCCCGCATTAATTTGGATCCAATCTCATCCTTAGTTGAATCAGTACATGCAAATATCAATAAAGTGAAAATTACCGAGCCTGCCAATTTGCTTCGAGGAAACATAAATGCTCTATACTGTAATCTGCATTTTTTGCCAAAATCAAAACGGCCGAAAATTGCTTTCAATTCACTCACTCAGTACACAATTTTATTCAAACCAGTTGTAAAGTAATGCCTAAAAAGCTTTTATTAATCCGCCATGCCAAATCGAGTTGGAAGCAAATAGAACTCGATGATCATGACCGACCTCTTAATCATCGCGGTAAAAAGGATGCACCTGATACAGGAAATAGACTCAAGCAAAGAAACACATTGCCAGATATTATCTATACCAGCACTGCAACTCGTACCGTGCTCACTGCAAAAGCAATCTGCAAAGTACTGGATTTCTCCCCTTGCAAGATACAACTTACCCCGGAGCTATATCATGCAAGCAGTGCTGAATTAATTCATTTTATAAAAAGAATACCCAACCAGTTTAGTGAGGTAATAATTTTCGGGCACAACCCGGGACTTACTGATTTAGCATCTGATATTTGGAATCTACCGATCTTGAACATTCCAACGAGTGGAGTAATTGAACTAATTTTTGAAATTAGTTCATGGCAAGGCATCGATCGAAAAAGTATTCAATCAGCAAAATTCGATTTCCCCAAAAATACCTCTGAAAAACCAATAAATCTGCTTTAAACCTTTTTCGACAAAGAATTCTTAATTTTAAGCTAGCTATTTAATGCTCAGAAAAGAGTTCAAGGAATTTGCATACACAAAAATGAGTTTAATTAAAAGCTAGTGAAATACTCAACTAACTTGATGGACTTACAACAAAAGAATCAATTTTCTGGAGTAGAAAGGGACAAATAACTTTGGCAACAATAACCAAGGCTGTTCCCCAACTTTTACCTGGAAATTCTCTAGATTGGATCAATCATAATACCCCACTATTCTTGCTCTATTTTAGTCAATTCTACTGCTTGACTTAATTTTAGGTCTATGTTTTTCTGAGTTTAATATAACAATTTTTTTAATTTTAATAATAAAATCAAATCTAACCGCACGGCTTAACCGAAAAGAAAAAATATCTTTAATCGATTTATCTTAACTTTTTCTTGCATAGTTTTTTGCCTTGTAAATGGAGTATGAATTTCATGAATCACAGAGAACTTTTGTTACAATTAGAAGACCTGAAGGCTAATCCAAGACCTTCCTACGAAGCAAAGTCCATGATCGATCCATTTCGCGGTTGTGTGATGAACCTGACAATTCTTTTCGCTTCCTCAGTCCGAACATTTGGTAACATTTTCGACTCCGTATATGAAAGTGGGTATACGATAACTGGTAAAATAAAAGACAAGAAAGTCGAGGTAAACCTGCTTTTGGTCCCGGAGGAAAATAGTATGGTTGAATCCTTAAGACCAGGTGATGAAATTTTATTGCCAGTTAGAGTTTTAGACTTTGATTCCTTTTATCAAAGAGCCATTCTGGGAAGCGTCTTAAAAGATAATGATACACAGGAGAATTTAGTTCACATTATAAAGAATAAGGAAACCGACCTTACTCCCCAAAAAGAAAATTTTCAATTATCCGGGGAACTTTTAGACAAACAGAATACAGCAGAAGAAAATATAATTACAGATAAAATTAGTTTAACATCTGGAACTCCTGCAAAAGGGGATAATGAATGGGGAAAATCTAAGAAAAATCGTCCCAATCCAAACAAAACGAGAATAAACTCAAAACTTGTTTTTTTGGCTTTAGGTGCAATAACTTCTGCACTTTTCGCAACATGGGGATGGGGAGGCGGGTCATACCCATTTCTAAGAAGCGATTCTGCACATTGGATCTTTTGGGCACTTTTAACCTACCCCCTGGCAATCGGTTTGCCATGTATTGCATGCCGTGCGTGGAAGTCCTTCTTCATCACAATCTGTGCTTTTGGCTTCGATGTATTCGGTACTTCTTTAACATATAAGCAAAACGAGAATCTTGCCGTTGAGGCCGAGCAAAAGTCTGTGGAGCAAACCAAAAACGAACCTTTTGAGGTCGAAGCTCCTAATGTGGAAAACCTTGAAGTAAATGGGGAAGAAATTCCTAGTGAAAAAATTTCCACCAGTGAAATGGAGGAAGAAGCAGTATCCCAGAATGCACTTATCGGTGGAAGGTATTACGACATAGCCTTGGTCTTACAAACATTGGGAATCTTGGGGTTGGCAATATCTACCTTATCTTTTGGAAAAGAGGTACTTGGAATTCTATTTGCATGTGTGTACCTGTGGGGCACTTTCACAACTATCTTAAGGGGGGAGATTTGGTTTTTGGAAGATCCTTTATTTAATCAATCCAACCTTCTACTTTTACCAATAATCGCGTGTTGTTATTCGATAATTGTCGGAGTGAAAAATCAAACAGAAAGAAAATCATAACTTCAAAACTCGAGGTTTTTACAGGTATCTACAATTGAATTTGCAAAGGATTTTTCGAGTAATTACTTTATGGAAAAAGATATAAATTGCCTTAGCTAGTGTATATTACAATGCAATGAATGTTGAATCAGATTGAATATGAATTCTTTTGAAGATCTAATTTTCGAAAAGATTACCGATAACTGGGAATTTATTGGGCTTGTTTCATTGTTTTTGATTCTCCGATTAGTTACTTTTTTTAAGAAGAAAAGAAAAAGGAAAAAGATTAGGGAGTACTATGAATAGACCTGCTTTTTTTGCCCTGTACTAAAGCTGAAGTGATTTTGTGGAGAACAGGTATTTTATTTGTTCTAAATCTCCCCAATATCTTTAGCCAAAAAATCTATAAAGGCATTTGGTAAAATAGAATTATATTTAATGATCCGCTTGGGAGGCACCTTGGAATTTTTAAAACAAGCACGGGATAGAAATTTCACGGTCCACCTGAAATGGATACAGAAAAGTCGAGTAATACTATCCTAAGGATTAGAAATCAACTCCGCCTGAATCAGAAAT
>NHDJ01000057.1 GCA_002167265.1 Verrucomicrobia bacterium TMED56 | reverse complement strand
AAAATTGAAGATTCTAAAAATAAGCGAGAAACTTTTGTTTTCCTTAGCGATGTAGTCAGGCACTTTGTTTCTGACTTATTTCCGGGTCATGAAGTTTTAGGGGCGTGGGCCTTTCGAATCACGCGGAACAGTCACCTTTATGTTGATGAAGAGGAAGTGGAAAATCTTCTTTTGAGCATCGAGGATGAGTTGCATAATAGAAGAAGAGGTGCTGCCGTCAGACTCGAGATTGATGACTCGATTGACGATAATGTCTTAGACTATCTACTTAAATCGCTAAATTTAACGGAAAGAGATGTTTTAAAAATTAAGGGGCCCATTAACTTATACAGGTTAATGAAGCTTCCTGACTTAGTTAATCGTGATGACCTAAAATTCTCCTCTTTTGAAGCATTTGTTCCAAATGCACTCTGCCTCAAAAGCAACTTATTTAATCAAATTTCGAAGGCAGACTTCCTCCTCCATCATCCCTATGATTCCTTTGTGCCGATCGTTGATTTTTTGCGACAAGCTGCCATCGACCCAGAAGTATTTGCCATAAAACTTACGATTTATCGCACAAGTGGGGATTCCCCTATTATAGAGGCATTGATGGATGCAGCAAAAAATGGCAAGCAAGTGACTGCCATGGTAGAGCTTAAAGCACGTTTTGACGAAGAAGCGAATGTGCAATGGTCCAGGAAAATGGAAGAGGTTGGCGTCCATGTTGTGTATGGTCTAGCAGGTCTTAAAACCCATTGTAAATGTTGCCTTGTAGTACGCAGAGAGGGGAAAAAACTAAAAAGGTACGCTCATCTTGGAACGGGAAACTATAACCCGAGCACGGCTAAGACTTACACGGACTACAGTTTATTTACTGCCAAGACTGCATTCACCTCTGATATGGCAAATCTCTTTAACACTTTGACTGGCTACACAAGAAAACCAGTTTTTAAAAAACTTCTTGTAGCTCCATTCAATTTACATGATTCAATGATAGAAAAAATAGATCATGAGACAAAAAGTGCAAGATCTGGCAAAGATTCCCGAATTATAATCAAAGTAAATAGTCTAATTGATCCAGAAATCATTCTATCTCTCTACAGAGCTTCACAGGCAGGAGTAAAAGTTGATCTTATAGTAAGGGGTATTTGTGGACTCGTGCCCGGAGTAAAAGGGCTCAGTGAAAATATCCGGGTAAGAAGCTTACTCGGACGCTTCCTGGAGCATAGCAGAGTATATTATTTTAAAAATTCCCCGAAGGGAGAGGCTGTCTATGCAGGAAGCCCTGATTGGATGCCCCGGAATTTTTTCAGGAGAATCGAGGTGGTCTTTCCAATTGAGGAAAAATCCATGGAGGATGAAATCCTTCAAACAATGGAAGACTTCCTGAAGGATAACCAGTTAGCCAGTGAACTAAGAAAAAACGGGAGTTATCTGCCTGCCCCTAAAAGAAGGCGTCCTGCCTTCTCAGTTCAAGAACAATTAATTAATCAATCTGAAAAAAGAGCTGAAAAAGAAAGATTAGTTGCCCGATCAGGAAGAACTTCTGGAAAAACCGAGGACCAGTGCAAAACTGATTAAGAAAAGTCCAAGTCCAATTACCGGGTCCCGAGAGATAGATATAAAGAGCCCAACAATTAGTAAAATTGGAGCCACCGGTCTTTTCCAGTCAAATTTCATCAAAAAAATCTTAATTCAAACGGAAAGGAATCTGTAATTCAGACTCAAGTTTCCCACCGGGGGGTGCCCCCACACTGCCCAATGAGTTGACAGAGCTTAAAACAAGGCGATCAAGATCTCGGTTACCGGAAGACTTTGTAATTCTTTTGGCAACCAGTTGACCAGTTGAAGTAATCTTAAAACTCAACCATGCTTCACCACCGCTAATGATAGTTGAGGCACTTAACTCTTTCTCCCAAGCTCTCTCCAACTTAGCTTTTACTGCTGCCAAGTAGGCATTGATGACAGAGCTCGGCACGGTTGAGGTAGAAGAGTTGGGTGTGCCTGTGACCTGAATTCTAGTGAGTTTAAAATTACTGGGATTAATTTTTACAACTGGCTTGACCACAGGTGGTGCCAAATGAGGCTTGGGGAGAGTAAGTTTATTATTCTTTCTAAATTCAGCCAGTGAGACAACTCTTGGCTTGGAAGGCGGTTTAGGTTGAACTTTAGGTTTCGGCTTATTTTCAACAACAGGCTTAACCACTGGTCTTGGTTTAGGGTCAGGAGAGTGCGGTTTAGGAATGGTTGACACTTGGGGAGGGGTGGGAGAAGGAGGTAACGGTTTGGGTTTTGCTTCAATGGGTTTATCAGGAGATAGCGGAACGGATGGAGAAGGGGCAGGAGTTGGTTCCGCTGGAAAAATAGGTTCACTGGCCATCGCTAGTTCAAATACATGGATAGGCTCTGGTTCATCTTCGCAACTTGGCAAAAGACCTAGAATAAAAAGAAAACATACTCCAAAAGCATGGAGGAATAAAGAAACTCCAAAGACTTTCTTTTCTCTTTTATTTAAGCCAAGCATTAAATCCCTTTTATGAAGTCCACCTAAATATATAAATTACTCTAGAAAATTCCATAAATCAACTACCAATAGAAAATATGAAGCTTAAGATTGATTCACGATATCTTTCTCCACCCACTTCCATAATATTGTTGTGCTGAGCGCCTTTTACTTCAAGAAATTTCTTAGGATCTGGCAATTCTGAGTAAATTTGTACTCCTTGACGAAAAGGAACCACTTCATCAAGAGTTCCATGAACAACAAGAGAAGGACATCTCACATTTTGGGTCTGCTCAAAATTCCGGAATCGATCCCATGGGAGAAGTGGGATTTGGGTGACAGATCGAAAAGCAGAAAGAAACGGTGTCTCCAGGATCATACCCCCCACTTCATACTTGGATGAAAGATACAGGGATGGGCCTGTTCCAAGGGAACGCCCCCATATAATGATGGATGCGGGATCCCTGCCCATTCCCCCAGTCACTTTTTTATACAAACATTCAATTGCATCATAGCACCCTTGTTCGCTAGGCTTTCCTTCACTTAACCCATAGCCTGGATAATCATAAGCAATCAGTTCAATATTATCAGTTGACCAAAATTTCAAAAAGGACTTTAAGTTCCCCAAATCTTCTCCATTTCCATGACTAAAAATTATAGTTTTCTCTGGGTCCTTAAGATTACCAAATTGCATACATGCCACTCTTTCAGAATTATTTGAGATAAAAAAGCTCACCTCTTCTTCGCTGTATGTAGTTTTGTGTGGAACTGGAAACAGTAACCTGTCGCCAAAGAAAAATGTAAGTGACGCAATGATTAGATACACAATAAACAACAGTAACAAAAGACGAGCCCAGGGAATTGTAAAAAAGTTCTCCATAAAGACACTACAATTAAACAATTATCTAATCGCAACAAACTAAGAATTCAGATATTTATTGGATATGAAAATTTGTTGCATTGGTGCAGGTTATGTTGGAGGGCCGACCATGGCTATGATTGCTGAAAAATGCCCGAACATCGAGGTTTGCGTTGTTGATATCAACCAAGAAAGAATTGACGCATGGAATTCGGAGAAACTCCCCATCTACGAACCAGGATTGGATGCTCTTGTTGCGAAGTCCAGAGGTAAAAATCTATTTTTCTCGACTGAAGTAGATCAAAATATAAAAGAATCTGAAATTATTTTCATCAGTGTTAATACTCCCACCAAGGAATATGGCTCCGGATTAGGACAGGCTGCTGACCTTAGGTTTGTGGAGTCTTGCGCAAGGCGTATTTCTGAAATCTCAGAGGATAACAAGATAATTGTGGAAAAATCTACTGTGCCCGTACGGACAGCCGAGATGGTCCAATCCATCCTTAAATCTACAAGTAAAGGCTTGCATCACCAAGTAGTATCTAATCCGGAATTCCTGGCTGAAGGAACTGCCGTGCAAGACCTGCTCTGTCCGGATAGAGTCCTGATTGGTGGAGAAGATTCAACGGAAGGAAATGTAGCCGTCGGAAAAATCGCAGAAATCTATGCAAAATGGGTGAGCAAAGATCGTATCATAACAACTAATCTCTGGTCATCTGAACTTTCCAAACTAACTGCAAATGCATTCTTAGCTCAACGCATTTCCAGCATAAATGCCATTTCTGCCTTATGCGAAGAAACGGAAGCTAATGTAGACGAGGTAGCTGCTGCAATTGGTGCGGACTCAAGAATTGGTTCGAAATTCCTCAAGAGTTCGATTGGCTTTGGCGGTTCTTGTTTTCAAAAAGATATTCTTAACCTATGTTACCTTTGTCGCTATTTTCGATTACCTGAAGTAGCTAAATATTGGGAGCAGGTAATTGTAATTAATGAATATCAGAAAGAAAGGTTTGTAACTAGAATATTAGATTCAATGTACAACACCGTTTCGGCCAAAAAAATAGCTATTCTTGGATTTGCTTTTAAGAAAGATACTAACGATGCAAGGGAATCTCCAGCTATTGGAATTTGCAAAAGACTTCTGGAAGAAAAGGCAGAACTAGCGATTTATGACCCCCAAGTGCCAAAGGAAAGCGTGCTTAGCTCGATGGGACTTACTGAGGATACCGCTGAATCCATTGTGTTTTGTGAAACCGCGCCAGAAGCTTGCTGCCATTCACACTGCATTCTAATTCTTACTGAGTGGGAGGAATTTCGTAATCTTGACTACGAAAGTATTTACAAAAAAATGAAAAAACCGGCTATCTTTTTTGATGGTAGAAACCTGCTTGACCTTAACGAATTAAGGTCGATCGGGTTTATTGCCAAAGGCATAGGTAAAGCCTAAACCCAAACTTTGGCTTCAAAAATCTAAATAGCTGGTTTTCTGGCGGGTCGGGAAATCTGCTTCCGTGCTTTATCCAAGACTCCATTCAGGAACTTTCCAGAATTTTCAGATGAAAATTCTTTACCTATTTCCAGTGCTTCATCAATTGCAACAACTGGTGGTATGTCTAACCTGTATTTAATCTCATACAAAGATAATCGAAGGAGTGCGAGATCGGCTTTCGCAACTCTAGAAAAATCCCAGTTGGTTACTAACTCGCTAATAATTGAATCTAAAACCTCAACTTTGTCCAAGACTCCAGACACTAACTCAATTGCATATGAGTAGAAGCTTTCTTTTTTCCCAAGTCTGTTCAAAAAATATTCGAGATCCCGATCCATGTCATCAGTCGGGTTTAATTCCCATTGAAAAAGAAAACGAAATGCAGCACAGCGGTTCTGTCTCCGCTCGCTCCAATCAGGATTAATAACTAAATCTTCGTCCATTTTCTTCGCAGATTGGCCATTTGCAAGGCTGCTTGAGCAAACTCCAGGCCACGGTCGATAGAACCGGTAATTCTTTCTACAGCTGTCTCTCTGTCTTCAGTCACAATAACTCCATTGATGATGGGAATGTGTAAAGAAGTGGAAAGCTTTTGTAATGCATGTCCTGTAGTATCCGCCACTAAATGATGGTGAGAGGTATTACCCTTAATAACAACTCCAAGACCTATAACACAATCAAAGCTTTTACTTTGTAAGATAAGATCAATGCAAGATGGCAACTCATGAGAACCTGGTACGCGTTCTATTAAAAGCTCACATAATTTCCCATTTGCTTCGAGGCACTGACAAACCCTACTTAACAATGCATCGGTCAGCACTTCATTAAAAGATGCACAAACCACTGCAATTTTAAGATTTTCCACGGGAATCAATGAATACTTTGGCTTATCGTTACTCATTTGGAAACCCTCTCTATAATTTCCAAACCATATCCTTCTAAACCAATTACTCTACGCTTGTCCCTGGTAAGTAGAACTAATTGACTTATTCCAAGAGCAGACAGAATTTGTGCACCAATACCATAATCCCTAAAGTCCATAATAGTATCNGTTCCACCTGTTTTCTCNTTTGAATCACCCATGTTTGCTTTGGAGTCATTTCTTCGAGGTTCAAGATAAAGTAACGCACCGCATCCATGAGAAACAATTGCTCGCATTGAATCCTCAAGTGAATTTTTGTATTGTCCTTTTGGAGAAAAGCCAAAGACATCGGCAGGAATATCTGCAGTTTGAACACGGACCATAGGAGATTTTCCCTTGGACCACTTGCCGTAGCTTAATCCGTAATGGATACGATCATCTAAGACGCTTTTGAATGTATGAAGCTGGAACTCCCCTAAAGCGTGAGAAAAACCTGTACCTGAGACTTTCTTCACCAACTTCTCCCGTTTGTGGCGATATTCGATCAGGGAAGCGATTGAAAGCAGCTTCATCCCCCACTTANGCTTTAACTTTTTCAAGTCGGGCAAACGCGCCATCGTACCATCTTCCTTAAGTATTTCACAAATGACTCCACTTGGATGAAGGCCAGCTAAAGTAGCCAGATCGACTGCTGCCTCCGTATGTCCTGCTCTTTCTAGCACACCGCCTGATCTCGCTCTTAGTGGAAAGACATGCCCTGGCTGAACCAAGTCTTCCGGAGTGGATCCGGAAGAAGATAAAATTCTAATTGTAGTGGATCGATCAAAAGCACTTATTCCGGTTGTTATACCATCTGATGCATCAACCGAAACTGTAAAGTCGGTCTTTTGAGCCTCCCTGTTATGTGGAACCATGCTGGAAATCCCCAAACGTCCCAGTTGGTTAGGGAGTAAAGGTGCACAAATAAGTCCCCTTCCATGAATAATCATATGATTAATTGCTTCTGGAGTGACCTTCGAAGCAGCCATTACAAGATCTCCTTCGTTCTCTCTTGATTCATCGTCTGTTACTATCACCATTTTTCCAGCAGCAATGTCATGAAGAACATCTTCAACTGAATCAAAAGGTGACTTGGGTTCTTTGGGCATAATTCAGTTATATATTAAGCAAAGCTAGAAAAGCCACAAATCTAATCGTTGATCTGCTTAAGCTAAAAGAGAATCAGGTTTCTCAATAAAAGAAATAAATTCCTCTTCAGTTAAGATTGATACTCCAAAATCCTCCGCTTTCACTAGTTTTGAACCCGCACCCGGACCAGCCACTAAAAAGTTTGTTTTTTTACTTACGCTGGAAGAAACTCGTCCTCCTAGATTCTCAATACTCTTTGAAGCCTCCAGCCTCGAAAACTTTTTAAGACTGCCGGTTAGAACAAATATCTGTCCGTCCCAAGGAGAAAAATTGCCCTCGACAGACTTCGATTTAAGTAAAACACCAAAATTCTCCATCGATTCAAGAATCAAAAGATTTTCGGGACTTTGGAAAAAGGACACGAGACTATGAGCCATAATTGATCCAATACCTTCAATTGCTATAAAATCTTCTGCTGTAGCTTTAGAGAGAACATTCCAGTCAGTGAAATTTTTTGCTAACTCCTTAGACGCACTTGACCCCACATGCTTTATTCCCAAACCACAAATGATACGCCAAAACTCCTGTGTCTTACTGTTTTCTATAGCATTAATTAAGTTTCTTGCAGATTTCTCCGCAAAACCTCCTAACTCAAGTAAATGGCGATGCTCCAAGCGATAAAGATCGTCTAGTCGGGTCACTAGTTTCAGGTCGACTAATTGCTCGACGACTGCAGAACCGAGATTTTCAATATCCATGCAGCCTCGACTAGCAAAGTACTCGATCTTTCCCTTAAGTTGGTCTGGACACCCATAATTTGGGCAACGCCAGGCAGATTCACCCTCTATTCTCGCAAGAGAAGTCTCGCAAACCGGACAGGCTGAGGGAAAGGAGAACGGTACGGAAGTATTCGAGCGATATTCTTCCACCACCTCTACAACTTGTGGAATAATTTCTCCGGCTTTTTCAACCAAAACATGATCTCCAATCCGTATGTCCTTTCTTTCGATTTCATCGGCATTATGAAGACTGGCACGCGACACGAGGGTACCCGCCAGTTGCACTGGAGCAAGACATGCAACCGGAGTAATCGCACCAGTTCGGCCTACCTGAATAATAATATCCTCCAGAACAGTAGTTTGCCTTTCAGATTCAAACTTATAAGAAATCGCCCATCGTGGTGCCTTTGCTGTATGCCCGGAGGTCTTCTGCCTTTCTCTAGAATCGAGCTTAATAACGGCACCATCGGTAGGATAAGCATACTCATGTCGCAACTTATCAAGCTTGCAAATTTCTTCCCATGCCTGACTTGCCGAAGGCACAAAACTGACAAATTCAACTGTGGGAAAACTCCACTCAGCGATCGTCTTATGAAATTCGATCTGACTTGTGAAAAAATCTACAGGCTCGCAGGCACCTAGCCCGTAGAGAACCATCCTAAGTTGTCTTTGCTTAGCTTCTTTGGGGTCAAGGAGCTTAACCGTTCCAGCTGCTAGATTACGGGGATTTGCATAGGTGGGTAAGTTCTTTTCCTCTTTTTCCTGATTAATTCGTGTAAATTCTTCATGTTCCATATATATCTCACCTCGTACCTCAATAAAATCTGGATATTTTAAGGCATTTATGGATCTTGGTAATTCGGGGATATGAAGCAAATTTTGAGTGATAACATCTCCTGTCACTCCATTTCCTCGAGTAACTGCGCATTCCAACTCGCCTTCGCGATATGATAGTGAAACCGCAACACCATCGATCTTAGGTTCCACCACATAATCCAAATCAATATTTCCAAAAACTTTCCGAAGCCGTTTATCGAACTCAAAAAACTCATTTTCATCATAAGTGTTGTCCAAGCTGAGCATTGCTTCCTTATGAGTATGTGATTTAAAACCGTCAACTCGGTCATCGCCAACAAGAACTCCTTTTGGATCGGCTTCATTATTAGAAGACTTTTCTTTGGTTGGAAATAAACCTAGAGGATCAAGTTCGGAAGAAAGTTGTTCCAATTCGCGCTTTAGCTGATCATATTTCTGATCAGATATCTTTGGTTTTGCTAGACGATAATAAAGCTCATCATGTTCGCCTAACTCTTTCAGCAAAAGTCTAAGTCTTGCCTCCTTCAATGGAAAAGATTCCTCCTTCATTCTGAATGCAAGTCAGCGCATGCTTTTGACATTCGACTGAGGGCCTTGGAAAGAAGATCCCTGGAGCAACCAAGATTCAATCGAAGAAAGCCCGGAGCATCGAAATCTGCTCCATCTGATAAACCTACTCCGTTCTCNTCAAAAAATTTCTGCGGATTTGAGGTCCGCAAGTTTCTTGCGTCAATCCAAAGCAGGTAAGTTGATTCGGGAGAGTAGGGTGTCAATCCAATCATTTGACTTAACTCATGCATGGCAATTCCTCGATTCCTCTTGATATAATCTATCATTCTAAGTCGCCAATCTTCACCGCTCCTGTAGGCTGCATCAGCCAAAAGAAAACCCATCGCTGGAGGGTCTGGCACAATTCCTCTCATTGCTCTNTTGAACCTTGTTCGTANTTTAGAATTCCGAATAATCGCAAAGGAGCAACCGAATCCAGCAATATTATATGTCTTACTTGGGGACATCAAGGTAATGGTTCTATCTGCAACCTCGTCGTTTATTGAAGCTGGCGGAATATGCTTTAGGTCATCACTTAGAATCAAATCACAGTGAATTTCATCAGAACAAAGGTTCAAGTCATTTTTAATCAACCAGTCAGTTAATGACTGTAATTCAGGTCGGCTAAATGAAGTACCCACTGGATTATGAGGATGACATAGCATGAACAGGTCACCAGGAAAGGTTTTGAGTCGAGCAAGTGCCTCAAAATCTATGGTAAAACGATTTCCCTCAAGGGTAAGAGGTACTTTGGTAAGTGGAATATCGAAATTTCTAGAAGCAGTTAAAAAAGGAGGGTAGATCGGAGTTTGAATAATCGCCTGCGAAGCTTCACCAACGAATGTACGGCATGTAACATTTAGGGCACAAACCATACCGGGCAGCCAGACAATCCATTCCGCATCAATATTCCAATCATACATTTCAGATGAACGGGAAACAATAAGTTCAACTAAGCCAGGGGGAGGGAGACCATATCCAAAATTACCGTGTTTAGAGCATAGTTCGGCTTGTTCCATTACAGACTGAGGGGACTTAAAGTCCATGTCTGCAACCCAAAGTGGAATTANATCAGACCCTTCGTATTTACTCCATTTCAGCGAGGATGTGCCGATACGGTTTGGTGGATTATTAAATTCGGAGCTATCCATTAAAATTTAAAAAATAATTACGAAATCATCTCCATGAATAAAAATACTTTAACTGGAAATGGTTAACTCCAGAATCGACTGAATAAAGATGTCCTAAAGATAAAGCATGTTCTTCATCAAACCACCAAGTGAATTCAGAATTCAAATCAAATTCATTGTGTGCAAAGTCCTTCCAAAGCCCATACAACCGCCCTTGAAAAAGGAAAGTGAAATTTCTTGTAAAAACCAATTCAGTTCCAGCATCCAAAGACCACCCAAACCCGTCTTCTTCAATCATAAGATTCGCGGTATCCTTAAAATATTGAAGTCCCAACCCCACAAATGGCCGAACCATTCCTTGGTTTTTATAGAATTGGTCGAAATGATGACGATAACTCAATCCAAGTTTCAAGAAAGTCTCATCGGAAGAATTTGCTTCTAATCCCAAATAAGAAAAATCTAAATTAAAGTCTGAAGATTCACTTGCCGGTGAATTCAATAATAGATTAAGGGATTCACCTTCAAAAAAACCATCACTTTGATCAAGAACACCATAACCAAAGCCCAAATAATATTCCCCCAACCTAGACTTCCCGGAAAGGCAAAGTGTAGTAACGAAAAATAATTTCAATAGAAGTAGCAATTTAATAGACATAGGTTTTTCCAATATCGGATTCACNAACTAGTCAACACATCTAAATTCACATTTTAGGAGAATCCTGATTCCAGTTTCATTTTGATACAGCAAATCTCGCTTCACCCAATGAACTCCAAAAAATTACACTCGAACATAAAATAATCATGGTCGACACCAATGAAACACCAGTAAAACCAAGTAATCCCTCAATCCAATAACCACAAAAAGGAGCAGCAAACCCTCTTATTCCCGTAAAGCACATATGGACTCCCATGTACTCTTTTTCTCTACCCGCAGGTGCAAGCTTGGTAACCCACAAGTTCCATGCGAGACTGGCACCACCCATTCCAACCCCAGCTATTATCGAACCTATAAAAACCCCTAACAGTCCTGTAGAATTAAAATAAATTAAAATTGCCGTCACCATAATCAGATTCAGTAAAACTCTGAATTTAATGAAGTGCATTCCATCAAAAAGTTTCCCCCAAAAAAAAGTACTGATTACCTTTGCACTAAAAAAAGCAATCACAGCGACAAGTGCAATTTCCATATTGCTTAGAGCAAGTTCACTTTCTCTGGATAAATATTCNATCCGTAAAGGGAANGTCATAATTGCACCAAAACCCAACAACATCCATGCCATAAGAATTTTAAGAAAAATTCGATCTNCCAAGATGATATTGAGGAAACCNTTTAGATTTTTCGAATCCCTTGGTTTTGCATACTCAGGAACATGGGAACTCATTTTCCAAAGGAAAAAAGAAGAAATTANGGCTGAGCATCCCATCGACAATAAAACCATCCTNAAATTNCTATCAACCAAATCTAAATAAGCCCCGAACCAATAAGAAGCAAACAAACCTCCAAAAGTACTTAATACTAAACAATAAGATACTCTCTTACCCCTCTCTTTTTTTTCATAGACGCGTGAATATGCTCCCAGCATAAGGTTAGGCACTTGGGACATACAAATCTGTGAAAAAACAAGAGCCATGACAAAAACTAAAAGCGAATATGTCAAAACCGACAATACAAGAAAAACAGCTGTCATAGCCATTAGTAAAGCCGCAATTCGACTATCAGATAGCTTTAATTTGGATAAGTTTCCGTCGATAATTGGAGTAAGAAACAACCCAATGGAAGTTCCTCCGACTAATAAGCACTTATAAAATTCCGGAGCTTCCCACCAGCGGATTGCAATAAGCAAGACAAATACACTAAAGCCTATGTCTAAGACACCGTTGGTTAGACCACGGATCAAATCATAGCGGAAGAAAGGGATTTTGCCTAAGCTTTGCAACTGATGTGGGGAGGGCGAAATCTGATAAAATCAGCAAAATTTCGATTCAAATTCTTTTTCAGCCTTTTCGTCTCCAATCAAAATAATTTCGCCATCTTCAGAAAACTGATGATCAGGTGAAGGTGTTATAACCGTCGCACCATTTCCTTTTATTGCAACAATACTGCACCCAGTCTTCTCTCTAATCTTCGAATCCCTTAACTTTTCCCCAACTAATGACTCGGGTGTCTTTTGACTAAAAATGTCTAGCCCCTCCGTTATCATAAGTATCTCTGCTCGGTTCAATAGGTTAAAAATCGTATTTGCACCCATGTGATCCTGAGACATGACAAAATCAGCTCCTGCACGGTGAAGGGGTTCAACATTCCGATGAAGGAATGCCCGAGTAATGATCTGGGCATCCGGTCTTAATTTACGGCAATAAATGGTAAGATAAATATTAGTCTCATCATCATGACTTGTAATGAGGACTGCTGGAGCCTTATTTATACCCGCTCTTTCTAAAATAGCCTTGTGAGAAGCATCTCCAACAATAGCATTCTTGACCTTTGATGCTTTAACTTCATCAGTCTCAATAACCCGGTAAGAGACATTCATCTCATCCAGACTGTTCGCAGCCTCCCTGCCAACTCTTCCAGCTCCAATGATAATTACTGGAGCAAGGTTTTGACTATATTTTCCAAAGTGCTGATCATACTTCTCAAAGTGAGAATCCATACCAGCAAGAAGAAGAACCGTATGATTGTTTAACAGGGCTTCTGGTTCCGGAAGCTGAAAATGTCCCCGCTCCCACATTCCGACTACATTTACCCCTAGTTCTTCGCGAAGATTCGTATCTTTTAGAGACTGGCCAACTAATGGCGTGCCATGAATAGTTGCTTCTGCAATCTTAACCTCGTCAAATGAACCAATTAAGTGAGTGCTTCTGTCCGTACAACTTATTCGGCGGGCAAGAAAGGCCCCCATCTGTTTTGAAACCTTAACCACATGATTAGCTCCGGCCAAAGTTAGGATTTCCTCTGAGGTTGCACGATTACAAGTAGATGTAATCACACACTCTGGAGCGGCTTCGCGTGCCCGAAAAGCAATATTTACATTCCTTATATCATCATCCGTGGCAACTACCATTGCTGCCTTTTCAATCAAGGCATCCTCAAAAGTGCTTACATCGTCTAATTTGCCAAGCATAACAGGAATCTGCATATCATGAAGGTGCAGAGCCTCTTTCATTTGCTCAACTATAAGAACAAACGGATATCCAAACTGAGTTAGTTTATCCATAAGGTCATGACTAATTGTGTCATAATGAGTCAGGATCAGGTGATTTTGATCCGCACCTTCAAACTTACGAGGAACTCTAGCACCAGTTTGATATTCCATGAAGGGTTTATAAAGAAACTCCATGAAAACAAATGGGAGCACAATGAACAGATAGAATACCCCAGTGAACATAACGATCATTGAAAAAAGCCTGCCATCGTTCCCTGCAAAGGTAATATCTCCATATCCGAGTGTAGACATAGTAGTGAGGACCCAATAAAAAGATTCGACCCATCCGATTGGCTCACCACGCTCAACAGACATAAGGTGCTTGTAGATATTCATGTAAAAGAAAACGAACAAGACTAAAACAACCGCAAAGCGAAGGAAACGGAAAGCATTGATTCGCTTCTTTCGCTGATGAAATACAGAGGGAATTGATTTTATTACTTCTTTCACACCAAATATAGTGGTTATAATATAAAGTTCTGTAGTGTGAGGAAGCTTTTAAAAATAAATTTCGTTTTAGATTTAAAACTTTGTTTGCTTTCAAGTTGATTCACAAGGGTATTATTATGATCCTTAAACGGTGCCTTTACCATTCAAAAAATTAATTCTTATTCCCTTGATGACCGGATATTTTATTCCGGCTCTTGCTGAAATTGAAAAACGTCTAATTACCCATGGTAAAGCCAGAGAACTCAAAGAAAGCTTTAAATCCTTTGACTGGTCTAGATTTAATGGTCCTCTTGACAATGCAACCACCTATGAAGGACCACTTTCGCTAAACTTCGATGATAACAGCCTTAAAAAAATTTGGGAAAGTTCAAAAGGTGAAGGGTATGCCTCTCCAGCCGTCACCAAAGACAGACTCATATTGTTCCATTTAGACGCCGGTCAAGAAATCATAGAAGCATTGAATCCGGAAACAGGTCATCCAATATGGTCTTACAGTTATCCCGCTAATTACAGAGACCGATATGGTTATTCAAATGGTCCGAGGGCAAGCCCAGTAATATGGAAAAACAGAGTTTTTGCTCATGGAGTAACTGCATGGCTAACATGCCTTGATCTTATAACAGGAGATTTAATTTGGAAACGGGACTTAAAGAAAGAATTCAAAATTCCGGATTATTTTTTTGGTAAAGGTTCCAATCCAATTGTCGTTCATGATACATTACTATTAAACACAGGTGGGGAAAAAGGAGAATCAGTGGTTGGTTTTGATCTGGGAACAGGCGAGACCAAATGGATTACCCGAGACAAGTGGGGAGCAAGTTATTCCTCTCCCTTTAGAACTTTCATGCATGGCAGGGAAGTCTGCTTATTCCTAACAGGAGGCGAAAGTAGACCACCAACCGGGGGTTTGCTTGTGGTCGATCCAACAAACGGGAAAAAGCTTTCTCGATTCTCTTGGCGCTCATCCAACTATGAGTCGGCTAATGCATCCCCTCCAATCCCTATATCTAATAACCAAGTATTCATCAGTGAGTGCTATGAAAAAGGTGCCGCCCTGATTAGTTTCGATAGTGAATTCAAGACGAAGGTAATATGGGAGAACCCGGCATTAAATATACATTGGATGACTCCTGTTTTGGTCGGCAAGTATATTTATGGCGTATCAGGAAGGCACCAGAGAGGAGCAGAAGTTTTTTGTGTCGAAGCTCAAACTGGAAAAGTCAAGTGGAAGGAAAAAGTTTCATGGGTTCAAACGGTAATGGGCAAAACCTTAGACCTGGAATTATTCAGAGGATCACTATTAAAAACTAAAGATCACTTCATCGGTTTGTCTGAGTTGGGATCTCTAGTCGTTATGGACTTAAGTCCTGAAGGATGGAAAATTCATGGAACCAAACAACTTTTCTTCGCCCCCGGAACCTGGACGCTTCCAGCAATAAGTCATGGCTTACTCTTTATTATGCAAAATGAAACAGATAGAATGAGTGGAAAAAAACCACGAATTATTTGCTATGACCTTAGGCCCTAATGAAAGAGTCTAACCCGAATGATTTCTTGATTGAAGTTCAACCACTTGGTGGTTTCGATAAACCTCTAAGTTACTCAATAAGCAAAGATCTGAGACATGAAATTAAAGTGGGTTCATTGGTGAAAATCCCGCTTGGGGCAAGGAAACTATTGGGCATAGTTTGGTCTCTGAAAGGAAACAAGCCCAATGAGACCACCCAAATACGTAATATCATCTCTCTAATACACAAGGTTCCAGTACTTTCACCTGACCTTACAAATTTGGCTTCCTGGATAGCTAATTACTACGCGTGCTCAATTGAAAGTTGCCTTGAGGCAATGATCCCTAAGGCGGTTCGTGATGGCATGCAGCCAAAAAAACGAAGACTAGTTCGACTTGCTGATTCGAGCAAGGATTACTCGCAACTTACTAAAAGAGCACCTGCACAGTTTTCTGCCATAGAATTTCTTCGCAGTCAAAAGGAACCCGTTCCATCCTCTACAGTTCTATCAAAAATAAAGACCTCTCAAAATACGATTCGAAGTCTGGTAAAAAAAGGAATCATTCTGGAAAGCGAGGAAAATATCGATCGAGTTGTGTATGAAGATGAGTACTTGGACGCTAACGAACAAATCGTCCATAATCTTCAACTTACTTCAGAGCAAAAAAAAGCAGTTTCTGAAATAAATGAGGATTTAGAATCTAGGCAATTTAAAACCAGATTACTTTGCGGGGTCACGGGATCAGGTAAAACAGAAGTGTATTTTGAGGCAATGCAAATGGCCTTAAATCAAGGAGGCACGATATTGTTTCTTGTGCCTGAAGTTGCATTGGCTCCCCAAACCGTGTCCCGCATAAGAAGTCGCTTCAAGAATGAGAAAATTGTGGTTTGGCACAGTCATCTTGCCTCAGGAGAAAGAGCCGATGCCTGGCGCAGCATAATTAACGAAGAATCTAAGATAGTTGTGGGTGCTCGTTCCGCAATTTTTGCTCCTCTGCCCAAGCTAAGACTTTTAATTGTAGATGAAGAACATGAGGCTGCTTATAAACAAGAAGATAATCCCCGTTATCACGCCCGAGACATTGCAGTGGTAAGAGCAAAACTAAATGATGCAACTTGCCTACTTGGATCAGCAACCCCAAGCCTTGAATCTGCACTTAATGTTCAAAAAGAAAAGTATCAGACCAGTAAGCTAAGTAAACGAGTGGATAATCGAGAACTCCCTCTCATTCATCTTGTCGACATGAGAAGAGAAGCGGATAAGACAAAAGTTCTTCCTATCTTATCACAACAATTAGTGGAAGCTCTTCGGGACCGCATATCAAATAAAGAACAAAGCATACTTTTCTTGAACAGAAGAGGATTCAACACCACAATGTTGTGTCCTGAATGCGGACATGTGGAGAGTTGCAAAGATTGCAGTATAGCACTCACCTATCACAGAACAGACGGATACCTTAGGTGTCACCTCTGCGGATACAGGAAACCGGCTCCGAATCGTTGCAAAAAGTGTAATTCTTTTGATCTCAAGAAAAAGGGGCATGGAACACAGCGGATTGAGGACATAGTAATAGGATTATTGCCCAAGCATGCTAGTGTCAGAAGGGTGGACGCTGATATGATGACAAAGAAAAACCTTTTCAGGGAAACTCTTTCCGATTTTAGAAAAGGAAAAATTGATGTGCTAGTGGGCACTCAAATGATTGCCAAAGGGCTTGATTTTCCCAAAGTTACTTTGGTAGGGGTGATTGATGCAGATTTACCATTGAGAATGGAAGATTTCAGGGCCTCTGAAAGAGCATTCCAAATGCTGGTACAGGTTTCTGGAAGAGCAGGTAGGGGCAACCGGGCAGGGGAGGTGTTCATCCAAACCTATGCGCCTCATTCTCCGAGCATACAATTTGCAAGAAAATCAGATTTAAAGGGATTTACTGAAGATGAGATGGATATGAGGAAGGAGTTTGGATATCCACCCTACCAGCACCTAATCCGTCACCTTTTTCGCAGTAGAAGCGAGTCAAAAGTAGAGTATTACGCGAATGAATGGGCTAAAATCCTCGAAAACAAAAATATTGCAGGCTTAAAGATTAAAGGACCTGCCCCCGCTCCACTTGAAAAGATCAAAGGTTATTATAGGTTTCATTTTTTTTACTTCACTGCATCCGTAAAAAAAACAATAAAAAATCTAGGATTAATTAGAAGTGAGTTTCCCTTGGACCCGGACGTTCATGACATCTTGGATGTGGATGCCCAGCAAATAGGATAGAAATTATAATAAGCGTGGATTAAAGAGGAGATTTCAGTTGAATCCGGGTTGCCACACCAAAAGGGTTATTTCTAACAAGCATGATTCCAGATCCAGCAGGGATCAGCACATCATTCTGAGGCGTATTTCCACCTCCAAGCTTTCTCCATCCGCCCAAGCTAAAAAGAATTTCCGGGGACTCGACATATCCAGCCCCTGGTTCAGTAATGGTTATAGAGACAACTTTTCCGTTTTCCACCCTTGCCTTGCCCCGGCCTCCTTGCCCACCACCTCCTACAAAAAGGATAGCAGCATCCTGCGAATAGCCAGAACCACCATCACCGGTAGCCCAATGTGCTGCTGCCTCTTGAATGTAGTCTGAATTAGCATATCTATCGACTAGTTGGAATCTATCTTGATCCAGCACCAAAATACTATGATATCCGTTAGCGGATGATTCAATAACCAGTCCACTTCCGTCAGCCACAACATTGTTATTTTCATCGACCTGATCTTTATCCGAATTTGTCTTCCTGCCTCTGGCTCCGCTAACCTTGACAACAAAACCATCAAGCAATCCATGTGATGTGGAGGTAATAACAATGGCACCTGTATCGTTGGTTATAGACTCGATACCTCCGGAGACCATAGAAATATCGAGTTGAGTCATAGAAGCCCCAACACCACTCCCTGCTCGTGCTGAAGCCCAAGCCTTAGAAGCAATACTTCTGTTGGTGCCGTCATGCCAATAAGTAGTCCAAACATTGTTGGTTAAAACTTTTACATTGTCTGCTACTTCTTGTTCAGCATCAGCAAACCAAGAAAAAGTGTTACTGGGGTCTGTAGTAATGAATTGGCTCGCGATTAGGTCAGAAAGCATCATGTCCACAGCGAAAGGATTGTTAACTATTGAGCTTTTACCTGATGCTGGAATTTCCAGCAGAGTACTTTGAGTCAGTGCGTTGCCAGAGAAAACTAAATTTAAGTCGACGATTGATCTTCTTGCCAAAACGATAGCCTCTCCTGGGTTAATAATTTGATTATCGGCATTTAAGGATGGATCGCTTAAATCAGCCCAAGAATTTCCATCATGAAAAAAAGCATCATAATCGTCCGTCCCCAACGAATCACGCTTCAAGTAAATTGTATCAGCTGAAAGAAAATTTCCACTATTCAGCTGAACATTATCATATCCAAACAAATCACCAAGGGTCCAACTAGCGAAGATTTCAATCATTGCATTTTCAAAAAAAACATCATTAAGATCTTCGCTATAGGAATTGCTCAGGGTAATCGTATCATTTGTATTTGCTTGAATTCTGTAAAACCGACCAGTTTTATTTGATTCTTCATCAATTAATCGAACAAAATGAACCCCTCCGTCTGAATTCACTGTTGGGGCACTAACATACCCCTTACCCTTACTGGTCAGATGAACTGAAGAAACGGTTCCGTTTGCATCAATAGAAGCTTTTGCTTCAGCGGGTTCATAATCTAATCCTCTCGATGAACCACTTTCCGGTAAACCTATAAATATGCTTGGTGCCTGCAAAAAACCAACACCTCCGTTCAAGACATCAATCCTGTCCAATGTACCGTTTGCGTCGCCCGAAAGATGTGCTTTCAATCGGGCCTTTTGTGCTACAAACTGATTTGTGTTAAAAGGAGCTTTGTCTGTATTAGCGGGATCAAGGACATCAGGAACCTTATGGAAAATCAAACGATTGCCTATAATTTGCTTAATTTGGCCTCTGAAGGCAACTCTTGACTGCAAACTCGGTGATAAAACAGTAAAACTTGGAGAGGCAGGGTTTCCCCCCTTGATCAATAGTGAAAGCGATCCAAATTGTTCCGTTTTCTGCAATTGCGAAAAAAGGGTAGGGGTGTTGCAAACCGCAAAGGTAAGCAACAAGTAAAGCGATGCCCACCTTATCTCCTTGTGACAATCCATAATATCTTTCTAATAAGATGAAACCCTATATGCAAAAAGGCAAAGAGAAAGTAGAATTCAATGAACCTGGGGGCGTTTATACCTACTTTCAAGGAATCAAAAATAAACTACTGGTTCCGATAATACTGAATTCATTGGTTTGTTCTGCACAAGCGACAACTGAAAGCCAATACAAGATTGATTTTGAAAGTGAAATCCACCGTTATTACGAAACAACCGCTCAAGATTCTTTTCATCAATATATCAATCAACTTCACAGCCTGAATCTTGATGCACTTAAATTTAAACATGAATTAGATGCATTAAGGTCGATTCTTAAGATCCTTGAAATACCAGAATCGTCCCAGGTACTTGTCTTTTCAAATACCAGTTTACAACTCAGTAAGATAAACCCTCACAACCCAAGGGCTATTTTTTTTAAAGACGACTTATATTTGGGATATGTGCCAGGAGGTTTTATCGAGATTCTTGCCATTGATCCTGAAAGAGGGGTCATTCCTTACGAATTCGATCTTCCAAGAGATGGAAATAATAAACTCTCAAACATTCGCAGATCCGATCGTTGTATGAGATGCCATGCAACCGAGAAAACATTCTATGCTCCAGGTTTACTTATGGGATCTGTGGTTCCTGTTCATGGAGGTGGTACATTGGACACACTGAATAAAAAAACACCCAGTCATGAAACTCCTTACCCTCAAAAATTCGGAGGATGGTTTGTGAACAGTAATAGCATCTTCGATCAGCACTGGGGCAATTCCTTTGGATTTATAANAAAAGGNGAGATACAAAAAAAAATAATAATTTTCCCAAACCAGGAAATCACANGAAACCATCTTNTNCACAGNAGTGATCCAATTGCACTTTTAGTTCTAGAACATCAGATTGGATTTACTAACCTTTGCATTCAGATTCAGTATTTAAAGAGAGAAATCTCAATTTCCCCAACAGACGAAAAGAAAGTTAATCTAATGGATCAATTGTGCGAAAACCTTTTGGACTACTGCTTTTTCGTGGATGAACCCTTCCTGCCCTCACCATTACCCAAACACAACTCATCATTTGCAAGGGAGTTTGAACACGATTCGAAGAGGGGTGCAGGATTTACGAAACTTAAGTTATTGAATCTTCAAACCAGACTTTTTGAAACAAGGTGTTCATTTATGCTGGGCAGCCCTTCTTTTCAGGGTTTACCAAATGACTTTAAATCTTCTTTTCTGAGAAAAATGCAGATTAGACTAAACCAAGATCGTGATGAGAATAAAGTTCAAGAATTTAGTGAACCTGAGAAGAATTTAATTAGATCGACAATTAATTCCTGGTAAAAAAAAGCATCCCAAAAAGGGATGCTTTAGGTAAAAAATTTAAAAGTTACTGGTTACTTCTTGGCAACTTTGGCACCGGATTTTTTCCAACCCGAAATACCTGCGGAAAGATGCTTAATATTTTTGTATCCTAGTTTTGCGGCAGCATCGGCTCCCCTTTTGTAGGCTCGGCATCCTGGACCCCCACAATATGAAACGACCAAAGTATTCTTATCTTCAGGCAAAAGTTTTGAAAGTTTCTTCGAGTTTGCGGAAAAATCAATTGCAGAAGGAATATGTCCTTTGGCGAATGACTTGGCTCCGTTGACATCAATTACTGCAACCTTACCTTTGGTAATTGCTGACTGAAGTTCATTAATACTTATGTCAGGATATTCTCCCGCAAACAGCGAGAAAGCAAAAACGGATAATAATAAGGGTATGATTTTTTTCATGAGCTTTACTTTATTTGGTTAACTTTTGGAATAAATAAAAATTCTAAAATAAGTTCATATCTAATTCCTTCAAACTAAAACTTCCCGACAAAATAATAAAAATTTCAGTTTAAGGTTTATAAACCCGAACCCGCAGGAAGTTCTTACCACCTTTCCTGAGAGGACTGGCAGTGGAAAATGTAACCCTGTCCATCCCACCTCCTAAATCCACATTTCTTGCTGATTCTAGATTAACTCCGATCAACGACCATGTTCTAAGATTTGTACTTTTCTCAACAACATACCTTAAATCCTCACCAGTGGAACCAATAGGGTCACGATATTTAATGAATGATATCCTCTGTCTACCGTCTACTGTATCAGCCAACTGGATAGGAAGGTGCTGGGGTTTGTCTGGACCCAAGGAATCAAGTCCCATAGCCCTTTCAAAAAGATTGCTGTAACCATCTCCATCAGAATCTGCATAATCTTCATCAAAAATTTTCTTAGACTCGGAATAATTTTTAGAAGAATCCCGGGCAATTACACGGGAAGCAAATCGGTCCTGAATCCTAGTACGCCTGACATCATTATTCCGAAAATTCAACCAAGCCTGTTTTGTGGGGCGCACGACTTGAAGGGTTTTGTAATGAGTTTCTGATGTCACATAGTATTGATTTGGAGGAACCACAAAAGAAAGCACAACAGAACCTTCACCTACTGGAATAATTTTATTACCCTGATGAATCTTAACCTTTGATTCATCGGAACTAGTTATCTGGAAGGGGAATCCAACGCTGGTTGAGCGAATTCCTTGAAGGGTCAACGGGCGGTGCCCAAAAGGTACTGGTTGCAAGGATCCGCCCAATGCATCATCAGGAAAAAGAATAATTGGGCGCTGCTTAGGAGAAACATCAAAGGTTCTTGTAACGGGAACTGCGGGATTAAAATAAGCAGATCCACTTTGAGCTGCAGTAATACTTACCGTGCCCACAACTCCATCCAAAATAACAATTCCCTGAGAGTTGATCGTGGCTGGTCCAAAATCAACTTGAAACTCCACAGGTAATCCTGAACTAGAAGATGCATTGACCTCAAAAGGTGCGTCGTCCCGCACCTTTATCTCAATCTCCTCAAACAAAATAACTTGATCGTCCTTTTGGACGGGATGTATCACTTTGAGAATTTGCTCTTTTGGCAATGCGGGATGATAACGAGTATCGCCCATTTGAATCGCAGAAATTGTTGTTTCCCCGACGCCATTAACATAGGCGATGTTACCGACAATTGTGGCAACTGCTGGGTTACTGGATACAAAACTCACAGGCAATCCTGAGGTCGAGTACGCAACCAATTCAAACGGAGGATCGCCCAATGCCCGATCTGGCAACTTATAGCTTGTACGGTTACCATCTGGGTAGGAAAGCAAACCGCCCCAGATAATTTCCTGATCTCCACCGAACGCAGGGGGTTCATTAGAAAACGGATGAAGAACTGGCAACTCATTATTAATTCCCCATTTATGAGCAAGATAGCCTTCTATTTTTTGGCGATTAATTGAATTAACCTCCTCCTCAAATACAAGGGCTTCTGCAATTTCGCCACTAAAATTTTCCCCGACTAAGTCAATCGCCAAGACTCCAGTTCCGTAGGACTCCGCTCCGACTACTTGACCATTAACCCACAACGATTGTGAGTTCGGAGCTACTCTGAGGGAACTAACGCTCCAAACGGAACTGTTTACATCAGATGCGATTTCGACATTTCCTGCGGCATGCTCCAATACAAGAAAACCATCGGAATTCGCAGTCCGCAAGTCTCCGCCCAAAACATTGGAAGATTGAATTGCATCATGTCGGTGAACTATAAATACAAAGGTTGGAGAGGTGATCTCATTCTGTATCTCAAATAACTGGCTGAAATTGGAATCAAAATTCAAGGTTGCTTTCTTATTCAGAGACGAAGGACTCCAAGTGGGCATGTTTAAAATATTCCCTTGAACTGGATTATTGGTATTCCCAGACTTGTCTGCCCAGATACTAACTTTATCTCCGGCAATAAAGTCACTGGAGCGGTCAACTTCACCATCGCCATTGACATCAGTTCCATCGAACCACAACTTCAAACCAGGAGCAGAATCCGCAAACAAGTTGCCCCACCGAACAACAAATGTGCGAGATACTTCCGGTGCAGGTTCATATCGTCTATCCCCGGATTGCTTAGCCGTGATCTCGACCTCACCTGCTCCATGCATGTAAACATACCCTTCAACTATTGTGGCAAGGGAAGGATTTGATGAGTAGAATGTGACCGGCAGTCCTGAACTTGCATTTGCATCAAGTTTAAAAGGAAAATCACCAACCGAATGATCAGAAATCAAAGAAAGGGTCAAGGATTGAGGAACTCTAACTACATTAAGATAATTATTGGCAGGCAGTGCTGACTCATAGTCTGAGTTCCCTCTTTGATTCGCAATAATTCTGGTTTGACCAGCCCCAATAAGCTCTACTCGATTAAAATCTCCGCCTCCCGATCCATAAATAGCCGAAACTTCATTGCTATCCAAACAAACACCGTAAATGCGCAAGTCATCGATTGTTGCATCAATAGGCAAGTTACCTCCACCGAGAATCAGGCTTGTAAACCTCGAAGACACTTCAGTGCCAGAAAAATAATTACCTGTGGAATTACCAACTAGTACAGCATCCGCAAAAAGTGAAAAAGTACCATTTACATCTTCATAGGTCAGCGTAAGATTTACCCACTCTCCATTAGCAAGTATTCCTGAACTGCTTGAAAGCATCAATGATTCAGTTACCCCGTCCAGTGAAACGTAGACATCTACACTGGAATTATGCTCATTCTTCTGTAATCTAAACATGTTCATCCCGGAAATACCAACTTTCGATAAGATTTGAGTTTTATTCGAATCGACATCATGAGGATTCATCCAAAATGTCACACTGAAATTTGAATCAAATTCGACCGTTCCGAAATCGACTCTTCCCTGGGATTCGCCAAGTGCCAAACCATTCCCGAAAAGGCCAGAAACCCAAGAATTACCAATTCCAGTCGAGGTGAGTCCGAGCAAAGTTCCATTGTATTTGCCAAATTCTTCCTTTGCTCCCGCGTACATGTATTCATCCATCTTCCAGTAGGCATCCAAAGCATCTTTCCTTGTAACAAGAATACGAGCAATGGTTTCATCCTCAACGGTGTAATTGATTGGTAAACCAGTTTTACTCCCTCCCATTCCCTGTGAATACCCATTTAGGTATACAAACGGAGTTGTGGCTGGGATATCGGAAAGATTTTGATCAAAAACAATCTCCTGTTCTAGTTTTTCAGAAACCGTCAGGGTGCCCTTTTGGTAGGAATAAAAATACTTTTCGGACAACTCAGCAAACGGAATTAGATCATACGATCCAATTGGGCTGGGATGGGTGAGGTTTCCATCAGGTATCGGGGGGGCTATTGAAACATTAAAGTCTGAAGCATTATCATTTACGGACAACCCGAACATTTGATGAGTGAAAAGTGGATTCGCTTGGTCGGGTTTCCTAAATTGGTCATCGGCTCGAATAATCAATTCTTTTGGCATAATTTGAAAATTCAAAAGTAGAGATTGAGCAGGTAACCAATTTTCATTACCATTTTGAAAAGCCCGCAAACGAACGAAGCCTGGGCGTTTAATCGTAATTGTAGTTTGATTAAGATCAACGGACTGGTTCCCATCTAGAATTTCAACCGAAACAGGAAGTCCGGAACTTGAAGTAAGGTTCAGGTCCAGAGGCGGATCATCGTAAATGAGAAGTTCTGCTTGATTCGACGCAAGTATACTTTGCCTTCCCTTAAGCACAGTAAGTTTAGGATCAGTAAATACTTCGACATCTTCACCAGACTGATTAGCAGCAGTAATGCTTATAGAAAAATCACCCGTTTCATTAGCCTCTCCGAAAATTAATCCGGACTTATGATCAATACTCAAGCCAAGGGGCAAGTTTGTTGCATTAAACTCAGTCGGGCCTTTAAGCGTTTCAACTTGATATGTAAATTCCTCACCATAATAAGCAATTAAAGGTGGATCTACAAAATTAAAAACTTCATTTCGCTGGGCAGCAGTGAGAGATTGATCAAAGATCCGCAAATCATCCATCATTCCCTCAAAAGGCCCATTAGATGAAAACTTTCTACCTCCAACCGTCATTGTCGGATCTCCGGTCAAATTTCCAGAGGCGTTAATCGGTGTAACTACCTCAACATTGTTTCTAAACAGGAACAGCTTATTGCCATCCCAGGTAAAAATAAGGTGAATCCATTGGTCTGGAGGTACAGGAAATGGTTCAGTATATCTCAATTGAGAGCCAATATTTGCATAAGCAGTAAGAAAACCGTCTGACATCAATATTGAGAATTGACCACTAGATAGAATCTCCGCACTCAAGTCTGCCGTCTTCATCCAAAAACAAATACTAAAAGGACCACGAATATCAAAAGTTCCTAAATCATTATTCAATTTTACGGTTTGATTACCATCAAAGCGAAGTGCCGTTCCCTGCCTTCCTAATTCAGAATAATCAAAAAGGTCAGATAGCTCTGTAGCATTATCGTCAAAGAGACCATGATTATTTTTACCTGAATCATCTCTTACTTGAGTTCCATTAAGTTCATTAAATGTCCAATAGACAATAGGATTGCGGGGAGGCAAGATCACAGGAATATTATCAAAAGAAGGAGGGAATTCGCTGTAAGGATGCACTCCGAAATCTCCATTTCCTCCACCATAAAGAACAGACACTTCGGCAGAAGAAAAAGTTCGGTCATACACCCTGAAATCATCCAACTTAGGAGCGAACTTACCATTTCCTCCAATTAAATTACCCACAGTTTTGACCTCTAAAATAATATTATCAGAAACCGTGCCTGCAAGTGTACCATTCATGTAGAAACGGGTCTGGCCAACAGAACTGCTGACAACCAAATGATGCCAACCATTAGCTAAACCGCTGGCGTCATAACTGGTCAGTTTTTCAGAAGCACCATCAAAAAGACCCAGTAATTTTGAAGGACCGCTGAAGTCATTTTGAAGCATTGCGTAGCCTGGTTCCCCATAAAACATTGCGTGTCTAAAAAAGGTGCCATCCGTGGTGATTGGAGTTTCAAACCAAGAAGACACCGTCCATGCACCCTGATTAATTTCTAACTCATTTTGCAATAAAGCAAGTTTGGCATTAAACGGATCAATGGATTCAAAGTCTATACCCGACCCAAATTTACCCTCCACATTGAGGTCAGCATCGAGTACCTCTGCGTGTCGCATTTCAACGGAATAATCCTGAGCAACAGATCCATCGGTTTCATTGAATGGATAGTAGACCTTGAGCCCGCGGGTTAATTTGAAACCAGTTTGAGCAAGATCATCTACAATACCCCATTTATGGGCGAGATACCCTTCAATCATCTCCTGTTCTGACTTCGGTAATGCCCGTTCAAAAACCATGATTTCCCCAATCTCCCCAATGAGCATTCCATAACCTGTACGAGGATCAAAACCTAAGCTTACTTGTTGAAGGGTGTTATTTTCGCTCTTAAAAGAGCCAAATGCATTGCCAGTTTTGGTATCCAAACTCCAACCGGTAATGCCATCGGTTGCACCAATACCAACTCCGCTTCCTTTCGAAACCATAAAAACATGGACATTCCCATAGTTCAGGCTCAATGACCCAACATTATAAGCGTTCCCTGAGGAAAAGCGTATTGCTGGTAAACCACCAAAAACATTGCGGGCATAACTTGGAGTTTTCTGAGCCACAGATTGTTTAGCATGCTTCTCACTCAATGATTTATCTATCCACATGGGTAAAGGTATTCCGTCGGAATAGGCATCATATATTCCATCCCCATCAATATCCTGAGCATCCAACCATAGCACCATGCCATCCATGGTAAATTTTGTAAAAGTCGTATCCATTGCCAGAAAGGATTCGATATTCGGTGCCCAACTTTCGCCGCCCAGATTTTCGGCATGCCCCCTGTAAAAATATTGAGTGTCCTGCTGCAAATTATTCACAGATGCAAGAAAACTACCCAACCCAACCGGATTGCTGCTATTGACTTCAAATACATTATCCCACTTAGTTTCATCATTCGAATCAACTAAAGTCGAATTTTCATCAATCTTCTCATCCCCCCAGTAAATTTTCACAACAGGACGGTCTCCTCCAATCACAACTTTTTGAGAAGAAATATTGCTACCCCCAAAAGGATCGATCGAAAAATAAGGGTGAGAGGATGGCAGTAGTTCATTATTCATTTGCCACTTGTGAGCCAGATATCCTTCCAGTTGAGCAAGTTCGACTGCGTTTAGCTCCCTGTCATAGATCATAATCTCAGCTACTTCACACGCCGACATCTCGCTGTTTGTACGGTAACCACCAAGCTGTAAGATTCCGGGTGCAAATAGCGTGTTATGTGACTCTCGGGAACCAGAAACCAGAACAGTTCCATCCCTTCGAAGGGTGGCTTGCGGATCTCCTCCCTTGGCTTCAATCTTCCCAGCATGCATATGCCAGTCAGTATCCAATGGACCGGCCCTCGAAATCCATCCTTCGGCATACCATCGACCAGTAAGTGCCCCATGGAATCCAAAAAGGAAATTTCGGCTACGGGATGAAATCACACGGTTATTTGCTGAACCGGTATACCTGGCTAGCGTCACCATGGTGAATCCGGAATTGGCTAAATGGTCGAAGTCGTGAGAAGTCCAAAGCAAATCATTGCCGTCAAAACTCACCACAGGTTTTCCTTTGATCCCGCTTAAAATGACGCGTGGATTCCCTGAAACATTCTCAAAATCACGTCCACTTCCTGAAATATCGGACCATGTACCAATATTTTCTCCATTAGAAAAATTAGAGCCCATATCATAGGCGGAGTACCAAGCCTGAAGGGTCTCAAAAGTATTTCTCTTGAAACTAAAGTCGCTTGAGGAATCAATTGATTCTATCTCTCCCCCAATGGATAGTACTTCAACCCGCATCGTTGCTTGATCTGGCATTACATCAATTGGTGTTTGCGTGAGAAGAACGGGTTTTTCGATCGCTAAAAATTCTAAGAAACCATCATTTACAAAATCCCCTTCAAAAACTTTGGATACTTCGCTCGCATCCACCCCTCGATCATAAATACGCAATTCATCCAAATTCCCCATAAAGGAGCCATATCCCGTGAAACCTGAAGTTCCAACCGTTGCCCCAAGAGAAGGTTCTTCAAGATGCAAAGAAACGATACCACTACTATGAATCACAGGATTACCATCTAAAATTCCATTAAGATAAAGCTTAAATGCTTTGGGGGAATCTCCGAAGGTAATCATTAAGTGGTGCCATTGATCATCACGAACTGATTGATCGGACGAAATAGTACTAAAGCTTCCTCCCTCTGAAATTCTGGCTGTAACGATTCCATTCTCTTCAATTGCGATAGTAAGTCCTGATGAATCCGTACCTTCGTCGTAAATAATCTGTTGCTTGTCTGCAGCTTGCTGAACGCCACTTAAATCATCGGTGAATATGTCCTGAATTTCGTTGCTGCTCAAACTGTCAGAATAAAATCTCAAATCATCGATTTGACCCCCAAAACTGTCACCCCAAGTAATGTTGTTGCCGCCCATGATCCATGAAATGGAAGAGGCAAGTTCAAGTTGACCCCCATTCGGAAGAAATACTTCATCTTTTTTCTGACCATCTAAATAAATTGCTAATTTGGAGGAGTTAAAGTCCGCAGTTATTGCCAAGTGTGCCCAATTTCCGACAGGAAGACTTTGCTTTGTACTTACACTCGCCGAACTCAACTGATCAGCATGAGAGTAAACCAAGTGATTGTTTCCATCCAAAATCAAACTGAAGGGACCTCGATTCATAACCGTTTTTTCATTTTCAGTAAGAAACAGGGTGGGGTAGTCCGCTGGCTTTATCGTAGTCAGACTGGTGGGACCTCCTCCCGGTGTTGAAAACAGTGCCTCCTGATTTGATCCTCCACCACCTTCACCATGGGCAATGGCAATACGATAATAACCAGAAACAAGTGCTACTGAAGTGGACTGAGTTCCACAGCATTGAGGCTGATAAACAAGTTGCTCGCTCCCCAAGTTTCCATCCACTTCAAATACTCCGTCCTGATCAAGGTCCAACCAAATTGTTCCTCTATCATCATTGCCGCGTATTTCCCAACTGTATGTGCCGGATGAAGGGGCATAAAACACTCCGTTAAACAAACTTAGATAATTATCATTTCTGTTTATACCAATACCTGCATTCCGGTAATCATTGTCATTGTTAAAATCCAAACCTCTACCACCAGGACCATTGGTGAGAAAATTTGATCCGCTCGGTGTGAGTCCAAGCATGGTTTCAATATTGGTGTAATAAGTGTCATCAATGCCCCGAAGAAAACCGTGTGCATGCAACTGACCTTCCGTGTAAGTTCCACTGTTTGATACATTAGGCTTTATCCACATCGAAACCGTATAAGAATCCTGATTCAAGATGGCCATTGTGCCACGAGTAGGAATCATCACCTGATCATTTGAGCCGTCCAAATAAACGGATTGACCGAATTGACCGCTCTGCAAACTGGATCCGTTCAACAAATTTCCAGTCGATTCATTAATGGAAAGGTCATTTACATTGGAGGAAATTTCTTGGTCAAAAGAATAATAACCTTCCAAATTTTCATATCCAACAACTTGAGGTCCAGTGTAAAAATCGCGTTCGGCTTTTAGCCATAAACTGACCGATCTTCCATCAAATGATTCCTCTAGAAAGTCGGTATTATTGGCATCCAGGTTAACCCGCGTAGAAAAACCGTCAAAATAAATTGAATTGGCCCGGTATCCTTTGGATCTTGATTGATTAAAATCATTGGCCAGCAACTCAGCGTGCCGAAATGGTGATAACGCATCAATGACCATCGAGCCATTCGTTTCATCCATTCGCCAATAACCCATTAAACCTTGTCCCACTTCGGGGTCTCCACTTGACCAGTCCATGCCATCCGCACTTTGGGCAAGAGCTCTAAAATAATAACGGAGCCCGGGTACGAGACCTGAAATTGTCGCATTGAAATCACCCAAGGAAACTGGGGCTCCACCATTTACATCAACAAATGAATGATTCCAGTCATTTGCAGAAAATCCTCCATCTTCCAATCCATAATAAATGCGAATAGTTGGATTCGTTAGATCTTTGCTGACTAACTCACCGATCACAGTAACGCTGGCATTTGGCTGAGCGACAACTTCAGATAACTCAACAACAGGAGGCTGAGCCGTTGACGATGTGGTAAATACCATCGTTCCATCCAGGAAGATACTCATTATTTCATTGCTACTAAGCCCCCTTTCATAGAGCCGGATCTCATCTAAGAGACCAGCAAAATTATTACCACTTGAATTGGTTCCTATCATTAAGTCCATTTCGTCTCCGGTGGAAATCGTTGGATTACCAGCGGGAGAGACGGGCTGAGCTACTCCATCCAAATACAACACAGCATCAGACAAGGTTTCTGCAGAACTTGGAAAAACAACTGCAATGTGCCTCCAGTTTTCGTTATTGATCGCTTGTACGGTTTCCAACCGACCACCTCCTACACGAAGACCCAAGTTACCGTTTACTAGTTCAACTTCCCATAGACCACCATTGCCAGCACCACCCCAGTTGGCAATAGACCCTGCATTATCACTCGTTTTTATCCACATANTAAGGGTTCTGGATTTGTCGTCCACTACTCCCTTGAATCCCTTGACAACGAGATGCTCTCCTGCTCCTCCAAATTTCAATCCATTTCCTTTTCGACCGAATACCCGATCGGAATCTGACAAACCGACAAAAGTAGCTTTTCGCCCGCTAATTTTGTCCAATGAAAAAGCATTTGAATTTTCATCCAGATCCCACCAGGCAAGCATTCCATCCTCGGATGCCAAACTCCACGCTTCATCCGTAACAGAATTTCCACCCATCCATCTGTAGAAATAGGATACATTCATATCTAATCCATCCACATAGCGAGAGACCAAACCGTCCGAATAACTTGAATTTAAATCGATTCGATTATCCCACAGATTTGGATCAGAAAGATCAATGTTGGTATTTGAGCCTCCGTCTGTCGCTCCCCAGAAAAGAGACAAGTTAATGGGTTCTCCACCGTCCGATACGATTTGAGCAGCCATTTTAGCTGAACTTGAAGTTACCGACCGGGGAGTTACTGAAGATGTTACTGGCGCAGTTTTATTAACAATAAGTTTAATTTTCGCTTTTCCTTCACCTGCAATATTGAAAGCCGAAACATTGAGATCAAAAACACCCACTTCCTGGGGTACTCCGAAGACCTCACCAGTCACTTCATTCACCTCCAACCCAAGAGGAAACCCTGAAACTGAAAAACTTGTAGGATCTCCAGAAGCATGCAAATCAAACTGGTGCCTCACTAATTCCTCAACGATATCATCTCCGGAAAAAATCTGCTGTATTTCCTGCCCCCCAAGNGCCGAATCATAAACCCTTAAATCATCCAACTTACCCTGGAAATANGCATTTGTATTATTTCGCCAACGACCAAACTGGAAGGAATCTGCATTGCCAGTGCTGATCTCTCCACGAGTCCAATTAGCAACTAGATTTCCATCTATATAGATAATTACTTCCGAACCATTAAAGATATGAGCAAAATGAGCCCATCGATTACGGAGATCGTTATTGTGATAAGCTCGAGGATCCCAGCACCGGTGTTGCGACAAAAGTTGAGTGTAACCACCATCCTTTATGTTACGAATTCCCCAAAATCTGTTTTCTCCACTGGGACATGATTGCTCACCATAGCCGTANAACCCTGGCTCACTTGCCGGATTTCCATCTTCTACAAATGTCCAGAAGCTNATGGTTCTCGATTTTTTCCCGTCCACCCCAAGCTTTTCACCTGTGGCTTGGGTGGACACAAAACCATTTATGCCATCAAATCGTATCGATTTACCAAATCGGCCGTCCTCCCAACTTGCCCCCCCAACTAGAGATCCATCATACCCGCCAGCAACATCAACTGTGGAAACGCCTCCGCCTTCATCCATCGGCCAATACGCAGTAAGATTATGGGGACGGGTAGAGACTGATTTTCTAAATTGAAGTTCACGAGCTGCACGATAGGAAAGGTGTTGGGTGTCTGGAACAATCAGAACTGGAGGTTTGATTTCCATGAAGCTTCCGTTTGCGACGGAAATAACCCCTTTTTGAATGACTCCACTTGCTGCCATTGCAATTCTTCCTCCGCTTGCCCCACGATTCCCACCTTCAACACTAATAAGTCCGCGGTTCTCAATATTTTTGGCAACTAATCGGATCGCTCCACCTGAACCTCCACCACCATGATCATAAATTCCGTCAGCACGGCCATCCCCTCCTTGTGCGCTAATGAAGACTCCATCTCCAATGACTAAATCGCCCTCAGCATGAATTGCAAGGGCTCCGCCACCTGCACCGGATCCTTGAAGCAATCTACCACTTGAACCGCTACTACCAGACAACAAATTCGTAATCTGATCATCTCCGTATTCATAATTGGCACCAATCCCCCAATTCCCAGCAGTTGAGGGACCGCCCGGACCAAAACCTGTTAACTTTTCCGAACTTCTTCCTCGCCAAGGATTTAAAATCGGACGACCACCATATCCAGTTTCTGTATCAGCATCACCCCCGTCTAAAATGAAATCCGTTCCCAAGTAAACATCACCACCGGCAACTGTTCTTATCAAAAGTGATTTATCTCCACGTAAAACTACCTCACTTGCACCACGAATATCCACCATTCCAAAACTGAAGGTACAAATCTGGAAGGACCAAGTTTGACCAAAATCATCCAAATAAGTGTGATCAGAAATGACACCCTCACCATGTGCACCACCTTCAACTGAGAAATATCCCGTTTGCGTATCAAAAGTTACTTTCTTGTCCTGTACATTCAGGATGGTATCCAAATGTGACCCTCCCACAAATATTGACCCATAATTTGACAACCACTCTCCGGTTACGTCAACATCTCCGACCTTGACTGCACCATGAGCGACAAATGCAACTCTACCCCCTGATGCGCCACGAGTCTGAAAGTTGCCCGAAGAGGTGATTCCACTTCCAGCTCTGGCTTCAATACGTCCATGGTTATAAATTCTGGTGGCTTCCAACCGAACTCCTCCTCCAGTACCAGCAGCTGAGTCCGAACCACCATTTCCTCCATTTGCACTGATCAGAACATTGGGCTCAATAATGATCTCAGCAGATGCCTTTAAATAAATCGCTCCGCCCCCGGAGCCAGAACCCTCCGTTGATGCACCTCCTGAACTTCCACCAAGTAAANTATCCAATGCTCGGTCTCCATATTCTACAGAACTTCCCGACCCATGCCCTCCATAAGCGGGTCCATGACCATCCGAAGAGGATTCACTGGGTGCCCCAGGTCCGTTACCCGTAGAAGTTCCCGCCCCAACACCGTCGTAGCCTCCCAGTATTCCAACTCCGCCCACATCGTCCTTACTGGAACCGCCATTGGCGTACAGATTGGATCCTAAAGAAAGATTCCCTGAGACTGCTTCAAGTAAAAGAGCATTTTTACCCTCAAGATTGACCACAAGATTACCTCCCAGTCGAATTCTCTCAAAACTAAAACGGCAAACCGAATAAGGCCAAATCGAACCAGCAGTATCTTGATAGAAACGATCCTCAATCACTCCATAGGCAACCTGGCCACCACTATGAATCAAGGTAGCTGAATCTGTGTTTATCGATAGGGTGCCCGTTCTGAAATCAAGTTCAGACAAATCAGATGGGCGTAATATACGAAATGTGCCNGGAGTGCCTTGAATTAAACCATCCCCTCCAACCAACTTAATATTTTTGGTTCCGTCATTTGCAAAAGTGTTATTAGATTCGAGGAAAACGCGCCCACCTCCACCGCCGTTCGCACCACCGGTTACATCGAGGATTGCATTAGCCTGAAGATGAATATCGCTGCCTTTCAAGTGAATTGCTCCTCCTGCTCCCCCGGCTGAACCACTCAATCCACCACCTCCTGCAGAGCGTATTAAAGAATTAACAATTATTTTGTTCGGCGTGATCAACCTCAAAGCACCCCCACCACCGCCACCNNTGGTATCTGTAATAAAACCACCGCCACCACTTCCACCAATCAAATAGGTAATCATGCCATCTCCATACGGTTGACCACTGCTGAAAGTAGCACCGCTTCCAGCACCACCATATCCGCCACCACCTGGATTTGTCCCAGGGAGCCCGCCACCAGGGCCTAATCCTTTTCCTCCGACATCGCCACCGGCCCATCCACCTGAGCCTCCTATGCCTCGAGCAAGAGTATTCCCGGGTTGTCCTGAAAGATCAAGAGGTGCGCCTATAATAAGATCTCCCTCTTCCGAAACGATTTCCAAAGAATTTTCGCCTTTGATTAAAACTTCCAGATCCCCAAGTAATTCCACCTTATCAAAAACAAACCGGCAAACCTCAAAAAGGTAATCATTACCTGATGGATCTGAATAGGAACGTTGAACGATAGAACCCGTTCGACTATCCCCGTTACTATGCTTCCATGTACCGAGGTCCGTGTGAATAATTAGCTTACCACCTTCATACCGAACACGATCTTCAGCTTTAAAAGATTGCGTGGATGGTGCCCAGGCAGTTCCTCCGCTATTTCCTACAAAACTACGGTAGTAATATGATTGCCCCTTGGCAAGACCCTCAACTTTGGCTTCAAAGTTTCCAGTGTCATAAACCCAAAATTCGACTTCGCCAAACTGATGACCCCAGCCCTGATAACGTGGAAGTAATCGAATTGCCTGAGTTGAAACCCCTTCTAGGTCAAAATCAGTAAATCTTCCCTGTTCAGTCGAACCAACTTCACCAGGCACCACCTTATGCAACGCAAAATTCATTTCTTCGTCTGCAATCCATATTCCGACCTCCATCAGCTCGTCCTCACGTTCAAATGGTTGATGGTAAATTCTAATTTTGTTCATTTGTCGAAGCCCACCCAAATTAAAAGTTAACTCAGGGTCCTGCTTGAACCAGGCGGTCCAGGAGGAGCGCCACCCATCATTAGGCAATTGCAAATCAATTAACTTCTGGGCCGAATAGGTTCCACCCGCATTATTTGGCTTTGGAGCCGCCAGTACACTGACTCCCTTTTCCAGCCTTCTTAGACCGACATAAACTTCTTCCACATCAATTACATTTTCCCAAAGTGTAGGATCCTCTCCGCCATCAGTGCCTCCCCAGTAAATTTTAGCTTGAGCTGCTGGAGTGCTCCGTAAAGGAGCGTATTTTTTATAGGGATGGGAATTCAAAAGAGTGGATACGGTTCCCCACTTATGGGCTAAATATCCCTCCACCATTCTCATGGCGGATGTAGGGAGTGGTTCATTGTATACGAGAACCTCGGCAATTTCGCCATTCCAGTGGAGATTGTTATTTCTGTCTTTCGAAAGATTGGATCCTCGCACTACGCCGGTTGTGCGTACGCCAAGAATTACCGGCTGGCTGCTTTGGTAATTACTTATCAGACCATCCATTTCATTGCCGTTTACCCTTAATAAACCATTAAGAATAGCAGGATCCGTCATTGCTCCGGACCAAACTGTGTCTGCTCCGGAATGAAAAGCATGTGCTGAAGGGTGCCCTAATAAAAAGCCTTGATTCGCAGGATTGCGGTTAACCACCATAAATACCGTCCGAATTGCGTTAACTTCATCAAATTCAAGAAAATCATCTACACCGTCAAAGCGGAGCACTGGATTCTCACCTATTGCATTTTTGACGAATTCAGGCTGACTTGCATTTTCATCCTGCCGTGCGTCATTGCCTTGTCCGGACTTGTCTTTCAGCACATGAAGTGGCACACCAAAAGAATACGATTCATGGAAACCAGCCTTGTAAGGGTGATCAGTAGGTAAATCTCCATCCAAAGCCCACTTATGAGCCAGGTAACCCTCCACTTTATCAATTTCGCCGTCAGAAAGGGGCGAACTAAAGATAAGCAATTCTCCAAGGTCACCATTTGCCGTACGACCTCCGATGTTACGGTCATTTGAAAAGTTTGATGCCTCCACATTTCCAGTGGTTTTCAAAGCAAGGATACTCAGGTTAGTTGGAAAGTTAGTTCCTGATGTGGGTACTTCCAATCCATTCAGTTTCAGCAGACCGTTTTGAATATCTGAAGAAGTCCATCCCGAATCAAACATCAAGGCACCCTTGTGGAAATGGTATTGATTATTATCTCCTAGCATAAAGTAACCACCAGGAGAATTTTGTTTCCATACCCAAAAAACAGTTCGAATATTCGAAAGGTTGGCAAAAGAATGATATTCACCATTGGAACCACTGTACCGCATAATAGATTTTCCATTCTGCACCCCGGTTACAACCATGGGAGAGCCAAACCTTGTGGCATCGTTACCGTTAGGTCCCTTATCACTCCAGATTGAATCCGCTGAAGAAAGTTCACTTGCATCTAACCAAAGCGTGGGAGACAAAACTCCAGGATCCCAGGATGCTGGCGGGGTTACATTAGCATCGTCATAGTCTGACCCAGGGACACCGTCACCA
>NHDJ01000056.1 GCA_002167265.1 Verrucomicrobia bacterium TMED56 | reverse complement strand
TGGGACGGGTTTCCACATTTTGTGAAAATTTACCCAAGGCGATTGACGAGGTTGAAAAATTGCTCACCCGAAATAGAATTTTTCTGGACCGCACGGAGGGCATTGGTGAAATATCTATGGAAGATGCGATTGCATTTGGTTTAACCGGTCCTAACTTACGGGCAACCGGTGTTGACCTCGATCTGAGAAAGGATAAACCATACTCAGGCTACGAAAAATATGATTTTGATGTTCCAATTGGAACAAGGGGTGATTGTTATGACAGATACCTAATCAGGATAGAAGAGGTCAGGCAAAGCTTGAGAATTATAGAACAGGTAATAGCTGATTTTCCAAGTGGATTATGGTACGCTGAGGATGCGAAGAAAATCTTTGCTCCCCGCAAAGAGAAAATTCTCTCAAGCATGGAGGAGTTGATACAAAACTTCATGATTGTCACTGAAGGTCCGCAAATTCCTTCCGGAGAAGTTTACTTTGAGGCAGAAAATCCTAAAGGAGCACTTGGCTTTTATATCGTCTCAAAAGGAGGAGGTATTCCTTACCGCTTGAAGATCCGGGCTCCAAGTTTTTGTAATCTTAGCATCCTTGAAAAACTAGTTCCTGATCACATGCTCAGCGACATAACAGTGATTCTTGGCAGCCTGGATTTTGTCATGGGAGAGTGTGACCGTTAAAATTCCGTCGATGAATTTATCTGAAGATACTTTAAATAAAATAGACGAGCTTATTCCTCGCTACCCAGAAAAAAGAAGCGCTGCCCTGATGGTCATTCATTTGGTGCAGGAGGAACTTGGTGCTGTTGATTTGGATGCATGTCAGTGGATTGCTGACAAGCTAGGTCTACAACCGATTAACATCAGGGAATTAATTACTTTTTATCCGATGTTACGTGAAACTCCGTGGGGTAATAAGCACATTCGAGTGTGCAGGACGCTGCCCTGTGCCTTGAGGGGAAGCTATGCAACTTGCCAAAAGTTTGAAGAAAAATTGGGTGTAAAAGAGGGTCATGTCTCTGAAGATGGAAAGTTTTCCATCGAGTTTATGGAATGCCTTGCGGACTGCGGGGAAGGTCCAGTGGTTATGGTGGGAGAGGAGACTTTTGAAAATATTGATGAGAAAGGGGCTGCACAGATGGCTGATCTTATCATAAAGGATAAACTTGATGACTCCAAAAAATTTGTCAGTTACGAAAAGGCAGTTGACTCTATTCCTGCCAAGAAATCCTAAATTTCAATGATCAGCAAAAAAAAGCCTAAGGAACGACGCATAATTCTAAAGCATGCAGATGAGCCGACTTTTTCAAACAAGTTGTCCTGCTACCTTAATACTGGCGGATATGAGACTTTAAAAAAGGCTCTGAAGAAAAAGCCTGAAGAAATTGGGGAAGAGGTCTTAAAGTCTGGAGTTCGAGGCAGGGGAGGTGCAGGGTTCCCGACCGGCATGAAGTGGAAATTCCTCGACCGAAAATCCGGGAAGCCGATTTATCTTATTTGTAACGCGGACGAGTCAGAACCAGGTACATTTAAGGATCGGCAGATTATGCACAAGGATCCTCACCAACTAATTGAAGGTATGATGATTTCCGCTTTTGCAATTCAAGCAAAACAGGCTTTTATCTACATTAGAGCCGAGTTTTTCGAAGGTGCTAAAATCCTTGAAAGGGCGATTGCAGAGGCTAAGGCGAAAGGTTTTTGCGGTGATAATATCGCTGGTAGCGGATATTCGTGTGATCTGGTTGTCCATCGAGGAGCGGGTGCTTACATTTGCGGAGAGGAAACAGGTCTAATCGAATCTCTTGAAGGAAAAAGACCTAATCCCAGAATAAAACCACCTTACTTCCCTGCTGTTCTGGGTCTATATCAGTGCCCAACCATAGTTAACAACGTGGAAACTCTTTGTAATGTTAAGCACATCATGGAAATGGGTGGTGATAAATTTTCAAAAATCGGGAAACCCAACAATACGGGTACGCGAATTTGGTGTGTTTCAGGGCAAGTTAAGAAACCGGGCTATTACGAATTTGAATGCGGAGCACTCACCTTAGGTGAAATGATATATGATGTTTGCGGTGGCTTACTTCCCGGTCGATCATTACAGGCAGTTATTCCAGGGGGGTCTTCTGCAAAAGTACTAAGAGCAGACGAGCGTTTCAAAGGAACTTTGAAAGATGGTTCGGATTTTAATTGGACTATTGATGACATCCCACTTGATTTTGACGGTCCAATGGCGGCCGGGACTATGTCTGGATCCGGTGGGATTGTGGTGATGGACGATACCGTAGACATGGTAGAGGCGATGGCAAATATCAACGCTTTCTATGCCCATGAGTCATGCGGACAATGCACCCCTTGCCGGGAAGGTTCATTGTGGATGAAGAAAATTACTAAGAGGATGTGTTCGGGTGAAGCTAGAGCAGACGACGCAGATTTGCTTTTGAGTGTTGCCAACCAGATCGAAGGCAGGACCATTTGTGCGTTTGGTGAAGCTGCGGCCTGGCCCACACAAAGTTTTGTTAAGAAGTTCCGTAAGGATTTTGTCAATAAGGCCAAATCTCAAAAGAGAAAGAAAGATTCCCAACAACTCATTTGATTTTATGATTTCTACAAATAAGGGCGAAATGGTCCCGATTGTCTTAGACGGTCAGGAAGTTGATGTTCCGGCTGGAATCAATCTGGTTGATGCTGCAGCATTGTACCAAAAAGAAATTCCTCACTATTGTTACCATCCGCAACTAAGCGTGGCGGGGAATTGCAGAATGTGTCTCATTGAAATGGGTACTCCCATGCGAGACAGAGGAACAGGTGAACCCGTTTTAAATGAGGACGGTTCACCAAAAATTGGATGGGTGCCTAAGCCTGTAATTGGCTGCGCAACCACTGTTTCTCCCGGAATGCATGTTAAGACTCTCTCTGATAAGGTTACTGATTGCCGGGAGGGAATCATGGAATTTTTGCTAGTTAATCACCCCCTAGATTGCCCCATTTGCGATCAGGCGGGTGAATGCAGGTTGCAGGAATTTGCCACTGATTATGGAAGAGGCTACAGCCGTTATTCTGAAAGAAAAAATGTTAAACCTAAGAGAACGCGTCTTGGACCCCGTGTGACTCTGGATGATGAGAGATGCATTCTTTGCTCGAGGTGTATCCGCTTTTGCCAAGAAGTTGCCAATGATGATGTACTTGGATTCGTTGATCGGGGAAGTTATTCGACCCTTACATGCTTTCCCGGAAAAGAGCTGAAGAATAATTATTCTCTTAATACTGTGGACCTTTGCCCAGTAGGCGCTCTTACAAGCACAGACTTCAGGTTTAAAATGAGGGTTTGGTTCCTTAAGGAATCAAACAGTATATGTCCAGAAAGTAGTGCAGGTTGTAATACCATTGTTTCAAGCCGAGAAGGTGAGATATACCGAATAACTCCACGTAGAAATGATTCCGTCAATGATAGTTGGATGCCTGATTCTGGTCGGGCAATTTACAAGTCAGTCAAAGCGGAAAACAGAATTTTAGTTTCTTCATCGAAGCAGGAAAGCGTTAATTTAAAGGAAGCGATAGATGAAGCAGTAAACTGTATAGAAGGCAAAAAGTTAGCCGTTGTTGGATCCTGCAGTTCAACTTTAGAAGAATTTTATATGCTTAACCGTTTGAGCAAGTCCACAAACTCCAAAAAATACCTCAGGGGACATTTTGGAGATGACGACGGTATCCTGCTTTCTTCGGATCGTTCTCCAAATTTGAGAGGTGGATTGGTTTCCGGTTTTACCAAAGATTATCCGGTAGAAAATTTAGAAAAACTCAATACTGATTTGGAAAAAGGATTGGTGAATGCAATCCTGGTGATTCATGAAGATATCCTTTCTGCCGGAGTATCTCCAGAGTTACTTCTGGGAGTTCCTGTCATTTATTTAGGAACTCACAGTAATTCCACAAGTGAATTAGCTGAAGTGGTATTACCAACTCTCACTAGTTTTGAAAAGCGAGGTACATTCATTAACCGTTCCTTTCTTGCCCAGAGTTTTGAACAGGCAGTACCCGGACCTGCTGGTGTATTGCCTGATATACAACTGCTTTTTCGAATAATTTCAAGTATCGATGATGATGTGAAGCTTTCGCCAGAACCTTCCACTATCTGGAAAAATCTTGCTTCTCCTCCGCAATCTCCCCTTAAAGGCACTAGCTTTGGAGATGCCTTGAAGGGTCCCTTGCAGATCGATGGTTCGAAGTGGAATCATTTACCATTTGTTGAAAGAAAAGCCCTGCATTTCCAACCCGTCGGCAAGACCAGTAAATCAAAATGATTGACTTGGAAGTTATACAACTTGTCGGACTAAAGCTGTTGTTTGCTTTTCTGATGGTGGGTGCGGTCATGACTATGGCCGGTTATTCGGTATTAGCTGAAAGAAAAGTAAGTGCCTGGATGCAGGGTCGAGTAGGTCCGAATCGCACGGTATTACCTTTTGTCGGGCAAATTCCATTAATCGGACCATTTTTGAAAGGTTTGGGAATGTTTCAACCTCTTGCAGATGGTCTGAAGTTTTTGTTCAAGGAAGAAATTGTGCCGGGGCATGTCAATAAGTTCTATTACTATCTTGCCCCGATTGTCGCTCTCGTTCCAGCGCTGACTACCATGACTGTATTACCTTTCGGGGAATTTACAGATTCTAATGGCAATATCATCCCGTTAATTTTGGCTGACCTCGATGTTGGACTGCTCTTTGTATTAGCTGTTTCCTCCCTCGGGGTATACGGGATAGTACTTGCTGGCTGGTCCTCAAACAGTAAGTATCCTTTTCTGGGTGGTATTCGTTCATCTGCACAAATGATATCTTATGAACTGGCAATGGGGTTGTCACTTTTACCGGTTTTTCTTTGGGTAAGCGAACCCGGTGCTGGAGTTTCGAGTTTAAGTCTCGTGGAAATTGTCCGGTCTCAAGAATCTTCTGCGTGGTTGCTAATAATTCAACCGGTTTCTGCAATGATTTTTCTGATAGCTTTATTTGCTGAGACAAACCGTCTACCTTTTGACATGCCTGAATCTGAGACTGATTTAGTTGGTGGTTTCCATACTGAATATGGAAGTTTTAAATTCGGAATTTTCTTTGTTGCAGAGTACGCACACATCGTAATTGGTTCTGCGATATTTACTCTGCTTTTTCTCGGAGGTTGGAACTTTTTGCCATGGTTGGATAATCCATGGCCTGGAAATTGGATCGGAACCTTAATTGGAATTGGATGGTTTTTGACCAAAACTGTTGGTTTAATTTTCTTCTTTATCTGGATTCGCTGGACTTTACCTAGGTTTCGATACGATCAAGTCATGGACATTGGATGGACTAAGCTTTTGCCTCTCGCTTTGGCCAACCTTATTATTTATGTACTAATCGTTACCTGGATTGATCAATCATCATTAAATTTGCAATAAATCATCATGGCTAAAACAGTAGTACTTGAGCGCAAACCATTATCTTTTTCGGAGCGTACTTATCTTCCTCAAATTGCGACGGGGTTAAAAACAACCTTCTCCAATATGTTCAAACCAAAGGTTACACTTCAATATCCAGACGAAAAACCTAATATTCCTCAAAACTATCGTGGTGTGCCCACACTGGTGAAGGATCCAAATGGTAGAGAAAAATGTGTTTCATGTCAGTTGTGCGAATTCGTATGCCCACCCAAGGCGATCCGAATAACACCTGGTTCCGTTCCTGAAGACGAAGAAGAGCGAGAGCATGTTGAGAAAGCACCAGCTGAATTTGAAATCAACATGTTACGATGCATTTATTGCGGTTACTGCGAAGAAGTTTGCCCGGAGGAAGCCATTTATCTGCAAGAGGAATATTCCAGTTCAGGTTACTCTCGAGAGGAAATGATTAACAACAAAGCAAAGCTTTATGAACTCGGAGGCACTTTGCCTGATGCNCATTACAAGTGGGATAAGAAAAAGAAGGCTGAGGACGCCGGAAATTCGCACTAATAATCTTTTTTAGTTGAGCCCCGTCACTGAATTGAATGTATAGTTCATTGTGATTTCTTCATCCTTTAATATTCCATTTNATAATCCGTGAATCTGGTCGATCTATTGTTTTATATTTTTTCGACCTTGGTATTGGGAGGTGCTCTCCTAATGGTCTGTTCCCGNCACCCAGTNTCTGCCGCCATGTTTATGATCGTATCATTGGTTGGGGTNGCGGCGCTCTTTGTTTTACTGGAAGCCTTTTTCTTAGCCATCTTGCAGGTTTTGGTATACGCGGGTGCCGTGATGGTGCTGTTTTTGTTCATTATCATGCTCCTTGATGTCGGTCCGGATGGAGGGAAGGCTTTCAGAATGAAACTTGTTTCCGGNTTAGCCGCGGCTTTTTCCGTGGCTCTGCTTTTGGTTGTTTTCCTCGTAATGGTTCAAAGTACCGGTTGGCTGAATGGTTCTTCAGGAACATGGGATCCAGTGCCATCAGGCAATCAGCTCACGGAAGGGCAAAATTTAATTTTTTCCACAGCGGTCAAGAATTTTGGATATGGTCTCATGACTAAATACATGCTCCCCCTTCAAGTCTCTGGGTTCCTGCTACTCGCGGCGATGGTTGGAGTTATCGTACTAAGCAAAAAAGAAGGAAACGAAGTCAGCTAGGATGGAATCAATTACTCCAACTCACTACCTAATCCTNTCTCTCTGTCTCTTTGCAATTGGTTTTTTTGGAGTTTTGCTGCGTAGAAACNTATTGATTCTGCTTATGTCGTTAGAACTTATGCTTAACGGAATCAACCTCGCACTCGTGAATTTTTCCCGCACTGCTCTCAACTTGGATGGCAGCATATTCGTATTTTTTATCATGACAGTTGCCGCGGCTGAAGTTGCCGTTGGTTTGGCACTTCTTGTGGCTTTGTATAAAAAGCGAAAAAGCATTTTCTCCGAGGACTTAAATCTTGTAGCGAACTAATCTTAAAGAATGATACAAGTAGCCTTAAGTTTGTTGTTTCTACCTCTACTATCGGCTCTATTTACCTTATTGTTTTTGAGAAAGCAGGGTAATATTGCGGCCCTTCTTTCAGTTGCCACTGCAGGTGGCATTTTGGCTTTTGCATCATTGTTAATTTTCCAAGGCGACGCCCAGAGCTTTTTCTCCTGGAGTGCCCCTTGGTTCGAATTAGGTGGGTGGCAACTAAACTTTGGATTTTTAATCAACAGTCCGGCCAAGACTCTTTTGTTCGTTGTCTCCTTTGTCGGTTTCCTCATTCATATTTTCAGTCTTGGTTACATGTCGGATGACCAAGCAAAATCGAGATATTTTGGTGGTCTTTCGATTTTTATGTTTTCCATGCTTGGCATCACCCTGGCAGATAATCTTATAATGATTTTCGTTTTTTGGGAATTGGTTGGATTCAGTTCCTATTTGCTGATTGCTCATTATTTCTCCTCCAATGAGGCAGCTCAAGCATCCAAAAAAGCCTTTATTGTTAACCGTATAGGGGACTTTGGATTTCTCCTTGGTATCATCCTGACATACTGGACCTATGGAACTGTTGATCTGCAGGAATTGTCCGCATATGCCAAAGTAGATCCTAGTTTGACATCAAGTGTCCTATGCTTGCTTCTTGCTTGTGGATTTATCGGCAAGTCTGCCCAGTTTCCATTGCATGTCTGGTTACCGGATGCTATGGCAGGTCCCACCCCTGTGTCTGCACTGATTCACGCCGCCACGATGGTGGCTGCGGGAATTTTTCTTCTCATTCGAATTGAATTCCTTTTCACCCAAGATGCTCTTGGGTTAGTCGGACTTCTTGGGTCGGCCATGGGACTATATGCCGGGTTTTGTGCACTCACTCAAAGGGATATAAAAAAGATTTTAGCGTACTCTACTCTTTCTCAATTGGGTTATATGGCTGCCGCGTTCGGTCTGGGTTTACCTGGGATTGCACTATTTCACTTGATGACGCATGCCTTTTTCAAGGCGCTTATGTTTTTGGGATCTGGCTCTGTGATTCACGCATGTCATCATGAGCAGGATATTTTTCAGTATGGTGGATTACGAAAAAAGATGCCAATCACTGCGTATACATTTCTTGTTGGAGTTCTTGCAATTTGCGGGGTTCATTTTCTCTCCGGTTACCACAGTAAAGATGCAATTTTACTTGGTGCTTACAATTCGAACTTTCCGATCTTCATAATCCTTTACCTCGGAGCAATTCTGACATCTGTGTATATGTTTAGACTTTATTTTNTGACATTCTGTGGAGAATCTAGATCCAAAGCATCTGCAAACGCTCATGAGTCTTCTGTTTTTATGACTGGACCTTTGTTGATTTTGGCAATTTTTTCAGTTTTTGGAGGCTTTCATAGCCTTTATCCAAGCCAAATNGTTGAATACCTGATTTTTGATATNGGGTTGGTTGCGGACATGCCAAATCATCTATGGATGAATGTCTTGGGAGCTTTCGCCTGGGTTGGAGGTTTATTATTTGCCTTTAGGATCTATGGATCCGGAAAGATATCAAGTGACCCATTAGAAGATCGAGCCAATGGGGTATTTCAGCTTTCCCAGAGCAAATTATTTTTTGATGAGATTTACTCTTTCTACCTTCATAAGATTCAGCATCCATTTTGTCGATTTATTGAAGTAATGGAATTACTTTTTATTTCTGGTTTAATGGTTCGGGGATCTGCGGGGATTGCAGCAATATTTGCCCTCATAGGAAAATCATTTTATTCAGGGAAAATCCATAGCTATTCCTTTTGGTTCATTGCCGGCACCATTGGTTTTTTAGCTTATGCAATATTGGGAGGTAACCCCAGTTAACAATATGGATTTTTACCAATTTCTTTTACTCGGTGCAATTATTGTCCCTGCTTTGTCTTCATTAATTATTCTGGTTGCATTTTTAAATGATGAAGGAAAGGCCAAGCTNCTTTCCTACATTGCATTTGGGTTTCCGTGTATTGCTGGAATACTTTTGTTTGTTTCCATGGACCTTTCCGCGGAAGGATATTCCCATCAGGTTCTTTTTGACAGAATGGGATTGCATGCATTCGGCATTCATTTTCACCTCGGATTGAANGGTGTTTCAGCCCCATTGTTGGCGATGGGAGGTTTTGTTGGTTTGGCAGCCGGACTTACTGCCATTCATTCAAGTGCTGATAGAAAGCCCCTTTATTTGGCTCTACTAGCATTCATGCAGTCCGGACTGATGGGCTTATTTGCAAGCGTTGATATTTTCTTCTTTTATTTGTTCCACGAGTTTGCCCTTATTCCCACCTTTTTAATGATCGGAATTTGGGGAGGACGAGACCGCAAGTCCGTGGCTCTTGAAATTACCATATATTTAACTCTTGGGGCTTTAATATCCTTAGGCGGTTTAGTTGCGCTTAACATTATGATCGGGGCAGGTAAGTTTGACTTTCCCACTCTAGCAGCATCGATTGTAAATTCCGGATTGGGAGTGGGGACTCAAAATAAAATATTCGGTCTGTTGCTATTTGGGTTGGGTATACTCGTTGCCTTATTTCCTTTCCATACATGGGCACCCCGTGGATATGAATCGGCACCAACACCAGTTTCAATGTTACATGCCGGGGTTCTGAAAAAATTTGGGCTTTACGGATTGGTCCAGCTTGCATTGCCCTTACTACCTGCTGGTGGCATCAATTGGGGACCTTACATATTATGGTTGGCGTTGGGGAATATACTTTTTGTGGGAGCCGTTACCATCGCACAGAATAATTTAAAGTCAATGATCGGCAACGGTTCTGTCATGCACATGGGGTATTGTTTTCTTGGGCTTGGAGTATGTTCCTCACTCGGAGCCAGTGCAGCAATCATGCTAATGTGTGCTCATGGCTTATCTGTTTCACTTATGTTTTTACTTGCCCACTTTATTCATAAGAGAAGCGGTACTCTTGAGATGGATGAAATGGGTGGATTAGCATCTCAAACTCCAATGCTCGCCTGTTTTTTTGCTGCGGCCTCTTTTGCAACCATTGGTTTGCCTGGTTTTGGCAATTTTTGGGGAGAGTTCGCAATTTTTCTTTCTCTTGGTCAATTCCCTGAAAATCGTTTGATATTGGGACTTGCCGCTCTCGGAATAATTATTTCGGCAATTTTTGGTTTGCGAGCCATGGCGAAGATTTTCTACGGGAAAAAATCTGAAGAACTTCTTCTCGTGGAGAAAGAAAACAAGATTTTTGATTTAAGGGTTAGTGAAATAGTACCCGCTAGTATCATTTTACTTCCTCTGTTACTTCTGGGATTATGGCCCAAAACTGTCTCTGACGGAATTGATGCCGAAATATCCCAACGGTACAAAGTTTTTGAAGGCGGTTTAACTGAGTCGGGGTATCCTGCCTGTTGCCCGGTTGACGATGGAGAACTTAAAAAGCCGTTGGAAAAAGAAAAATCATCAAGGGATGACAATGGGGGAGGCGAGTAAATATGGATAACCTCCTACAGTTTTCACAAGAAAGCTATTGGGGACAAATTTGGCCTGAGATAGCTCTTGTCCTTGGAGCAATGGCGATTTTACTTTTCGATTTGTTTAGACCCGGTAACTCAGAAAAAAAATCAAATATCACCGGTTCCTTCGCTGTTTTTTTTCAATGCGCCCTTCTGGTTTATCATTTGTTTGATTATTTGTTGATTAATCACACTTTTGATCGGTCCAGTTTTGAGGGAATGCTAAGTCATGGATTCCAGGGAGATTTGAAAAGAACTTTTTTCTTAATGTCTTCAGTATGTGTTTCGGTTTTAGGAAATCGATACTTAGGTGGTAAAAATCTTGGTCATGGGGAGTTTCATCATCTGACAATGATTGCAACTGCTGGTTTAATGCTTTTGTGCCAAAGCAGTAATTTCATCATCTTGTTTGTAGCTTTGGAAACTGTGGCTTTGGCATTTTATCCGCTTGTTGCCTATGATCGCAATTCAGCAAAATCGTTGGAAGCCGGTATAAAATACCTGGTTTTTGGGGCATTGAGTTCAGCTTTATTGCTACTTGGAATTGTATTGATTTATGGAGTCGGTGCTAATCCCGTTGCTTGGGGAGCCATCCCTATTGAACAGAGTCACTTAGATGTTTTGTCTTTCGAGTATGTCCGCCTCTTGCTGGAAGTTAATGCTGACAACATCTTACTCCGGAGCGGAGTCCTTCTGGTTATTTCGGGTCTTGCGTTCAAGGTTGGGGCTGCACCTTTCCAAATTTGGGTGCCAGATGTGTATCACGGGTCACCTATACCCATTACCGCTTTCTTAGCAGTATCCTCTAAGGCAGCAGGTTTCTTTTTGCTACTTAATTTGGTTAACGGTCCATTTGAATATATGAATGAATTTCTGCTTCCGCTTATGGGGTTTGTGGCAACTTTTACGATTCTTTTTGGAAATCTTGCCGCCTGTGCCCAAAAGAAGCTTAAGCGGGTGCTTGGTCTGTCAGGGGTTGCTCACGCTGGGTATTTGTTGGTCGCGGTGATGGCTTCTATGCATTTTCCAGGTGATAGCGACCCTGCAGTTTGGGTGGTTTATTCCTACCTTTTTGTTTACCAGTTCGCTTCATTTATAGTATTCGGGGTTATGAACATGGCATCTTTAAAGGATGATACTGAGCATGAATTTGAAAATTATGAAGGTTTACTGAAAAAATGTCCATGGCTTGCAATCTGTCTAGTGGCAGGCATTGCCTCTTTGGCCGGAATACCTCCCTTTGCGGGATTTATAGCAAAGCTGACACTTTTCAGCGTTGCCTTTAAGGCAAAGCTATATGTTTCTTTGGTTGCGATGGTGATAGGCGTTGTGATTTCCATCTACTATTATTTTGGATGGATCCGTGCAATTTGCTTTGAACCTAGACCTCGACATGATGATGAAGAATCAATTGATAATCCATGGACTCATTTAAGCCAACTTGGACTTGCCAAGTGGTTGATCGTAATTCTTACATTGGTCTCACTCGTTCTAGGAGTTTGGCAAGGCCCATTCGGTGATGTTTTCGTTTGGAGCTGGTAATACCTTCTGGGATTGCAATACAGAGTAAGTTGTACTAACTNTNNNNTANGCCCGGGTGGCGGAATTGGTAGACGCGCCAGATTTAGGATCTGGTATCCCATGGATGTGAGGGTTCGACCCCCTCCTCGGGCACCAGTTTAAATTTTAAAATCCTTTTATGCTCAATGGNAGGGCTTCCATTTGTTCGGTTAAAAATTGTTTCTTTAAGAACTGATCAAACTCCATGGATATAAACAATAAAGTATTGGATCCGATTTTCTTTGCCCGTAATTTTTTGTCATTCCGAAAATAATCGAATCCAAAAGCACTGAATTCCTTTGCATCAATCTCTTGATCATTTTTTTCTTCCCAAAATGACTGTCCGGACTGCAACTTAAGAAGAGCAGGCAATTCCAGAGAATTAATCTTCACATTCCTACGGTAAATTTCCAAAACTGATTTTTTTTCAACATAGATGATGTGCACATCCCAACCTGAAAGCATGCCTGAAATTTTTCTCTCTTTGTAATTCAGCATTTCCCCATCCACTGTCTTATGATAAAGTANNATTTCGGTCTCTTTCGGTAAAAAGTCNTAATANTTGTGATATGGCATTCCTCTCTGTTTATTCTTAATGATATTTTCTTCTTTTATTAGGAAACCGCCGGATTTGGAGAGCCTTGTTTCAATACTCGACTTAGTCTCTCCAATTCGGGCAGATACGGAGTTTAGTAAAAAAAACGAAGTAAAAAGCAGAAGGATTAGACTGCATGATTTCTTGATGAGATTATGACTTTTCATACAAGCATTTTTTATGTTTTTGGAAAAGAATCCAAGCAAATAGAGTCTTGCTTTTGCAAAACTGAGATATCATCATTATAGGATGAAACTTTCACGTTTTTCGATTCGTAGAAAAGGATGGATTGGCATTCCCATCTTTGTCATAGGACTTGCTACTTTTGCATTCAGCCAACTTGAATTTTCTGATGATGAAGTTCCNGGGACAGCAGAGGAATTAATTCAACAGATTGAACTATTTGCTAAATTATCAAAAGATAAGATTTCAAGAGTACAAAATAAGATTTCACGGTTTTCCTTTGAGGGTAAGAAACTGGAAATTGCCAGAAGTTTAGACACATCTGTTCAGCGTGGTCAAATGGACATTGAGCAAAAGAAAACTCTCACATCGAGTCTATCACTTTTGGAAAATGACTGGGAAAACCGATCTCTTGAATTTATCGGGAACCTTGATTCGATCATGAGCAATATTAACCGAGCCAATGGAATATATGAAGATCTGGCTGATTCCTATGCAGGAAGGATGGAAGAGGCTACTCCAACCTTAAGGACTCTTTATAAGAATCTAAAAACTGCCAATGAGCTAGCGGAAGCTGTCGAAAAGTCAGCATCTACATTTATAGATGAAACAAATTATGATCTGCAATCTCTGGCATCGGGTGAAATTCCCAAGTTGGTGGGTTCTCCAAAAAACGATCTAACTCAGAACCGCAGTAGAATGTCATCGATCATAAATGCAGATGAGGCTGTTCCACTTTCGCCCATCCCCATGTCCATGAGATCAATTGCAATGAAGCAGGANCTTGCAAAGGCAAGGTCAAGCGTGGAATCTCTCCGGTCCAACCTGAAAGAATCGGAAGTTTTGATTGCAGATATTCAAAAAGACAAAGAGTTGCTGTCGGGCTCATATAATTCAGGAAAAAGTGATTCCGAACTAATTGGAGATGAAATTGGCAGATTGAGAAACAATTTTGATGATTCTCGTTCAGAATTGTCGAAAACCCGCCAGACCATGTTAGCTGAACAGCAGAATTCCTCTGCTATCGTCAGAACAGTGACTGCAGAACTTGAAAGAACAAGAGCNGAACTCAACTCTGCTAGAGAAAAAGCATTTCAAGCACAAACAGACGGAAACAATCTAGCTAAAATCGCCTCTGATATCCAAAGCATCAAAACTACAATTGACCGATCTCCTTCTGGTAATGGGAGTGAATTGGATCCCTCTGTTCTTGCTGCAATATCCGGTGATTTGGATCGTTCATTAAAAGCAATCATGAAATTAAATGCAGGACCAGCAGGGCAGGGTGAAACTGCACTTAATCCCCAAATGGACCCTGCTTTAAGTGGTAACGAATTAGTTAACAAGGTTTTAGTAGACCTGAACACCGCAAAACAAGGCCTCGTTGAAGCACGTTCTGAAAACAGAAAAATCAAGCAGTCTTTGAATGGAAAAATTCTTGCTCTCGAAGATGAACTTAAATCCACGAATCTTGAGCTTATTAGAACGGTTCGTGGATATGAGGAATCAAAAATGCAAATGGCCAAGAGGGAATTTGAATTTGCGGACACAATCAAAAAACTCGAAGAGGAGGCTCAAGTTGCACAGAATGCACTCAGTGATGCGTCCATCGGGAAATTGCCTGCCATTCCGTTCATTGAGGAAATGGAAAGAAATCTTATCGAATCTGAGAAAAGAATCGAGTCCCTGTCCCAAAGATTTGACTCTGAAAAAGAACAAGCCTCTGAAGTAATAGACGGTCTGCAGGTTGAACTGGAAAATGCAAACCTGCGACAAAAGAGGGCAATGGAGCAGCTTGGCAGGAGAGAACTAGAATTAAAAGGTAAAGATCAAGAACTTATGCAGCTTGTGGACGAAAGAAAAACTCTTCAAGAAGAGTTGGAAGTAGTAAAGGTTATTTCCGGACAATTGCAGGATTTGAATAATGTTCTTGAAGATACTAAAAAGGCTCAGAATATAAATTCAATTAATACGGATCAGATGGTCCTTTCCTTGCGAGATGAGCTAAATCAAGCCAAAGTTGAATTAGTTTACGAACGGGAGGAAAAAGAAAAAATGGCCAAGGATGCGAGTATGAAAATTAATTCCTTGGAAGGTCAGTTGCAAAATTCCAAAGACAAACTTCTTTCAGAGCAGGAAAATCTGGTTGAACAAACTATGCAAAGTAAAGATTTAATTTTTGATCTTAAAGCTGAACTCGATAGTGCCCGCGAAGAAATTGCCCGAATGAAAAGTGTAGGGAATACTGATTCCCTTGAGGCNCAAAAAGCTGTAGCTCAATTACAGGAAGCACTTGGAACAATTCGTATTCTCAAAGAGAGTTTGGAGGAATCCGAAAAAGCTAGTTTTGAATTAGACAGTTTACGTTCTGAGTTGGCTGATTCTATGGAGCGGCAAATTGCACAAGTCAAAAACGATGAAGATCANAAGTCCCGTCTCAATCAAAAAATTTCTGATCTTGAAGCTGAAATTCTGATCTTTCGAAACAAGGAAGACGCTGAAGGCGTTCAAACTAAAAAACTGGTTGCTGATCTCAACGAAAAGCTAAGACAATCACAAGCAGAAGTTAGCAAGTTAAACACTCAGCTAGAGCTATCTGAAGATACTGGGATATCAAACTTAATCTTGATCCAGGAGGAATTGGCACAGAAAGAGGCATTGTCTCAGGATTTACAAAAGCAAATTGAAAGTATTATGANGGAAAATGCCGGTTCTCNTTCCTCCCCAATTACTGGGAATGAAGGAGATATGCGAACTCAGTTGGAAGCCAAGCTTTTGGAGGCACTCGAGGAGATAAAGTTATTGAATTCACCCGAAAGCAAACCCATCTCTGGCAATAATTCACTAAACCGTGAAATGGTGGGGGGACTGGAACAATCTTTGTCTGATGCTGAAACTTCGTTTACTAATTTGGAAAAGGAACTTTTGCGTGAAAGGCAAAGTAAGCAGAAAGCGTTGGATGATTTAAATGCCGCAAATCTCAAATTAAGGAGATTTCAGGATTCTGCCGATTCTGTTCCATATTTAGATAATTTAGTTGTTCGGGAATTGGAAGATTCACTTGCCAAAGCAGAAACATCTGCCGCCTCCCTCGAACAAGAACTTGGTAAGCAAAAAAGTATTAGTCAAAAAGCCATCAATGATCTCGAGGTTGAAAGAGCTAAGCTTGCTGCACTTAACAGTGCCAATGATCAGAATAAATCTACTGAGTTTTTAGTGAATTCCTTTTCCAAAATCAATCTACTTGAGCAGAGTTTATCCGATGCACTAGACAAACTTGAGGTTATGGAAGCCGAAGAGGGCGAAGCTGCTGATAGTGAAATTTCCCAAGAGGCAATGGTTGAGCTTGAAGAATCCTTGAACCTATCAGAAGCAACTGTTGCACAGTTGCAAGATGAGCTCCTTGAGCAAAAGAAATTTAATGATGACGCTCAATCTGAATTGGCTGCAATAAAAGTAAAACTCGCAGTTTTAGATCAAGCAGATTCAAAGAATGTTGATCAACCTAATCAGCCAATGAAAATGACTGAAACATTTCTTCAAATGGAGGAGGAACTGATGAGTGCCCGCGTGGAAGTGGAGATGCTGAAAAAGCAAAATGATGAGGAAGCGGATGCAAGAAAAATATTGGAAGAAAAATTAGAGGATGCAATTGCCAAGGAAGAACTTGCGGATTTGAGTCAAAGTGATCCAANCGGATCTCAAGAATTACAAGAATTAAGGGAAGAGCTTTCTGCTAATGAAGAAAATCTTCAGGCGATGAAGCAAAAGCTTTTCGACGCGGTGGACGAGTTGAATGAGAAAGAGGCTGAACTTGAGCTATCGAGAACTCTTGTCGCGAATATTTCTTCAGATTCGAATGAGTCTGATGTCATTGATGGACTCAACAGGGAACTTGTATTGTTGAGGGATGAGTTGGAAAAAGCCCGCACTGCCAAAATAAAAAATGAAAATCAGGCTGTTTCATTAAATCCATTTCAAGAAAAACTGGAACAAGCAGTTGCGGAAAGTCTAGAACTTCAGTCTGAGCTTGAAGAAACAAAATCTAGATTAGCATTAATGGAAAACCAGCAGAATCCNAATGTTGAATTAAGATCTCAGTTCGCGAAGCTTCTTGATGAATCTCAAGCCAATGAAAGGAAAGCTATTTCTGAAATTGAATCTTTATCAAGTGCATTAAAAAATTCAGAAGCGATTCGTGATGAACTTGAAATGCTCTTACAGGAATTTCAAGAAATCAGCGAAAACGAAGAAGATCTGGCAAGTAGTCCCAAGATCATCAAGTTGCAACNGGAGCTTTTACTTTTAGAGGAGGGGCTCAAGCAAGCCCGCGACTATCAAGATCCAAGGGTGGTGGAACTGGANGCTGAATTAGCCGTTGTTAATAAAGATAAAGATAATTTGGATGAAGATTTCAAGAATGCGATGAAGGATTTTGTCAGGTTGAAGAATCAAGTTGAGATGTTTGAAATTGAAAATGAAAGGTTGAGAAAGGAAGACATTGCCAATTTGCGATCGGATGCAGAAAAAGAAATTATCAGCTTGAAAAATCAGATTGCTGGACTGAGAGACCAAAACTCTTTTCTAAATATCGACTTACAAGGGCGTAACCAAAGGCTTGCAGATTTAAGGGAGCAATTGGTTCAATCGCAGAATCGACCATCCTTTTCAGGATCGCCTGATAATTCTCAACTCCGCTCGAAGGTGATACGCCTTGAAGGAGATGTTCAGATCGCTAGGGATGGCGAACTTAAGCAAAAAAGGTTGGTTGATGGATTGAACTTGGAACTAGCGCAATCAAGGGAAAGAATTGCGACTCTTGAGCAAAGCCTCAGGAATGCGATGAATAGTGCCCGCAGTATTCAGCCTGCAAGCATAGCAAGAGCACCGACTCCTTCCCTTTCTAACTCACAAATTGTTGAGCTTGAAACTCTAAAGCAACAAAACCAAAGGCTCCAAGATCAACTTGCTTCAGCTTCGGTCAATTCCGAAAGGGATTTGTTCGATCAAAAAGTTCAGGAACTTAATCAGAGGAATCTAACCGTTCAAGTACAGCTTGATCAAGAGCGTAGGAGGTCACTTGGTCTTGAGGCTCAGCTTGAGGAAGCACAGAACATTAAAAGAGGCATTATCGAAAAAGGCGAATCTGCGAATCTCAAAGTTGGATTGCTTAACGAGGAATTGTCNAGTGCCCAGAATAGAATGAAGTCGCTGGAGAAAGCTTTAATGGGTGCGAGAGAGGCTATTCGAGTATTACAAAATGGTGGTAATGAAAGGTCGATGATTAATGTTAAGCTTGGTAATTCTAATTCATATGCTGAACCTGAAAGAAGCTCCTTGAGTAGACCGAATTTGTCAGGAAGCAGAGAATTCCCCATTTACACTCCCCGGACTTCCCGGTTTGGAGCCCCTTCCCCAAGCATTAATTCTTCCAGTACCTCCAAGGTAAACCAGTTTCCCACTGGTAATGCTTCCCTCGAGGTTAAGGCGGAGGTGCAGTTTTTAAATAACCGGAGCCGACCAGCTAGCTTTACTGAGTTTTTCTTAGTGGAGGATAGTTTAAAGTCTATCTTAGAAAGTGCTCGTATTAAATTACCTCGCAACCAAGGTATCGATTCATATGGGGAACTTTGGGCTAGATCAGTNCAGAGAGGCTATCGTTTTCCTGGGGTTGCTGCTAATATCAGGAATGCACTTGCCTCATCCAGTCTAATGCGTCTTAAAACCAATTCTGTGGGCTCTGCAAAGCTGAATAATGTTCAACCAGGAAAATATTTTCTAGTAGGCTCATCACCACTTGGACAAGTAGGAGTAGTATGGTCAACTCCTATAGATGTAAATGAGGGCTTCAATAATATTGCCCTTGGTTTAAATAACACGAACTGGGCCGAGTAGAGCAGATCAGGCTAGTACTTTTATTTTACTTCTTAATATCCTGGGGCATAAAGGGAGTTTCAAACGCATCCAAAAAATCATATCCTTTTTCAAAATCTGCGATGGAATCGTTTTCAGTTCNTCCAAGTATACCGTATTCGACTAGTTTGAANACAATTTCGCCAAAATCCTTGCATGTTTTAATATTCCAATGATTCATAAGAGTCATTGCCATTGGTCCAAATCTGTCGATCGCATAGTCTCTAATGCCTTCAAGCAATTCTTCCCCAGAAACATGACCAGAACCTTTGGACTTGGATTTTTCGTGGGAACGGAGAGTATGATCCAATGCTTCTCTGATAAAGAAATAGGCACCTTTGCCGTATCTGTCGTCCTTTGATTGAATGTCTTTAACTACATCTGGAAAATTTTTGTCGCTCATTATTGCTTGGGTAAATGCATATTTCTACCTTTAAAATAAAATTCTTTAAACATCAAATGTGATGAATGTAAATTATTCAATAGTCAAAGGAAGAGCATCTGCACACTGTATTACTTGGACATATAGAAAAAAGAGACATCGAAAATATTTTAGGACCAGACTAGAAGCTCTGAGGTTTCGAAACCAGAAAGAGTTGGAACTGGGCATTCCGGAAAGGAAAGGAATTGATAATGAAATCCTTTTTTGGTTACTTGGGGAGATAAATGATAAGCTGCTCAACATGGAGGAGAGACTTTCAGGATTGGAAAAATCCGTACTTGAACAAGAGAGTCTCCTCAATGATTTAAGAAAACCGCCGGCTCCGAAGATTTTACGGATTTCAGAAGCTGCTAAGGTCCTGCGCGTTTCAAGTCGTAAGCTATATTATCTATTAAGCAAAGGCGTGTTTAAACGCTACAAGTTACCTCATACCAGGACAACTTTCATTAAGCTTGATGAGGTGGAAAAGGCTTTGGGGAGTGAGAATATCGAAGATTTATTAAGATAAAGCCTGAATTTTTAGTTAGGCAGTAGTTTAGTTTTGCATCCCATATGTCATTTCATGTAGGAAGGGAGTTATGAGCAAAAAATTTCCAAGTGGAGTAATAACTGGCGATGGAGTGCAAGCCATCTTTAATGACGCCCAAGAGCATGAGTACGCTTTGCCGGCAGTAAATGTAGTGGGAACAAATTCAGTTAATGCAGTGCTTGAAGCTGCAGCCGTTGTCAATTCTCCAGTAATGGTACAATTTTCCAATGGCGGGGGTAGCTTTTATGCCGGTAAGTCTCTCGACAATGCAGATCAGAAATCTGCTATCGCAGGTTCAGTTTCAGGAGCTATGCATGTCCATCAGATGGCGGAAGCTTACGGTGTTCCAGTCATCCTGCATACTGATCATGCGGCAAGAAAGCTTCTTCCATGGGTGGACGGAATGCTGGATGCTGGAGAGAGATTTTATGAGCGCGAAGGAAAACCNCTTTACAGTTCTCATATGCTTGATCTGTCCGAGGAGCCAATTGAGGACAATCTTGGTACTTCTGGGGAGTATTTTGAGCGTATGGATAAAATCGGGATGACGATCGAAATTGAACTTGGTGTAACTGGAGGAGAGGAGGATGGCGTGGATAATACTGATATCGACAGTTCTCGTTTATACACGCAACCTGAAGAAGTTAACCAAGCCTATGATACCTTAATTAAGATAAGTCCTCGTTTCACGGTTGCAGCCGCTTTTGGCAATGTCCATGGAGTTTATAAACCTGGTAATGTTGAGCTTACTCCAAAAATACTGCTCAATTCACAGGAATATGTAAGGGAAAAGCATGGTTTGTCTGAAAAACCCATTCACTTTGTATTTCATGGAGGTTCTGGTTCTTCTCGAGATCAAATTCGTGAGGCGATTGGATATGGTGTTGTCAAAATGAATTTGGATACTGACATGCAATGGGCTTATTGGGATGGAGTGCATGATTACTACAAAAGTAAAAAAGACTATTTACAATCCCAACTCGGTAACCCGGATGGTGATGATAAGCCAAATAAAAAATTCTATGATCCCAGAGCCTGGTTAAGATCTGGAGAGAATGCATTTGTCGAAAGGCTGAAACGTTCTTTCGAGGACTTGAACTGCATTAACCGCAACGCCCAATAAGTTATTTCTGTTTTAATTGAATTTGGTAATTTTGGAAAAATTTAAAAGGTCTATTTAAGTATTTACTGTTCTATGTTTTATTTGTAATTAATTTAGGTATGCAAAACGAAGAAAATGTCCCTAAAAGAATAGTACGTACGATCACATTAACAAATGATGATCTAATGCTCTTGGATGGGATAGAAAGAGTGATGTCCAGAACTGGACAAAGAATCAAAACTGATTCAAAATTAATTCGTGCCGCTATTCAAATTGCCTCGAAATCATTGAACGATGAGAAATACGATTTGATGGAAATAGCAGAAAGGGTCGTCCGTGAAGATGGTAGGACTTTGTCCAAACTTTTAGAAAAAGAGAAAAAGGGATAAAATTTCTACTATTCCTCTTTTAAGAATTTGATCATAGGATCTATTTGGTCAAAATCCCAGGTTTTTTCCGATTTGCCTATTTTTATCTGAATGCCTTTTTCTGCGTCCACTTGAGGACTAAGAAACACGCATCGATTAATTATACTGGGCAGATATTTGAAAGCTTCTTCCATGAGAAGTGGGGGCAAGTAAATCGTAATTTTACCAATGGCTTCTTGTGAAATTGCAGATAAAGCATGGGCAATTCCTTCAGGCATCCTTTCCGCAATTTTTGGATACCCAGTTAGGGAATCCTCATATTCTTTCCTCCATTTATGCTCCTTCGTTAGGTGATGTAAATTTAAGAAAACATTGAGCAAGCTTGAGTTACCAGAAGGGGTTGCATTGTCATACCAAACTTTCTTTCGGCAAGGTGGAGGTGGGGAAAGCGAACCGTCAGAAAAGAAAAAACCAGCCATCTTGGAATCTTTAAAATGAGTAATCGCACTTTCTGTTATTGAGATTGCTTTATTAATGTATGCGAGGGAGGAACCAGTCTCAATGATCTCAGAAACAGATGCCAGTTTGAGTAAGGCCTCAGCATAAAAAGTGTAATCGTCTAGATTGCCTTTGGAGGTGACACTTTTCTCGGTTTCTGGATAGATAAAACTTTGCAGGCAAAATTCTTGGTCAATAAAGTTGTGGTCAATCCATTTTTCCAAAGATATTGCATCATGGAGCAGAGATATGTCTTGGAGCACGATGGCCGCATCAACATATCCACGAATTAGTAATGCATTGTTAGCTAAAATCCTCTTTCTGTCTACTGAGGGCTTGGGTTTAAGAGATTTTCCTGATTCGAGTTGATCCATCCAGAGGAGTTGTTCTTGAATTGAAAATTTCTTAGAATTAATTAATTGAGGAAGTTTTCTTCCGCTTGTTTGATCGGGTAAGGCTTCGAAGTATTTTTTGGCATTTTCTGGTTCCATGCAGGTAATCATCGGGGTCAATTCCCACTCATAGTAAGCCCCCTCGTCACCGTTGGATTCGGCAGACAATGATGAAGAAAATCCCTTGCTTGATGATCCGATTTCACTTTTCAACCATATTAGAGTTTTTCTAATTACTCTCTCATACTTGGGACTATTAAAATGCCCGTATGCCCGAGCAAAAGTAGAGAGTAAAAGAGCATTATCGGAAAGCAGTTTCTCATAATGTGGCTGACTCCATTCCTTATTCGTACTGTACCGGAAGAAACCTCCGCCTATGTGGTCAAAAATTCCACCATCTGCGAGACTGTTCAAACTTGTCTTTAGGCAACTTTTTACCCGATCATGTTGAATATTGTTTTTTCTTATGCTGTTGGATTCTAAAATTGATAAGAGGAAGTCCAACTTCATGGGGGATGGGAATTTGGGTGCTGGCGTGAATCCTCCGAACTCATCATCATGGAGCGAGCAGATTTTTTTTACGGCATTGATAAGCAATTGGTCAGACCAAGTATTTTCTTCAGAGCAATCCACATGGTTTGCGTGCAAAAGATTCGAGATTACATTTTCTGCATTTTCAATTAATTCGTCCTTTGCCTTTTGATAATGCTCTGAAACTCTCATTAGCACCTGTGGCCATGGAGCGAGCCCATTCCCAAGGTCTTCTCTTGGGAAGTAAGTGCCTCCCCAAAACGGGCGTCCGTCAGGAAGGCAAAACACATTCAAAGGCCAACCTGCTGATTGATTGAACATGCGAACCGCTTCCATATACATAAGATCTAAGTCTGGGCGCTCTTCTCGGTCTACCAGAATGCAAACGAAGTGACGGTTCATTAGAGAAGCAATATATTTATCCTCAAAGCAATTTCTCGACATTTCCTGGCACCAGTGACATGCGGAGTAACCAATCGAGACGAGTATGGGTTTGTCTGCCTCTTGGGCTTTTTGAAAAGTATCAGGTGACCAAGTCATCCAATTAACAGGTTGATTCTCATGTTGCTGCCAGTAAGGGCTTGTTTGCGAGGTGATTTGCGAATGCATGGCGTTATTTTCCAAAGTTTTGGGATATACCCAAGCATGAAACCTCGTGTGCGCAATTTCACATTGTGCATTTCATCTTGAAGCCTTACGCAAGATGTAATGAGCAGTATTAGGATATTGGCAGATCGAGTCGCCAATCAAATCGCGGCGGGAGAGGTGGTCGAGCGACCAGCCTCTGTGGTCAAGGAATTACTGGAGAATAGTCTGGATGCTGGTGCGAAAAGAATTGAAGTTGAGTTTAGAAACGGCGGTAAATCCTATATCCGGGTTGAGGATGACGGTCATGGGATGAGCCAAGACCAGGCTCTTTTAAGCTTGGAAAGGCACGCAACAAGTAAAATCAGGGAGGCAGGGGATCTTACCAAAGTAAAAACTTTTGGTTTTCGGGGTGAAGCCTTACCCTCTATTGCAAGCGTAAGTAGATTCACCATGAGAACCCGCTCTTCTTCAGAAAAAGAAGGATGTGAGATATTTGTAAACGGTGGCAAAATGATTCATGTGAAAGATTGCGGAATGCCTCCGGGTACACGAATTGAAGTGGCCCACTTATTTAATTCGGTTCCTGGGAGAAGGAAGTTTCTAAAGACCGTGGTAACTGAATCCACTCACCTTATGCATTTAGCCAAATTATATGCTTTGGCACACCCTCAAATTAGTTTTTCTTTACTTGAGGGTGGGCGGACAATTTTCAAGTCCCCAGCATGCAAAGACTTGGAGGACCGAGTTCGTGAAATTTTTGGAAAAGCCTTTGCTGAACGATTAGGTCCTGTGAAATCTGAAAATGATCGCATGGCTTTGTTCGGTTTAATTGGTAATCCAGGGCAGAGCCGGTCAACTCGTAAGGAAATGCTTTTTTTTGTCAATCATCGACCTGTGGATAGTAAAACACTTAGCTACGCAACAATTGAAGCATACCACACCTTCATTCCCAAGGGAAGGTTTCCGCCGGCGATTCTCTTTCTTGAACTTGAGCCGTCCAGCTTGGATGTTAATGTGCATCCTTCTAAAAAAGAAATACGGTTTCGTGAAGAAGCTAATGTACGAAATTTTGTTCTTACAAGTTTACTTAAGAGAAATCAAAACCTTGGAGGGGATGCAAAAGTTTTAATTCCTTCGGAAATTAAGCTGGAAAAAGATCAGAGTTCCAACAAGTTGGTTCCTCAGATTGATCCTGCTGCCTTAAGTTTGCATGGGCTCAAAGAGGGCAATACTTTTCACGGGAATAATTTAAGGAATGAAGGAGAGGGTGTGCAAGACTTGATGATGCCTGAATCAAGTGAATCCTACAGAAATAAGAGCATTGAATCTAATCAATTAATTCCTGAGCAGTTGGTTGGGGCGAGAGAAGATGCATTTGTCCGATGGCGATTGATTGATCGACCAGAAGGAGATCTTGCTCTTTTTTCAACTCCGCAAGGTTTGGTGGCAATGCATGGGAGGGCGGCGGTCGAAAGAATAAGGTTTGAAAGGCTAGAAGATTGTTTCCAACACGGAGAAAACGAGTCTTCCCAAAAGTTACTAATGCCCGAGACATTAGAGCTTGATCCTTTGGATTCTGAAACTCTTAACAAACAAGACAGTGATTTGAAAAAGATTGGGTTTGAAATTGAAGAGTTTGGACGGAATTATTTTCGCGTGACTGCTTGTCCGCACTGGTTGGACCCAATTAAAAGCATGGAGTTATTGAGAGATTTCCTGGATATTTCAAGGGAGTGTGGAAGAACCAAACAGAGCATGGAAATACTCAAGGAAGCACTCATAAAAGACTCCGCACTTTTGAGCGGTAAAGTTGAAACTTTTTCAGATGAAGGAATGATAGGGTTGGCAAAGGATTTATTAGCCTGCCGCAATCCATATACCTGCCCAAAAGGAAATCCAACATACTTTGAAATACCAAGCCGCGATTTTGAAAATCGATTTCGCAGAAAATTATGAATTTCCTTCACATATATAAGTTTAAGCTTTCCCTAGAGGTGATTTTTCTAGATTACAATTTATATGAATATTCGAGAAAAAAAAATGATATCTATAACCATTGGCATGTTTTGCTTATTCCTTTTTTCAGGATGTGTTATTGGAGAAGTCGGAACGAAGACGAAAGATGCAATAGTCAGTGGAACATCTTATGTTGGGCAAAAAAGTAAATCCCTTTATCGTTCAACGAAAACAGAATTGGGATTTAAAGAAGCCACACCTGTGAGACCCAAACCAATGTCAGTCGCTAAAAGTAAATTCGGAGCTATGCCTGATGGCACTGTAGTTAGTAAGTATACCCTGTCTAATGCAAATGGCATGCGGGTGGGCATTCTTGACTATGGTGGAACAGTCAAGGAGATTCTTGCCCCAGATCGTAACGGGAAATTTGAAAACATTTCCCTAGGGTTTGCCTCCTTGGACGCTTATCGCGAAAAGAGCCCTTATTTTGGGTGTATTACCGGAAGGTATGCTAACCGCATTGCGAAAGGGAAGTTTCGATTAGAAGATAAACAATATACTCTAGCTATCAATAATGAACCCAATCATTTGCATGGAGGCATTCGTGGCTTTGACAAATATGTCTGGAAAGCGAAAATCATTGAGACAGGAACGGGAGTTGAGTTCAGTCGAACGAGTGCGGACGGAGAAGAGGGGTACCCTGGGAATCTCGATTGCAAGGTAACCTATATCCTGACTGATGAAAATGAATTGGTTGTAGAATATGAAGCAAAGACTGATAAGCCAACGGTTATTAATCTGACGAATCACACTTATTTTAACTTGGCCGGAGAGGGTGCTTCCACCATATTAGACCATCATCTAATGCTTCCGGGCAACCAGTTTGTTGCGACAGATGAGACTAATATTCCTACTGATATTATGAGTGTGGAAGGTACGCCTTTGGACTTTAGGAAATCAACTAAAATTGGTGATCGTATAGAATCGGCTCACCCACAGATTAAATTTGGTAAAGGCTATGATCATACTTGGTTGGTTGGTACTAAGAAAAACGAAGAAGATTTAAATCATGCAGCGACCCTAAAGCATCAAGGAACCGGTAGGTGCTTGGAGATATTTACAGATCAGCCAGGCATACAGTTTTATTCCGGTAATTACTTGGATGGTACGCTTACTGGACACGGTGGTAAGTCCTATGCCCTGCGGTCCGGATTGTGCCTGGAAACTCAAGTTTTTCCAGACAGTCCGAATAGAGAAGGGCAAAAAGGTTGGCAGTCTTGTGTTCTTAAACCGGGGGATGTTTATACCCACAAAACGATCCATCGATTTTTTGCTGAATAAAAGGCGCAAAAGTTTTCATCATACAGTACCCTTTTCTTTTTTTGGCATGGACATTGCCTAATTCTTTAAAATGAGTTCTTCGAATACCGTTAAATCTTCAGGCCAATCTAATGTCGAAAACCCAAGCAGCCTATTGAGTGATGACTTGAAGGACTCGATTGTAAGGCATTTGCGGATAACTCTGGCAAGGCATCTCAAAAGTGCGTCCAAGCAGGAAATTTGGATGGCTACATGCTATGCAGTAAGGGATCGTATCGTGGATCGCTTTATCAAGACTCAAGAGAAGCACAGTGAATCAAAAACTCGAAGGGTATACTATTTGAGTCTTGAATATTTGATGGGGCGATTACTAAATTCAAATCTTCACAACTCGGGAATATTTTCTGAAATCGGGATTGCCTTGGAGGAATTAGGCTATGACCTCAAGGAGTTGTTTGAGGAAGAGCACGATATGGGCTTAGGTAATGGAGGACTTGGTCGATTAGCAGCCTGTTTTCTTGATTCTATGGCGACCATGGACCTACCAGCTATTGGATATGGTATCCACTATCAGTTTGGCCTTTTTCGTCAGAGTTTCGAAAATGGTCGGCAGGTGGAAAAACCTGACGATTGGTTACGAGATGGAAATCCATGGGAAATTGCTCGTCCGCAATATGCCCAGAAGGTTAAGTTGTATGGCCATGTTGAGCATGAATATGATGATATCGGGGATTACCGTCCGCGCTGGACCGGATTTAAAGAGGTTGAGGGGATTCCATACGATCTTGCGATTGTTGGATTTGAAACTGAAACCGTAAATTTTCTTCGACTCTGGGAGTCCAAAGCTTCTCAGGAATTGGATTTTGAAGTTTTTAATCAAGGAGGATATGTGGAAGCCGTTCGCGAAAAAGCGATGGGAGAAACAATATCAAAAGTTCTTTATCCAAATGATGAAACTGAAAGCGGAAAAGAATTACGCCTAGTTCAACAATACTTTTTCGTATCTTGTTCATTGCAGGACATGATACGCCGTTTTCGTAGGGAGCATGGCAACCATTGGAATGCGTTTCCAAAGAAGGTCATTATTCAACTTAACGACACTCATCCTGCGGTTGCGATTCTTGAATTGTTACGTTTTTTCCTGGATGAAGAGGGTATGACCTGGGAGGAAGCATGGCTTTTGGTTCGTAATTCTTTCGCATACACCAATCACACCTTACTGCCTGAAGCTTTGGAAACTTGGGGCGAAGATCTTTTTGGAAGGGTACTTCCGCGTCACCATCAGTTGGTAAAGGAGATTAACCGTAGATTTGAAGAAGAAATCCGTACTCGATTTCCCGGTGACGAGGACAGGGTAAGAAGAATGTCAATCGTGGATGGTGGCCAAATTCGTATGGCATTTCTATCCGTAGTTTCAAGCTCTTCGGTAAATGGCGTTGCTGCTTTACATACCAAGTTGCTGCAAGAGCGCCTACTTAGTGATTTTGCAGAAGTTTATCCTGATAGATTCAATAATAAGACAAATGGAATCACCCCACGCCGATGGTTACTCGGGTGTAACCCAGAGCTGTCCAAGCTCATTGATGGTAAAGTTTCTTCTGGATGGATGACCGACCTGGAAAAATTGCGCGAACTTGAAGCGTATGCTGGGGATACTTCATTTCAAGAAGACTTCATGGCGATTAAGTTACGAAATAAAAAATTGCTTGGTGAAATCATTGAGCAAAAGATCGGTTTGGAAATTGATCCAGAGGCAGTTTTTGACTCACAAATCAAGCGTCTTCATGAATATAAGAGACAGCACTTGAATCTTCTGCATATTTTAACACTCTATCGGAGGCTTTTGCACAACCCGGATTTGGAGGTCAGTAAGAGAGTATTTATCTTTGGAGCCAAGGCAGCACCTGGCTATCATCTGGCGAAAGTTATTATACATGCGATTAATCTTGTTGCACGGAGAATTAATGAGGATTCTAGAATCCGTGATCGCATCAAGGTCATTTTCTGGCCTAATTACGGAGTTTCTGCTGCTGAGCGAATCATTCCTGCAAGTGATTTGTCCGAGCAGATTTCAACCGCAGGCAAGGAGGCATCTGGAACTGGAAACATGAAATTTGCCCTAAATGGAGCCTTAACTATCGGCACTCTAGACGGTGCTAATGTGGAGATTCGTGATGAGGTAGGGATAGATAATATTTTTATATTTGGTAAAACAGTCGAGGGTATTCAGGAACTTCGTGATGAAGGCTATAATCCATACTCTTACTATGAGCAAGATGAGGAATTGAAAGCGGTGATTGATTGGATTTCTTCGGATTATTTTTCACCGGATGAGGGTAAGGTTTTATCTGACCTATCTAAAAGTCTTCTTGAATGGGGTGATCCTTATTTTGTTCTGGCGGATTACCGATCCTATATTGAAGCACAAGATAAAGTTGGGGAAGTCTATTCCGACAAGAGTCTCTGGGCGGAAATGGCTATTCGTAATGTAGCAGGTTCAGGAAAGTTTTCTTCAGATAGAACAATAGGGGAATATGCAAAAGAAATCTGGAAACTTGGTTCTATCAACTGAATTCTCCCATTAATGATACCGAGAATACTCCTGTTTTTGGTCTGTGTTTCTATTTCCGGAACGAAATTATCAGCACTACCTTTTTCTAGCGGTGAAAAATTAGAGTATGACTTAAACTGGGGCTTTATTCCCGTTGGAGAGGCAACTCTAGAGATTTTGGAGACTAATTTTAACGGTTTTAAAGCATGGGAAATTAAGTTTTTTGTGCGAACGAATGACTTTGCAGATGCTTTCTACAAGGTACGAACAAAAGCAGTGAGTTTGGTTGATGGAAATTTTACCCGCACTTTTATGTACAAAAAATCTCAGAAAGAAGGAAAAACGCAGAAAGAAATTGTCGTTGATTTTGATTATGAAAATCAAAAGAGTCTTTATGTCGAAAACGATTCTAAAGCATTGGAAAAGAACATAACTGGAAATGTGTTTGATCCGTTAGCGATAACTTATGCATTTCGAAAAATTCCTGTAAAAAAAGGGGATGAGCGAATTTTGCCTACATGTGATGGCAAGAAATCTTTAAGTGTTCTTGTCAAAGTTGTTGCGGAGGAAAGTATCAATGTTCCTTTCGGCTCATTTAATGCATACGATGCTAGACCCCAGATTAAAAACTTAAGCGGTGTATTTAAGAAAAGCCCGAAAGGAATGCTTCGCGTGTGGTATACTTCAGATAACCGAATGATACCAATAAAAATAAGTAGTAAAGTTGTGGTTGGCAGTTTTACTGCAAAATTAAGGAGAGCAACAAACTTGAACAGATTAGCAAAAGACTAGTCAACTTCGGGTGGTTTGTTTTTCATTAATTCAACGAATGAGCGTAAGGCTGGTGTCAGTAGTCTACTTTTCTTATGAATGATTGCGAGAGGCCTGTTGTGCATTCCACCTTCAAGTTTGTATGTGACAAGTTGTTTTCTTTCCGACTCTGTGATTACTGTACTTGCTGGTAAAATGGCAATTCCCGCGTTGATCTCTATTGCTCGCTTGACGGTTTCTACGTTATCAAATTCCATGGCCACGGAAACTTGGACACCAGCTTGATTTAAAATTTCGTCAGTAGCTTTACGAGTTGGGATATCCCTTTCAAAAGCAATAAAATCCATGCCCGCAAGATCATCGATTGCGATTGCTCTCTTTTTGGTTAGTTTATGGTTAGGGCTCATTGCGATGATGAGTTCATCATTCGCAAATGGAATAATATTCAATTCTTTGTGTGCTGAAGGGAAAGCCACTAATCCAAGATCAGCGTTTCCATGCAAGACATCTTCGTACACTAGATTTGCCCTGCGATATTCAACCCGTGCATTTACGGAGGGAAATTTTTTGATGAAGGCTTTTAGATAAGGAGGTAATTCATGAAGTCCGATACTATTTACTGTCGAGATTTGGATGGTACCGCTAACGATATTGCTCATCTCTTGGATTTCACAATTCAGTTTCTCATAAAGTCCTAAGATTTCCTTGTATGTTGTATACAAAACAGTCCCTTGAGGTGTGAGACGAAACTTTTTCTGATTACGATCGATAATAAGCATGTCGTAATGTAATTCCATTGCTTTGAGTTGCTGACTCACCGCAGATTGGGTAACCTCATTTAATCGAGCGGACTTAGAGAAGCTTTTTGTCTCGACCAAATCGCAAAAGGTTTTGAAGTTTTGTATATGCATAAATTTATGTTATTAATAAAACTTATTACATGCAAATTTTATATTCGAAAAACTTATGATTGAGGAGCAGGACTTTTATAGCAATTACCAAAAAGTAAAAAATGCAATCGAGATTGCTTGTGAAAAATGTTCCAGGTCAGTTAATGAAATCACTCTTTTACCTGTGACTAAAAATTGGCCCGTTGATGCGGTCAATTACTGTAAAAATGCCGGAATTAATATTGTGGGCGAAAATCGTGTGCAGGAAGCCATTGAAAAAATGGATAAGGTTGATGCGGTTGAGTTTGAACTAATTGGACATCTGCAGAGAAATAAAGTAAAACAAGTCGTTGGAAGTTTCATGAGAATTCAAACTGTAGATTCGTTAAAACTTTTAGAACGGATCGGAAATTTTGCATCTTCGATGAAATGCAAGCAAAGGGTTTTGTTGCAGGTCAACGCAGGTAATGACCCTGCCAAGTGTGGAGTTTCTGTTGAAAATGCTCATCCGCTTTTGGAAAAAGCACTGCAGATTAATTCTCTGACTGTTGATGGCTTGATGACGATCGCACCCTATGCCCCTGATGATATTTCTGTAGCCCAAATATGCTTTTCGAAGCTAAGAGAATTGAGAGATGAGTTGGAAGTAAACTTTGGAGTTGAATTAAGTGAGTTGTCTATGGGCATGTCAGATGATCTTCCAACTGCAATCTCTGAGGGAAGCACAATGATAAGAGTTGGTTCGGCTTTGTTTGGCCATCGGCAAAAGAGTGAAAATTAGTGAATTAAGATTGCTTGCTTCGTCAGGTTCAGAGTGCAAAGGTAGTATTTAATGCCTAAAATTAATTCAGTCAAAGAACCATGGCCCCGAGAAGCAGCTTTGTCTAGCTTGCTCGATGATGAGTCTCCTGCTGTTCGTAACTCGCTGGTTAATTTGTTCAATGACAACCCCATAAAAGCACAGGGTTTTTTGAACCATGTGATAAATGGTTCCAACGATCTTTTGGGAAAGCATGCAAGAGCACTTCAGCAGGAATTAGGTTGGACGAATGGGAAAGAAGATTTTGTTAATTTTATCCGATCACGAAGATATGAACTTGAAACTGGCTGGTACTTGCTTGACCGGACGGTTTTTCCGAACTTTGACTCTTCTGGCACAAGCTTGATGCTTGATAAATTGGCGGACAGGGTACGGGAATTATCCATTTCTCCAATGGACCCCAGGCAAACCTGTTCAATTTTAAATCGAGTGCTTTTTCATGAGTACGGTTTTCGGGGTGCTGGGAAAAATTTTGAAGATCCTGACAACAGTTTTATTCATCGCGTTCTTGATAATAAGCGTGGGCTGCCAATAACACTTTCACTGATCTACATTTTAGTTGCCAGAAGGATTAGTTTTGACTTGGAACCTATTGGGTTACCCAACCGGTTTATGGTTGGCTGCTTTTCTCAAGAAATTCCATTTTATATTGATGTATGGGCAGGTGGTAGGTTTGTTGAGTTAGAAAGTATGGGCTCATACTTGGGGCTTAGTACAGACGAATGCTCTGGTGGTATCTTGTTACCAGTTAGTGTTGCAGAAACATTAACAAGGGGGTGCAGGAATTTGGTTCATCACTTTGCTTTAGCTGGACTAGAAAATGAATCAAGCATGTTTCAATCCTTCGTGAAGGAATTTGAGAGAATGCGTGATACCGAAAGAAATGCTTCCTGACCCTCTTTTTCTTGAAGAGATCGGTGACCTTTCTACACCCAGGGTTGGTCTTGCCGTTTTAGGCAGGCCAATAGGACATTCTATAAGCCCAATTTTACATCACGCTGCTCTTTCGGTACTTTCCAAAGAAGATGCATCTTTTGATCTTTGGCAGTACGACCGCATCGATTTGGAGCCAAGTCTATTACCGGAAGCTTTGGAGAAGCTTTCGCTGGCTGGCTACATAGGACTTAATCTAACGATTCCTCATAAGGTGGAAGTGCTAAAAGTATTAAATGATATCGATCCTGAAGCTCAGTTGATGGGTGCGGTCAACACCCTCCATTTCGGTTCCGGAAGTTGGGTCGGTCACAATACCGATGGTATTGGCCTGAGTCGTGCTATTTCGACTGATCTTGGTATCAGATTTCAGGACGAATGCATACTGATAATCGGAGCTGGTGGAGCTGCTCGGGCTGCTTCCGTACAGTGCTTGCTAGAGGGGTGCGAATTTGTCCATATTTTGAACCGTTCTAAAGAGAGGTTAAATGGATTGGTCGAACCTCTTGCCGAGAGGTTTGGTCGCAACCGGATTAAAGGTTCGTCACTTGAAGACCTGAAAATATCCGATTTTAAAGATAAAAAATGGTTGGTGATTAATGCGACTTCAGTCGGCCTTTCAGAAGAGGATCCCTCTTCCTTACCATTTTCATGCTCCTTATTGAGCCCAGAAAGTGCTGTTTACGATATGATCTATAATCCGACGACAACTACCCTACTCAAAGATGCCGCGAAAGCAGGTCTAGACTTTTCAAATGGTTTGTCCATGTTGATTTTTCAAGCAGCAAAAGCATTGGAGATTTGGACTCAAAAAGAGATTCCAGCAGACATAATGTTCGATGCTGCTTGTAAACATTTTCAATAATAATTAGTCAAATGTTCGAAGACGCTTACCTCAAAACTCTAGTGGGCTTTATTTTGGGTTCTATTTTTGGAAGCTTTATTAATGTTTGTGCAACTCGAATTCCTCTTGGTAAGTCGGTCATTCATCCCCCTTCTTCCTGTCCTCAATGTAATGTTAGGATCAAATGGTTTCATAATCTACCAATCTTCTCATGGCTTATGCTCAGGGGAAAAGCCATGTGCTGTAATTTTGAAATCCCGTTTCGTTACATCGGAGTTGAGTTTCTAACAGCCTTGCTTTTTGGCTTCTTTTTTTATCAGTATTCTCTGTTTGGAAGCGAGTCCCGCTTGTTTGTGTCATTAGCATTTGGTTTTCTGATGATTGTAATAATCGTGATTGATTTAGAAACCATGATTATTCCTGATAGATTTAGCATGGGTGGTGCTTTGTTGGGCTTGGTGTGTTCGGCATATTTTCCATTGCTTCATGGATTTTCATCAGATCCCCTTTTCCCTGAAAGATTGTCTTCAGTAATGACTTCACTTCTTGGTATGATTATTTCTTCTTCAGTACTTTTTTGGATCGGTGCATTTGCCGAAAAACTAATGAAACAAGAAGCGTTGGGGCAGGGGGATATCAAGCTTTTGGGTTGTGTCGGAGCCTTCTGTGGATGGGAAGGTGGCTTGTTTACAATTTTTGCAGGAGCCCTCTTGGGATCGATCATCATGATCCCATTAATGCTGGTTTCCAAATATTTGAAATTAAATAAAAAAAATAGAAGAGTTGAGGTAGGGTGGGGTTTAGAGATTCCATTTGGACCATTTCTGGGAATGGCAGCCCTTGCCTATTTTTTGGGTGTGCATCTGTATGTTGACACATGGTTTGAGAAAACAAGATTGAATTTTATTCATTTATTTTCATTTGTGTGATTCTTTTAACATTGAAGATCAGCCAGATTCGCTAAATGATTAGAGATTTCCGTCATATAATTGAAAATTAATTTATGAAAAAACTTCTAGTCGCAAATCGTAGCGAAATTGCAGTAAGAATTTTTCGTTCTGCGAACGAGTTAAATCTAAGGACAGTTGCCATATACGCTGAAGAGGATCGTTTTGGAGTGCATCGATTTAAAGCAGATGAGGCTTATCTAGTCGGTCAAGGTAAAGGTCCAGTTGCCGCTTATCTAGATATTGAATCAATTATTTCTTTGGCTAAGGCAAAAGCGGTTGATATGATTCACCCGGGCTATGGCTTCCTGTCAGAAAATGCAGATTTTGCCAGGGCATGTGAGGATGCAGGAATTATCTTCATTGGACCCAAAGCAGATTTACTTGAGAAAATGGGCGACAAAGTGGCTGCCAAAAAAGCGGCTGATGCTGCTGGAGTTCCCACCCTTCCAGCCACCCCAGATCCAGTCTCTAAACCAGCAGATGCCCTCAAGTGGGCAAAGAAAATTGGTTTCCCGCTCATTATAAAGGCAGCCTTCGGGGGAGGTGGCAGAGGAATGCGGGTCGTGAATAAAGAAGACGAACTACAGCCTATGCTTGAGGAAGCTCAAGGAGAGGCTGAAAGAGCTTTCGGGAATGCCGCGGTTTTTCTTGAACGGTATGTTGGCAGAGCCAAGCATTTGGAAGTCCAAATTCTTGGAGACAGCCATGGAAATGTTGTTCATTTGCATGAAAGGGATTGTTCCGTTCAAAGAAGGTACCAAAAGGTGGTGGAGGTTGCCCCCTCCATTGGTCTTCCCGATGCAGTGGTAGACGAGCTTTGTCAGGCAGGTGTGGACTTGGCTCAGAAGATAGGATACGACAACGCAGGAACCGTTGAATTTCTTCTCGATCAGGATACTAAAGAATGGTTTTTCATTGAAATGAATCCTCGGATTCAAGTGGAGCATACTGTGACTGAACAAATCACAGGGATTGATATTGTCAGGTCTCAAATCTTAGTGGCTATGGATCATGCTTTACATGAAAAGAAAATTGGTATTCCAACCCAGCTTGAAATCCCCAGAAATGGATGTGCGGTTCAATGCCGAGTGACTACTGAAGATCCAGAAAAGGATTTTAGTCCAGATTATGGAAAGATTCTCTCCTATCGGTCTGCAGCAGGATTTGGGGTCAGGCTGGATGGTGCAATGGGAGATACTGGTTCTATCATTACTCCATTTTATGATTCGCTCCTAGTCAAGCTAACCACTTCTGGTCCAAATCTTTCGCAAGCATTGGATCGTATGCACCGAGCTTTGAGGGAAATGCGAATTCGAGGAGTGAAGACCAATATTCCTTTTCTTGAAAATGTCATCACACATAAAGAGTTTGTGAAGGGAAATGCGACGACTCGGATGATTGATGTGACTCCCAGTCTTTTTAAGTTCAAACCGAGAAAAGACAGAGCTTCAAAACTTCTCAATTATTTGGGTGAGGTTATTGTAAATGGAAATCCTCAGGTTAAAGGAAGACCGCGCCTAAAGAATCCTTTACCTCTTATAGTTCCTGAATGTGATGCGATAGAGAATCCTCCCCGGGGAACTCGAGATTTATTGCTTTCACAAGGGGCAAAAAAGTTTTCCAGCTGGTTGAGGGAACAAAAGCCTCTCATGGTGACTGACACTACTCTGCGTGACGCACATCAATCACTGATGGCCGCCCGTATGCGATCCTACGATATGCTTGAAGTTGCTGATTATATCTCCAGAAATGTATCAGGACTCTTCAGCTTAGAGATGTGGGGAGGCGCGACCTTTGATACTGCCATGCGATTCCTCAGCGAAGACCCTTGGGAACGCTTGCGCCAGCTGCGGGAACGGATACCCAATGTTTGCTTTCAAATGTTGTTCCGGGGGAGCAACGCGGTGGGCTATTCCAATTATCCCGACAATGTGGTCTCTGGCTTTGTCAAACATGCCGCGAATGCCGGTATGGACATTTTCCGGATTTTTGACTCCCTGAACTATCTCC
>NHDJ01000055.1 GCA_002167265.1 Verrucomicrobia bacterium TMED56 | reverse complement strand
AATTAAGTCTTAAGCTAGAGAGGATTGACCATTGGTTAGGGGTAGGAGCACAACCCACAGATACCGCCAAAAGTTTGATCCGCCAGGGTCGTATGACCCCTGAAGACTGGATGAAAAGGTCGGAGAAGCTAGCCGATTCAAAGCTGAAACGTCAGAGCAAGGACAATGCGGATTCAGCACCTTCTATGGATGAAGTTGAGAAGAAAGAAGAGCCTTCTTCTGAGGAAAAACCTGTGGTGGAGACTATGGAGGAATCGAAAAAGGAAGAACCTAAGGCTGAACCTGTAGAACAAGAACAACCTAAGGCTGAGGATGCAAAAGCGGAGGATACTCCCGCTGAAGAAGCAGCNCCTNCTGANNAGGAAGCCAAGGNAGAAGCCCCGGCAGAAGAAGAAAAAAAGGAAGAACAACCTCAGGCTAAGGAGGTAAAAGCGGAGGATGCTCCCGCTGAAGAAGCAGCTCCTGCTGCAGAGGAAGCCAAGCAAGAGGAAAAGCCCGAAGAGCCTGCTGAGGAAGATAAAGCTCAAGAAGAGGAGAAAAAGGATTCTTAACCTTTTATCTTTCAAATCCTTGATTATGTATTTTTTGGTCACCGATGATTCGCATGAAAAATCCAGTTTTGCGTTTCGACGTTCTTTCCCTCTTTCCTAAAACTATTGAGGGTTTTACGGAAGAAAGTATACTCGGGAAAGCAATCGACCGGGGACTTCTTGAAATAAACTCTTTTGATTTGCGTCGATGGACCAAGGGCAAGCATAGAGAAGCGGATGACCGTCCTTTTGGTGGTGGGGCTGGAATGGTACTCAAACCCGAGCCTCTTTTTGATGCCGTAGACGAAATTGCGAATGAATCTACAACGGTTGTCTACATGGCTCCAGATGGTGAACCATTAACCACACCGTTGGCACGGGAGTTATCAAAATCACAGCATTTACTTTTAATTAGCGGACATTATGAAGGAATTGATCAACGGGTAAGGGATCATGCAGTGGATAGGGAAATAAGCATAGGGGATTATGTTCTGACCAATGGATCTCTCCCCGCGACTGTTTTGATTGACGCAGTATCCCGTCAGGTTTCGGGTGTTCTTGGGGATAAAGAATCCTTAGAGGATGAAAGTTTTGAAAATAATTTATTATCCCACCCGCAGTANACCCGTCCGGCTGAATATCGGGGTATGACGGTTCCTGAAATACTACTTTCAGGGAATCATAAGGAAATTTCTAAATGGAGACGGGAACAACAAATTGCCCGAACTACTTTATTGCGCCCTGACTTACTGAATTCAAAAAAGAATTAACAAGGATACTACGATGAACAATCAACTGCTGGATGAAATAACAAGTGAATACTTACAAGAAAAACGCGACCACTTCAAGGTGGGGGACGGAGTAAAGGTCCATGTTAAGGTAAGGGAAGGCGATAAGGAACGAATTCAGATCTTTGGTGGTATAGTAATTTGCAGAAAAGGATCAGGTATTCATGAGACTTTCACAGTTAGGCGCATTGCATCAGGAGTTGGAGTTGAGCGAGTTTTCCCCGTTCATTCTCCAATGATTGACAAAGTAGAAGTAGATCGTGAGTCCATTAAAATGAATGCTCGTATGTACTATTTACGAGACCGAATTGGTAAGGAAGCAAACAAGGTTAAGGAAAAACGACTTTTCGAAGCAAAGCGCGGCTCTGTAAAATAATTTTTCTAACTTGTTCTTAGCAAGTTAAGCCGACTTGGAGATAGGAATTGGTTTAGCAATATCTGCCCATCTGCAAACTCACATCCTAGTGGGGTGCTTGAATTTAGGATTTGATCATATATGATCGCTGTCTTTTCAGCATAGGCAATTGACGAAAATTTTTCCTTCACTGCTTTTTGATTAGCGTGAATTATTTGTTCGTCAATTATTTGAATTTTTGACATTGAGCGAAGATCGCTTTGTAAATCAGAAGAATTAGCAACCGTGCGGATTATTGATTGCTGAAGAGATTCGTCCAATCGTCCAAAATCAATCATTTCTTCCCTTACGATTGATTGATAGGCTAATCTTGAAGCATCCTCGGGAAGTTTTCGATTATATTTTTTATAAAATTTGGAGATGTAGTGGGAAATCTTTATGTTCAGTGATTCTTTAGATAAAACACAATCTAATGGTACTTCCAACCGCTCGTATAAATGGTCCAAGGAAACCCCAAGTTCAGAAAAGTCAGAAGTTATTTCGTTAATGTTTCTTCCACACAGACTTTTTCCAAATGTCCATGGTTCGAGAAAACCCAATCCAAAGCCCTCGGCGATGCTGACCGATAAGATTGATGTTGCAGAACTGACCATTTCCGAGAAAGAGCAATTGACTTTTTGTCCTAAACCGTAGGTTAGAGGTAATTTCAATTCATTCCCAAACTCTTTCCAATTTTCAAAGATTGTAGAAAATTCTGGATTAGTTGGGCCGAGGCTATTAGCAAAGTGCAAATCGGGGTAAGCAGTTGCTAGTAATGCGAGTTCTCCAAGATTTTTTCGACGTACTGCACGAACAGGATAAAGGAATAGATTTTCAGGAAGATTGGATTTGTTTACATTTTTGAAACTTGGAAAATTAGGGGAAGAGGGAACGGCATTCGCAAGTAAATGAACCTTGCTTGGAGTACCATCTAGCATCTTTATTAAAAATTTCTGATCTCTCTTGTTAAGAGCTGCGTAATGAATATTTGAACCCGCCGGATAGGTTCGAGGATATATTTCTTTTAACGAAAGGAAGTTACCGGGCCTTCCATCTTCAGCAAAATCATGCGGTTGCAGAAGGAGCTTCTCTCCATCTTCAGCTAAAATCGCAATCGCTTCGGTAAGAGCAGGATTCTTTCCAAGCGAGTGATTGTGTACATGCCAAATGTCAGGCATTCCACCTAGTCCAGCTTTGGCTGAAAGTTTAAGTCTCTCAACTAGAGTTTGAGGATCAACTCCAGCAGACAGTGTTGCATAATCCAAGCCTGGAACTAANANAGAATTTGATATGCGTTTTCCTGGGTATGCTCTTCCGGATAGAACAACCGAATCAATGGAGCTGTCCTCTTCAGACCAAGCTTGTAGCGTGTTTTCAATTACTTGAGTAACCCCACCGGGTTGAAGATGGTAATGGACGATGGCAACCTTCATCGTTCCAGATTGAAAGCTTTAGGAAGCCAGAGATGACCGGTTTGTACGATATCCTTCAATCTCTACCATGGGTGGTCGCTCTTCTTCAATAACTTGCTGAACAATTTGACGATAAGCCCCGTCTTCAACTTCAAAACGACGGTAAAATGTTTCCATATCGGGCAGGTGGTTGATTTTACCTTGAGCATGCAAACGGTTTATAAAGGTTTGCAGAATCCCAAAGCTCATTTTGCCAAGAGCGTTAGTTGTTTGATTGCGGTGTACGCGACGATCAAGATCGGTCTGCCCAAATGCTTCCAATCCAAATTTATCATAGAGATCAAGCAGATGAGAAGTCTCAACCCCGTATCCAATAGGAAAAGGGATTATTTCCAGCACATCCCTCCGGGCTGCATATTCTCCTGATAAAGGTTGTATGACATTGGTGAGTTCTGGATAGAAAAGTGAAAATAGAGGGCGAGTAAGAATTTCTGTTACCCGGCCTCCACCACTTGGCCGTAATCCGCTGGAATAGTTAAGTGGGCGGTCGTAGAAAGCCTTTACATATTGAATTTCGTCACGATGAATGAGAGGGGCAACTAACCCGTATACGAAACGAGGATGAATATTGGTAATATCCGCATCTACATAACAAATAATATCTCCTTTAAGTTGATGAATCGCTTTCCATAGGTTTTCTCCTTTACCCCGTTTGTCTCCAACTTCCGGTAAGATGTCGGAGGCTAAGTAAGTATCGGCACCGTAATTTCCGGCGACTTCTAGGGTGTTGTCCTGAGAGCCAGAATCGATAACCGCAAATTCGTCTATTAATGGATATCTTTCCATCAGTTCGGAGCGAAGAATTAATACCTCCTTCCCAATAGTTTTTTCTTCATTAAGGGTCGGGATACACAGGGAAATGGTAAGATTCTTCCTCTCTTTTTCCTCAACAAGCTTGAGTATGTCCCAGAATTCGCCGTGATGAAAAGTATTCTTTTCAAGCCAATTATTTTTTTCCAATGGATCGCTCATTCTTCGCATAGTCCTCCATCTACAGCTTGCAGCAATGAAATCAGTTGAGCTAATCCCGAATAAAGAGGATCGAGTTGTATGGTTTCATTTTCCTCATGGAGGTTTTGGGCGGTGGTTAAACCAAGAGTGACACCGGGATGACCAGCACGAATAAGTGCATTCAGATCCCCTGTGCTGGGGTCAACTTTTGGGGCAATTCCTGCTTCGTGCATTATTGAACGGGTTGTTTTTACCAGTGGGTGGGTAAAGGGAATTCCACAATTTTGTCGTTTCGCGACAGTTTCCATCTGTACATCGGTCCCAGTTTCAAGAGAAAATTGCTCACAAATTTCTAGCAGTAGATTTTCCAATTCGTCAATTACTTCATCTCCTTCGCTGGTGATTTCCAAACGCAACCGACCGGTTCGAGGCGAAGTGTTAAAACTTGATCCTGCCGTGAGCCCGCCAAATATCATTTTAGATTTTGGTTCTTTGGGTAGGGGAATTTCCATTAATTGATTAATCAATCTATTGAGATGGCTTATGGCACCAGCTGCTCCGAAACTAGACCAGTCATAGTCATTTGGAATATTTAAGGTTATCTCAGAACGTAAAGCTCCGAGTCCTGAATAACTAAGCCTTCCCAGGGATGAACCTTCAACACAGATTCCAGCCCGAACTGGTCGTCGCATAGTTTCCAAAAAACCACGGGCTCCTTCTAAATTTGCCCGACCCAGACTTTTAACATTTGCAAGAAGAAGCAAATCGTCTTTGAACCTAATATTGAGATGCTCAAGTAATTTTGGCAGTGCAACGACTGCAGCCAATCCAATGGCGTTGTCAGCGATGCCAGGTCCGGTAATATGATCGGAGCCGACTTCAAGAACATGCCTAGTTTCGGAGCTGAAAACGGAATCGGCATGCGCCATTACCAGGATTGCTGATTCCCCCGATGTTCCACGCAATAATCCGCTTGCGTTTCCGAATTCGTCAAGGGTGGGATCTTCCATCCCGTTTTCCCTAAAGCGATCGAGGGCAAGTCGGATACGTTCTTCCTCTCCAAATGTGGGGGAAGGAATTTCTCCAAGCAAAACTGCATCGGTCAAAAAAGTTTCCCGAATGGACCGGAGGCTGTCGATCTGATTTGGAATTTTCCTCAATAGGTCGTCTAAGGCAAAATCCTTAGTCTGTATTGATGTTGTCATTGTTGATACTTCATACGAAATTAAATGACCTTATGCTACGACAAACTATCCACAATCTTTTCTTCATTGAAAAAAAGGCTCGATTCTTGCATATGTTCACCCATTGAGTGAGNAACTCATTCACGATTTTATATCATGGCACAAAACATAGGATTTATTTCAACCCGTTTTGCGGGACAAGATGGAGTCTCGCTTGAGAGCGCTAAATGGGCAGAGGTTTTATGGGAAGACCGACATGTAAGCTATTGGTATAGCGGACAAAGTGATCGAGATCCTGACATAAGTTTTGTGGCGCCAGAGGCTTATTTCGGGTTTTCGGAAAACAAATGGCTCAATGATCGAATATGGGGAAAGGAGCAACGGGAAAGATTTGTCACTGAAAGAATAAGGGAATTGGCCGATTACCTGAAGGGGACTTTATATCGGTTTGTGGAGAAATTTGGGATAGATATCGTAGTTCCTCAAAATTGTTTGGCTATACCAATGCATGTTCCGCTTGGTTTAGCTTTAACAGAATTTCTCTCCGAAACTAGAATGCCTGCAATCACTCATCATCATGATTTCTTTTGGGAAAGGACAAGGTTTTCCGTTAATTGTGTCCCGGAATATTTAGATATGAGTTTCCCTCCAAAACTTACGAACATGCGGGATGTGGTCATTAACCAAGAAGCCCAAGAGCAACTTGCATTACGAAAAGGAAGTTCTTCGTTAGTCATCCCTAATGTATTTGATTTCGACAATCCGCCAGATCAGGCGGATGAGTATGCTGCGGATGTGAGAAGCGAACTGGGTCTTGCAGATGACGACTTTTTTATTCTTCAACCTACTCGCGTAGTTCCTAGGAAAGGAATTGAGCAGGCAATCAAGTTGGTCAGTTTATTGAAAGACCGAAGATGTAAATTAGTTATTTCTCATGAGGCGGGTGATGAGGGGTACGAATACTTAGGGATGTTGGAGCAACTGGCCAAAGAAGAGGGGGTTGACATGAGAATTGTAGCCCACCGAGTCGGAGAAGTTAGGCAAAGAGATTCGGAAGGACGAAAAGTATACACTCTTTGGGATCTCTATCACCATGCTGATTTTGTTACTTATCCAAGTATTTACGAGGGATTTGGTAATGCATTACTCGAAGCTATCTATTTCAGGAAACCCGTATTGATCAATCGATATTCTATCTTTATTAGAGACATCGAGCCTAAAGGCTTTCGTTTATTAACGATGGATGGATTCGTAACTCCATCACTTTCAAAAAGGGTGAAACAGGTATTAGAGGACGAGCAATTAAAAAAAGAAATTGTCGATCATAACTACGAGGTTGCCAGGCAATTCTATTCTTATTCAGTTGTGCGCAGCAACTTACGTGCTTTTATTTCCAGTTTTACCGGGTATTAAATCTCAACGAGGAAAATCTTAGTGACTAAACATATTTCCAGTTCAAAACTCAAGGTTATGCGCAGAAGGCTTGCTTCAGTCTATGGCATTGAAGAAGCGGATATTCTACTTGATCGACTTTATCGAATGGTAGGACGTTATGGTGTGGGTGCTCAGCACAATCAAAATGGAGCAAATCTTAGTGCTCGAGATGTTGTTCTGATCACATATGCAGATATGATAGTTTCAGAAGATCAAGAGGTGAGTCCTTTAAATGCACTTAAGGAATTTTGTACGGCTCATTTAAAGGGAGCAATTTCTACCATCCATATTCTCCCTTTTTATCCTTGGACTTCGGATGATGGTTTTTCAGTCGTTGATTACAGGGAAGTTAGTGATGATTATGGAACTTGGGATGATATTTATAAGTTGGGCGAAGAGTTTAATCTAATGTTTGACTTGGTATTGAATCATTGTTCTTCAAAAAGTCCTTGGTTTAAGGAATATGTTTCTGGAATTGAGCCTGGTCTGAATTATATTATGGAGGGGGACCCCAAAGCAGACCTTTCCATGGTCGTTCGCCCCCGATCTACAGCGTTACTTACTCCTTATCAAACTCGTAAGGGAGAACGCCATATTTGGACTACCTTNAGTGCGGACCAAGTCGATCTTGACTGGACAAGTCCAGACCTACTTTTTGAATTTCTGGATATCATCATGTATTATGTTTCAATAGGTTGTAAAGTTTTGAGGTTGGATGCGGTGGCATTTTTGTGGAAAAAAATTGGCACGAATTGCCTTCATCTCCCAGAAACCCATCAAATCATTAAACTAATTAGAAACTTCCTTGAGGTTGTTGCCCCTGATGTCGTCATTTTGACAGAAACCAATGTTCCTCATGAAGAAAACATATCTTACTTTGGCAAAGGGGATGAGGCACATGCTGTTTATCAATTTTCTTTGCCTCCGTTATTGCTTCACGGTTTGCTGAGAGGAACATCTGAGCATTTGACAAGTTGGGCAATGCATTTGTCACCCCCTCCCCGAGGATGTCATTTTCTTAATTTTACTGCTAGTCATGATGGAATTGGAGTTCGACCATTGGAGGGAATTCTTCCTCACGAAGAAATTCTTATCTTGGCGGATGAAATTCGCCAAAAAGGAGGATTTGTTTCAATGCGGAGGATGGAGGATGGATCAGAATCTCCTTATGAACTTAATTCTACTTACTTTTCAGCACTTTCTGACACTGAGAATGAGGATTTGGGAATGTCTCGTTTCCAATGTTCACAAACTGTTGCCTTATCAATGAAAGGAATCCCCGCAGTGTATTTTCATTCCCTTTGTGGAACGCCGAATGATTTGAAAGGCTATCAGGANACCAAGCGGAACCGAACAGTAAATCGAAAAAAATGGAANCAAGATGAATTGGAACAAANTCTTGATGACCAGTCAACTATGCCTGCCGAGATTTTTCAGTGGTACTCTAGAGTTCTACGCATGCGGGCGGGATGCCCCGCGTTTCATCCGGATGCACCACAGGAAATTTTACAACTTGGAAACTCTGTTTTTGCTCTAAGGAGAGATTCTTTGGACGGTGGATTATCCGTATTCTGCCTTTTTAATTTCAAGGCGGAAAAAACAGAGATTAATAAGATGGATTCTTTACATAGTATATTTCCATCTGAAAAAGCTAGAGATTTAATAAGTGGAGGAGAAATTAACTGGACTGATTCAGGAGTTCTTGTCTTGCGTCCCTATCAGGCTCTTTGGCTAAGTTCGTCTTGAATCTTGTTCTTTTACCGAAGCAAGTAACTCAAGCTAAATGGTCAATTTCTGATCCTCGTGCCGTGCATATTTTAGAGGTGTTGAAAGTAGGACTTGGAGATGAAATAGATTTTGCAGTGGAAAATGGACCTCTGGGAAAAGGTAAATTAGAAACCCTTGGTGATGAGTTTCTCGAACTGTCTTTCAAATGGGAATCTCTTGCCAATAAAGACTTTCTACCTGTTTGCTTGTTAATTGGTCTATCAAGACCTCAGACTTGTAGAAAGATCCTAGATCAGGGTTCCACGATGGGAGTCCAAGAGTTCCATTTTTTTGGAACTGACAGGGGTGAGCCCTCTTATGCATCGAGTCCCCTTTGGACAACTGATGAATGGAAGGTCAGAATCCGAAAAGGGGTGGAGCAGGCATTTTCGAGTTTCATGCCAACTTGCATGCTTCATCAGGATCTAAAAAGTGTTTTGGGAAATTTAACGACCAAAAAAAAATCACTGAGAATCGGGTTGGACAATTATGAAGGAACTAGCAGATTTGGGACCGATTTACTCTCCCCTGTTGAGACGGTTGAATTAGCTGTGGGAGCTGAGAGAGGATGGAGTCGGCAAGAAAGAAATTTACTCCGTGAGAACGGATTTAAATTACAGCACTTAGGAGAACGCGTTTTGAGAGTTGAGACAGCAGTTGTGGCAGCACTTGGAGTATTGGGAGCTGTAAGCTAAAATTAAATTGATTTAATTTGNTTTTTGAAAAATGTGATAAACAGGNGTCCCTTTCCTTTCTTTTCCCAAAGTTTTTATAAGGAGAAATCCATCGGGCACCAGATATTCTCCGCCCGGTCGCTCATGAAAAACAAGAGTCTTTGAATGGATGAAGCCAAAATCTGTAAGTTTTTTGAAAATGGGGGGGATCTGCTTATTTATTTGGGAGTAAGGGGGGTCAATGAAAATGAGATCAAATGGTTTGATTGGCTCTGACTTTAGAAATTCGTTTACATCCCGAATTTCTACTTTTGCGACATTGGAATTTAGTTCAGCACTTTTAACAACGCGATCCAAGTTATCTTTCAGTTTTTGTACAACCTTATGTTTTTTTTCGACAAAAGTTGCGGATTTTGCTCCCCGACTTAATGCTTCCAAACCATAGGACCCAGTTCCTGCAAAAAGGTCAAGGATACGCTTGTTTGAAATCTGGTCTCCTATGGATGAAAAAAGTCTTTCCCGATTGGCTTCAGTCGCAGGCCTTAAATCTTCGTCCTTTAAAGAACGCAATTGGATTCCCCGTGCTTTACCTCCACTTATTCGCATAAGTTGTAATTACATTTTATAACAGGCGACATCTGTAAGAAAATGAAGTAATAGGGATGATTTGCCAAGCGGAGATGAATGACATATCAAAGAAATATGCCACGTGTTATTCGTAGTTATTTTGATGGTTCATTGAATAATGCCGGACAAGAGTTTACGCTTAGTTCGGATGAGAGTTATCATTTGCAAAAGGTTCTCAGGAAAGAAGTGGGAGATACATTGGAAATATTGGACGGCATGGGAGGAGTAGGGAAAGCAGTATGTATTGAAAAAAATGACAAAAATTTCCGGGTGCGAATTGATAAAATAGAAACGAAGCCCTTACCAATTCCGCTTATAAGAATGCTCGTTTCCCTTACTAAAGTGGGTAGGTGGGAAAATATAATCAAACCTCTAACGGAGTTGGGTGCGAACCGCATTACCCCTTTGCTGACGGATCGTACGGAAGTTAGGAAGAATGAAAACTTCAACAATCGAAAGTTAGAGAAATGGAAAAAATTGGCAATTGAAGCATGTAAACAATCTGGGAACTTATGGTTACCGAAAATTGATCCCCCTGAGCTTTTATCTGATTATCTTTGCGAACCCAAAAAAAGCTCCTATATGGCAAGTCTTGCCGGGGGAGAAATGTTTTTTAAATTGGATCAAGGTTCAAGTAATATAGACATTTTGATAGGTCCTGAAGGTGGTTGGACACCACAAGAGGAAGAATTGGCAGGGAAATTTGGCGTAAGTTGCTTTTCTATGGGAAATAGGACTTTAAGGGCTGAGACGGCTGCTGTATCTTCTTTGGCGGTTGCACAGAGTAAATTTCTATCTTAATATAGGATACTGATGGCTGAGTTTAGTGGAGAGCAAAAGTTGCGAATCGTTCTTGAATCGATCCTTCGGAAAGTACCAAAGGAAGATCAGTGCAAAAAGTACGGAATTTCCGAAAAAGAATTTGATTCGTGGAATGATAAGCTAATTAATGAAGGCGGACAAATTTTTGATGAAAAAGTTGGGAAGAGTTCATCCAACACTTCCCGTAAGAGGTCTTCGCTCAGAAAGAAATCAAAATATTTATTAATTCCAAGCTTGTGCCTTAATTTAGCTCTATTAATTTTCGCTATTGCCTGGTATCTACTTAAAGAAGTGGATGATTCAGGCTATGCCAGTGATCAAAATCTCCAAAAGACCAAACTCAGTTTGCAAGAAATTGAGCCAAAGATTTCTGAACAACAAGTCTCGCCAGACCCCGTACTTGACAGACGTGTACAGGAAAAACTGGCAATTCAAAATAATCCTGCCGTCGCACAGACTAACCCCGATGTTCTTTCATTTCCTGACAGTCCCATTAATAATGAAATTATTCCACCCGTTGAAGAAAGAGTAAGGGAAGTAAATCTATTAGGAACTGCTTATGAAGGATTGCATGCAGTTTATCTTCTTGATGCTGGAACCGATGAATTTAGGAAACCAGAAGATTATATGCAGTTCGCTAAGCGAGTTTCTGCGATTAAAGAATCCATCCAATCCCTTTCTTCCTACTCCTATTTTAATTTAGTTATGTTTTGGAATCTTCGAGAGGCTTCCGCTCTGGGAAAAACAATCTTACCTGCTACTGGTGAATACAAAAATCTTGCCATTCAATGGTTAGATTCATTGGGGAAAGACCCGTATTCATTAAAAGAAAATAGAGGTCAGTTTTACACGCAGGAACTATTATCTGCAAAGCCGATGGCAGGGGTTGTCGGTCCATGGTATGGTATAAACACCGCGATATCTTTTGATCCCGATTTAATTTTTGCATTTATGGGAGGAATCTCTGGTTATAAAGTTTCAAACATTCCAAAGTTTCACTTTAGTGGTTTAGGCATTGATCCATCTACTACTGCAAACTCAATCTCGGGCAGCTTCAGTCCTGATCAAAAGCAACCTATCTCCAACTATATTCGTCAAACTGCAGTTAGATGGCTCATGACTGTTGAAAACGGTGAAGACTTACCCAGAGATCAAAATAGTCTGGAGAACATGGCTATGACAAGGCTCGGCTTGAACGGTGATGTTTCATCAGTTTTCGGAAGAGTTGAGATACCATGGGGAAAATCATTCGAGAATTTCCTTAAATATTTGAATGTAAGTTTAGATGCCCTGCCTCAAGTGCATTTTTTTGTTTCTCTTTCAGAAGGTACCTACTGGCCGACTGGCTTAAAAAGCTCAATCTTGGAATTTGTCGATAGTTCAAGGGGTACTTTTTCATTAAATCCTTTGCTACCCTGAAAGTCTCTGGTTTTTCAGTTAGCCTGATAATATTACTTATTGGAGATTGTTGATCGTTGAATAGATTGAAAAAAATTGCGTTTTGTACTCTGTTTTTATTGGGTTTCACTGGTAATTTACCAGCACAAATACCCGAACAGTTAATTACCTTTTCCTTGTCCAGTGATATGAAGGCAATCAAGCCTGGGGATGAAGGTTGGCTATTGATAGATTTTGAGGTTAAGCCAAAATGGCACATGTACTGGAAAAATGCAGGGCAGTCTGGTTATCCCACTACCATTGAATGGCAAGGTGATGGAGCAGAGTTCGGTCCTCTTGAATTTCCTTCACCCAAGGCATATGAATTCTTGGAAATGGTAATTTATGTACACGAGGGAAATTTCACTCTTTTGTGTCCGTTTTCAGTGGACGATGATTTTAACACTGGGGATAACCTTATGATAAAAGGCTCTCTCTCAACTTTAGTATGTGATGAAGAAAATTGTATTCCTTTTGATGTTGAACTTTCAATAGAAATTCCAATTGGAAAAAAAAGTCGAGAGA
>NHDJ01000054.1 GCA_002167265.1 Verrucomicrobia bacterium TMED56 | reverse complement strand
TTTCTTCCATTAATTTCAATAAATTAATTTGAACACCCCTTCCTGAAACATCTCTCCCACCACGCGAGGATTCAGAAGCAATTTTGTCTATCTCATCTACATAAACTATTCCATATTCAGCCATTTCCACATCTCCGTCTGCTGCTTTAACTAAATCTCTTACAAGATCATCAACATCGTACCCAACATATCCAGTTTCTGAAAATTTGGTGGCATCCGCCTTGACGAATGGAACCCCAATTAAATTGGCTACATTTCTCATTAAGAATGTTTTACCAACACCTGTAGGTCCAAGCAGAAGCACATTGGGCTTAACATAAGATGAATTTGCCTTTGTATCGTCTTTTAAACAGGTGCGGATGTGATTGTAATGGTCACATACAGCGACAGAAAGAACCCTCTTTGCTTGCTCCTGCTTGATGACAAAACGATCCAAATAATCACGAATTTCTTTGGGTTTACGATCAAATGCACGAATACCATCAAGTTGTTCGTCTCGGGTTGGTTCAGGTTCAACCGGCTTGGTTACATCCTTCCCTTTCCCAGTGTCTTTATCAGCATTATCGTCTCCTGTCATAGATTGCATGAAGGGGGCAAAAGCAACTTGTACATCCTTGTTTTTAAGAAGGTCACGAAGCTGCTTTTGGATTTCTTCCATTGGATTATCATCTTCTTTTTTTGGCATAGAATAAAATTATGAGTTTGACAGGTTGTTGTCTGTTGGGAATTTATGAAATGACACCCTCACAACTTAACCCCCTAGCCCAGCGCTTTCAAACAGTTTTCTATCATGTCAAATAATCTGACCAAAAGAGAAATCGTACAAAACATTTACGAAAGTGCGGATTACAACCATAAAGACGTTACTGAAATAGTTCAGAAAACTCTCGATAATATCAGCAAAGCTTTAACTAAAGGCATGAATGTCGAACTCCGCAACTTTGGTGTCTTTGAAGTTCAAATCCGTAAGTCCCGAGTGGGTCGTAATCCAAACAAGCCAGAAACCGATGTGGTTATCCCACGACGTGCGGTTGTAAAATTCAAGGCTGGCAAGGAAATGAGGTCAGGGCTTACAAAATTAGATTTGGATGAAATCTGATCTAATTTAAGGACCAAGCTTATGTTTGAAACCCTCCCGGGATTTCGAGATTTCCCGCCGGATGCCTGTGCTAGCCGCAACCATCTCTTCAAAGTATTTCGCAAGGTGGCTCGCACTTTCGATTTCCATGAGTACGATGCCCCAGTACTTGAACCACTAGATTTATATGTTGAGAAATCAGGTCCGGAAATAGTATCTCAGTTATTTCATTTTCAAGACAAGGGAGAAAGATCTGTTGCACTAAGACCAGAACTTACTCCAACTCTTGCAAGAATGATTGCAGCTAGGGCGAATTCCCTGCCCAAGCCAATTAAATGGTTTAACATTGGGGAACACTTCAGATATGAGCGTCCCCAGAAAGGAAGAGGTCGTTCATTTTACCAGTTCAATGCAGATCTTTTAGGAGAAAGTAGTATTGGAGCGGATGCGGAGCTTATTTCCCTACTGGCCGCAATTCTTCAGACACTAGGATTGGGAGAAGGAGATTTTGCTATTCGATTAAGCGATCGTGAAACATGGCTGCTTTTCTTGGATGACCTTGGGATTCAAGAAGAGAATAAGCCTTCTATTTTGGATGCAATTGACAAAAGTGAGCGCAAAAAATCTGTTCAAACAATAGAGGCACTTGAAACCGTAGTGCCCAAAAGAGGTGAAGAAATCTTTGATAGAATTAATGAATTAAAGAAAATTAATGACCTCTCTTCTCTCCTAGAAATCTTACGCAGCTTTGGGGAACCAGGAAAGAAAAGAGCAAATGATTGGAACGNCCTCATGAACGAACTCTCCGCTCATCAGTCGGCTCCTTTTATCAGAATAGATTTATCAATTGTAAGAGGCTTGGCGTACTACACTGGTTTTGTTTATGAGGCTTTCGAAGCCTCAGGAGAGGGGCGTGCCCTAGCCGGAGGTGGAAGGTATGACCACCTGATCAAAAAACTTTCAGGAAATGTTGACCTTCCAGCAAGTGGTTTCGCTATTGGTGATATGACATTAAGTGATTGCTTGAGTAGCAAAGGGCTTCTTCCCAATTATGTCATGGCGCCAGACATTTATTTGATTTGTGGAACAAAACAAAGAAATTTGGGTATTTCCATTGTTTCTCAAACTAGGAAAGCGGGTTTCTCGGTATCTTTTTCAATAAAAGAAGTCGGTTTTGGCAAGCAGTTTAAAGACGCTGGAAAATCAGGAGCNCGTTATGCNTTAATTATAGGCGATGAGGAAGCAANGCAAAATATCGTCAAAATTAAAGACATGAATTCATCCGGTGAAATTTCCGCCGAGCAATCAAAACTTATTTTTCAGTTGGAACAACTCGATCAAGAAGGTGGCATTCCACCTAAAAAATAAACGGANAATACATTGAGATGAAATCGGAAGTTCCAGATTATATGGAATCGAAAGCATCTAAATCCAAGAAGCGGAAATCTTCTACGAGGCGTCAATGGATATTCCGGCTAATGGCAATCATATTTCCCCCCACTACTGGCTGGTTATACGGAAAGCTTGAATCAAATTGGATAGAACTCACTACCAAGTCCTTGCCTTTCAAAGGGGTAAAACAAGGCAATAAAATAAAACTTCTTCATTTGTCAGACTTTCATCTTTCTAAATTTGTTAGCCTTCAAGAAATTGAGGCTGCTTTACATGCTGGGTTCTCTGAAGCTCCAGATGCTTGTTTTATAACCGGAGATTTCATTACCGCTCAACCCAGAGAAGAGGAAATGAATAAATTTTCTTTGTTACTCCGTAAATATGCCTCCCGAACTCCAACTTTTGCCTGTTTGGGAAATCATGATGGTGGAAATTGGGCAAAATCAAACGGTGGATTCTCGAATAACAATCAAATTCGTAGACTGCTGGCAAAATCCCGCGTAAAATTACTCCATAACGAAGGTGTAAGAATGAAAATTCGGGGAGTCCCCATTAAAATTATTGGAGTGGGAGATCTTTGGTCAAAAGATTGCCGACCTAAAGTTTGTATGAACCACGAGTCTCAGAGGGAACCTGACGAAGGAATTGTGCTGATGTGCCATAACCCTGATGCCAAAGAAATCCTACAAACCTTTTATTGGAATCTAATGCTTTCAGGTCATACCCATGGAGGGCAGTTTGTAATTCCATTCACTAAACTCGCCCCGTTCGCACCAGTCTCTGATCATTCGATGACTGAAGGTTTACATCACTGGGGGAAAAACAAGTTTGTCCATGTGACCCGCGGAGTAGGAAACCTTTATGGACTGAGAATTAACTGTAGACCAGAAATTAGTCTTGTCGAATTGCTTCCAGAAAAAAACTGAACGAAATGATATCCCTTTTGAATGAAAAATTTCCTGATTTAATACCCGACCCACTCCACGCAGACAGCAGTGGAATGGTTGCAGTCAGTAAAACTCTTGGAGTTGAGCGTTTGGTCAGTGCATATAAAAAAGGTATTTTTCCATGGATGAAAATGGAAGAATATCCAAACTATTGGTGTTGGTTCTCACCCGACCCAAGAATGGTTTTAAGACCTCAACAGCTCAAGGTTTCACGCAGTCTAAAGAAGGCAATTTCAGACAAAAGGTTTGAAATTCGTATCGATTGCAGTTTTCGGGAAACCATGCAATCCTGTGCCCGGTCTTCCCGNCCAGGGCAAGAAACAACCTGGATCGAGCCGGAAATGATTGATGATTATGAAAAGCTCCACCAAATGNGAATCGCTCACTCCATTGAAGCATGGCAGGAAGGTAAACAAGTTGGCGGTCTCTACGGGCTAGCCTTTGGGAAAATGTTTTTTGGAGAATCAATGTTTCACCAGGTTCCTGAAGCGTCCAAGGTATGTCTCGCTCATCTTGCAAGTCTCTCGGAAAAATACGGTGTTGAAATGATTGACTGTCAGGCACACACGCCCCATCTCGAAAAAATGGGTGCCCGGGAGATTCCGCGAATTCAATTTTGTGCAGATCTATCCCGCTTTTTACAGAATAAAGAATCGGTGATCCCATGGCAGGAGTTATCGAAATCTTCTATTCTTGCCGGTTCCTCCGAGAATTGAGATAAAAGGAATTCTTTTATATGAGCGAAACAAATCCTGAACATTCGAACCTAACCAAGCTTGGCGAGGGAGGCACCCAACCCAAGCGTGAGCTGGAGACTTTCCCCAACCGTAATCCCGAGCGTGACTATGTGGTCGAATTAAACACCAGTGAATTCACCTGCATCTGTCCCAAAACCGGACAGCCTGACTTTGCGGAAATCATGATCCGCTATGTACCCGATCAAAAGATCGTGGAATCAAAATCTCTCAAGCTTTACCTCTGGACCTTCAGGGACGAGGGTACCTTTCATGAGCACTTTGCCAACCGTTTGCTCGATGACTTGGTCACCGCACTTGATCCCCGTTGGTGCCGGGTCGAAGTAAACTTCAATGCCCGCGGTGGCATCGGAATCATTGTGTCCGCGGAGCATGGCACCCCCCCCTCCATCGCCTACGCATGAGCGAACAAAAAGAAATCGAGGTCGGAAACCTCAAAGTATCCAACGCTCTACCCTTCACTCTCTTTGGCGGCATGAATGTGCTGGAGTCCCGAGANTTGGCCCTCGAAATTGCTGAAGCGTACAAAGAGATCACCCAAAAGCTAGGTATTCCNTATATTTTCAAAGCTTCTTTTGACAAAGCAAACCGCTCATCGATTACCTCCTTTCGGGGACCGGGTTTGGAAAAGGGNTGCGAAATCCTCGCTGAAATCAAAGAGACCTATGATGTCCCCGTAATTTCTGACATTCATGAACCCTTTCANGCAAAGCCGGCAGCTGAGGTAATTGATGTNCTTCAACTACCCGCTTTCCTTTGCCGGCAGACTGATCTCGTCGTGGCTCTGGCCAAGACCGGAAGGCCCATAAATGTCAAGAAAGCCCAGTTCCTCGCGGCTCATGAAATGGGACATATTATTACTAAATTTAAAGAAGCCGGGAATGATCAGATTCTTCTCTGCGAACGGGGGTCCTCATTTGGCTACAATAATCTGGTGGTTGATCCACTGAATTTTGGGATCATGAAACGCACCGGGTGTCCGGTTGTTTTTGATGTTACCCATTCTCTGCAAATTCCCGGTGGGCGTAGTGATTCTGCATGCGGACGCAGGCAGGCAGTCTTTGAACTTATGCTAGCAGGCATGAGTCAGGGGATTGGCGGACTCTTCCTTGAGTCTCATCCGAATCCTAGTGAAGCCAAATGCGACGGCCCNTGCGCCCTGCCCTTGGACAAACTCGAAGCCTTTCTGTCTCAGGCAAAAGCGATCGATGATCTGGTGAAAGGCTTGGAAGCAGTCGATATTCAATAACCAAATGAATAACGGGGAAGACTCATGGGAGACCCTCAAAAAATGGTTCCCTGATATAGAGCAAGAAACTTGGGAAAAGCTTCATGAATATACTTCTCTTCTGCGCGAGTGGAATGCCAAGATCAACTTGGTCTCTCGCAAAGATACCGACCGGCTTGAGGTCAAACATCTGGCTCATTGCCTGACCATCACAAAATTTCTCCGACTGATGCCCAAGGCCCGACTCCTAGATGTCGGAACTGGAGGNGGACTCCCNGGAATNCCCCTTGCNATTTGCTACCCCGAAGCACGCTTTNCCCTGATGGATTCAATCGGTAAGAAAGTNATGGTTGTGGAAGACATGGTNAACCGATTGNGTCTTCAAAATGCAGAAGTAATCCGGGGACGAGTCGAGGAACTACCAAAGAAGAAATCTTATGACTTCGTTATTGGACGNGCGGTCACCGCCCTACCTACTTTTTTTGGCTGGGTGCAGAACAAAATTGCCAAGGGTGCCAAACACTCGCCGGCAAATGGTATTTTATATCTCAAAGGTGGAGACTACACCGAAGAATTAAACAGTTCCGGTTTACACCCCGCCAAAATATGGAATTTGGATAAACTTCTCCCTGAGGCTGAACTCGGTGAGAAGTTCCTGATTCATTTCAAGATCTAAGGATTCCAGACTTTAAACAGAGCCTCAGCAATGTGCGAAGGTGTCTCAGCAACGGAAATTCCTGCCTCCAGTAATGCTTCTACCTTAGCCTCAGCTGTGCCCTTTCCTCCGGATACAATTGCTCCGGCATGTCCCATCCGTCGGCCAGGAGGAGCCGTTCTACCGGCAATAAATGCAGCACAGGGCTTATGAACATTTTCTTTTATGAATTGAGCAGCTTCTTCCTCCGCAGTGCCACCAATTTCTCCAATAAGAATTATCGCTTCCGTATCAGGGTCCTCATGAAAAAGTTTTACCGCATCTAAATGACTGGTTCCATTAATAGGGTCCCCACCTATTCCAATGCAAGTGGACTGCCCGTGACCGGCACAAGTAATTTGCCAGACCGCTTCGTAGGTCAGTGTACCTGAACGGGAAACAATACCAACTTTACCAGGTTTATGAATGTAGCCAGGCATAATCCCGATTTTACACTCCCCCGGGGTGATGATACCAGGGCAATTTGGCCCGATCAGGCGAGTTTTGGATGTGGCCAAGCGGGCCTTGACTTCGGCCATATCACGGACAGGGATGCCTTCAGTAATAGCAATAACTAATGGAATTTCGGCATCAATTGCCTCTAGAATAGAATCCGCGGCAAAGGGTGGAGGCACATAAATCGCAGCAACATTGGCCCCTTCCTTATCAACAGATTCTTTAACGGTATCAAATACAGGAACGGAGTCCTGAAACTTTTGGCCTCCTTTACCTGGAGTTACGCCTGCGACTACATTCGTTCCGTACTCCATGCATTGAGATGTGTGAAAACTTCCCGCACTTCCGGTAATTCCTTGAACCACCAAACGGGTATCTTTGTTTACTAAAACGCTCATCTAAAATTATATTTTGTATTTCGGGTTTAGGCTTCTGCAGCCAACTTAACGATTTTCTCAGCAGCTTCGGCTAAAGAATCAGCAGGTTCTAGAGCTAACCCACTATCAGCTAGAATCTTTTTACCGGCTTCAACATTTGTTCCTTCCAACCGGACAACCAAAGGAACTTGCATGTCCAACTTACGGGCAGCATTGACAATCCCCGTGGCGATTACATCACATTTCATTATCCCGCCAAAAATATTAACCAGGATGGCTTTAACCGCATCATCTGAAACCAAAATACGGAATGCATTCTCAACCTGTTCCTCGTTGGCTCCACCCCCCACATCTAGAAAGTTCGCCGGGGATCCACCGTAATGTTTAATTATGTCCATCGTAGCCATGGCCAAACCGGCACCATTCACCATGCAAGCAACATTTCCATCCAGTGCTATGTAATTAAGGTCAAACTTGGACGCTTCCACTTCCTTTGGGTCCTCTTCTGAAAGATCCCTAAGTTCGAGCACATCAGGATGACGGAATAAAGCGTTTGAATCAAAATTTACTTTGGCATCCAATGCAAGGACATCTCCCGATGGAGTTGTGACCAGAGGGTTGACTTCCACCTGCGAGCAATCCTTTGTCCAAAAGAAATTATAGAGTTTGGTTACCAGTTTAACACATTGCTTAAAAGAATCACCACTCAACCCAAGACCAAATGCAATCAGACGCGCCTGGTAGGAGCGAATCCCCAAAGAAGGATCAATCAAAACTTTCAATATCTTTTCCGGCGAACTTTCAGCAACTTCTTCAATGTCCACGCCGCCTTCTGTCGAGGCAATTATGACAGGCTTAGAGGTGGCTCTGTCCATGAGAACCGCCAGGTAATACTCTTTTTCAATATCCGAAGCTTCTGTAAAGTAAACAGTGCCAACCTCCTTGCCCTCTTCTCCAGTTTGCTTGGTCACCAAAACATTGCCGAGCATGGATTGTGCTTTCTCCTTCGCAATAGCGGCATCCGCCACCACATGCACACCTCCTTGAAACCCGTCCTTAAAAGTTCCTTTCCCCCGTCCACCCGCATGAATCTGGGCTTTTACGACAATCGGCTTACCTTCAGGTAAAGCTGAAAGGGCTTGATCAAAATCTTGCTCGCTTTGAGCAACGGTACCATTGGGAACCGCTACCCCAGCATCAGCAAATAGTTGCTTGGCTTGGTATTCGTGTATGTTCATTTANNAGATGGAGAAAATGATCACACTGCCATGGAAATCTCATCAATCAAGCCTTTTCAAAATGTTCTTTTTTTAAAAAGGTCCCAATCGGGGGGGATGAGGGTCCATCGTAAAAACAGAAGCATCAAAACACCGCAGTAACATGGCATTTTTTCTTTCTTCTGACTCTGGTACATCCCATAAATTAAAAAATTCTTCAGGATCATTCCTTAAGTTGTAAAACTCTCCCTGATTCGTTCCGTGATAAACCACAATTTTTTCATCCTTCGTGCGCAGCATTGTCCCATAAGCATCTTTGTGAGTCCATGAATTATAGTATTCAGAATAAATTTGTTCCCTGCATCCATTTCTTTCAGAGTCTCCCCTGAGCATTTTCAACAAACTGCGTCCCTGCATATGCCCGGGTACTTTCAAATCTGCCGCATCCAAAAAGGTAGGGGCCAAATCAACAAGTTCGATCAATCCGTCTATCTTGCGGTTCTGAACAATGCCACCCTTTGGCCAGCGTATAATCAGAGGCACTCTCAGTTGGCAGTCGTAAAAATGAGGACCTTTAAAGTAAATCCCATGATCGCCGAGCATTTCACCATGATCCGACATAAAAATGACCACAGTATCCTCTGCCTGTCCTGTTTCATCCAGGACCTGCAGGATTCGACCAACTTGGTCATCAATTAAAGCAACCATAGCATAGTATGCAGCACAAACCTGTCGCCGATCGCCATCTGACATCTCTTCCGTGTGAAACTCCCCCGGATTGTTATGAGCCCATATCCTGTCCAATAACTGAAAANTTGGCTTTGTGTTCTTTTCTTTGGGGTGTTCAGATGGCAGAGGCATAATATCAGAGTCAAATTTTTCTAAGTATTCTGCAGGTGGATCGAATGGATGNTGGGGGTCAAAACAATTAAAACTGAAAAACCAGTTNTTTTCCTTATTTTCCCTAATAAATTCGATCGTTTTTTCTGCACACCAAGTAGTTTGATGAAATTCCGAGGGTGGACCCTCTTTCACATAGGGACTAATTACTTCACCCTGCAAGTCATACCAGTCCTGTCCTTTAGCTTTGAGCCATTGAGTGTATGCATTTTCTTCCCAATCAGGCTGCGGGTGGTGTGACCATGAAAAATCTTCATACCCGTCATCCGTTCTTTTCTCCACCTTTCCATCCGAACACGAGGCCAAATGTAACTTGCCCGCAAGCCCACATCGATATCCNGCCCGGTTAAAAATTGTGGAAACCAAAAGCTCGTCTGATGGGATTGACTGCCCGTTTTGACGACAGCGGGTGGTTCGTGGATACCTGCCTGTCAAAAAAGACGCCCGACTTGGTGCACAGACTGGACTCTGGCAGAATGCATTGGAAAAACTTGTGCTCTCCTTAACGAATTGATCGAGGTGGGGAGTCAGAGCAAGAGGGTTGCCTAAAGCCTTTACGGTGTCGTATCTCTGTTGATCAGTACAAATCCATAAAATATTGGGGCGGTCTGACATATCCTTTATGTAGAATCGGCTTGCTTGTTCTTTGGCAAGCCCCTTTGCAAGAAGAGTGTCTAATTTTATTCCCGTTATCGTTTACCTGATTATAATTCAAAACATTTATGAATGATTCCCTGACAGACAGAGAAGTTAAGGGGAATATATCTAGATTCATATGCTTTCGCATGTTTTTCAACGCTCGTTTTTATTATCCAGTCTTTGCGTTGTTGTTTTTGGAACACGGTCTGACCTGGGAAGAATTTGGAATACTCAACGGAATTTGGGCCATTTCAATTATTTTACTCGAGGTTCCTTCAGGGGCTCTTGCCGACACTATCGGTCGAAAAAGACTGATTGTATTGGGAGCACTTTGCATGATAATTGAAATGGTGGCATTGCTTCTTGCCCCTATGCACGGAGGGACTTCCGTTTTTTGGCTATTTGCTTTAAACAGAATCATTAGCGGAATTGCTGAAGCCGCAGTTAGCGGAGCCGATGAAGCCCTTGCCTTTGATTCTCTCAAAGCCAAAGGCCGCGAAAAAGAATGGGGCACCGTTTTGGAAAAAGCCCAGCGTTTCACCTCTCTTGCATTTTTCTTTGCAATGATGACAGGTTCGGCCTTTTACGATGCTAGTTTTGTTAACAGTTGCCTGCATTTTGTGGGTATCGATTTCACATTCAGTTCCCACGCCCTAATCAAAGCACCCATACTGCTTACCTTGCTGTCATCGATCGTCGTGCTAGTTGCATCGTTGGGAATGAAGGAAACCCCATTGGAAAAAAAAGAGCATTCCTTTGGCCAAACCATACGCACTTCTCTCCATACAACCCTCGAAGCAGGTTCCTGGATTTGGAAGACACCTCTTCCCCTTGGCATCCTGCTAGCCTCCATGGTCCTCGACAATGTGATTCGCCAATTTCTGACAATTGCCAGTGCCTACTGGAGCGTGATTGATCTACCTCTGGCCACTTTTGGACTGGTCGCTTCTGGAATGTCTTTGATGGGCTACTTTGTTCCCCGTGTTGCCAAATATTTGGCTGAAACCCGTACACCAACCCAAAACTTTTGCCTGCTCTGCATAATATTAATGCTTGGTCTTTTGGGCATTGCTGAAGCATTTCCTTACTGGGGAATTCTCCCTGCAATTTTACTCTACTCGACCATGCAAGCGATGAATTATTTAGCCAGCCGCTATCTTAATGAACATGCCCCCTCAGAAAAAAGAGCCACAGTCCTGAGTTTCCGTGGACTTTCCACCAATGTATCCTACGGGGCGGTTTCCCTACTCTATTCTTCCCTTATTGCCTGGATAAAGACGCAGGAAGATAAGGCTCATTTGTTCCGTCCAGAACTCAATGAACAGGAAGCTGTATTCGTCGAAGCACTTGGCTGGTTCCCATGGTACTTCCTCTTTACTCTTATCTTCAGCGTGCTTTTTTATCGTTTCCGTTTCAAAAAAAATCTGTCCCTTACGAACGATCGTTCTTGAACTTATGCCAAAACAATTTTGATAAGATAGGCATGATTCGTATTATCTTCAGCTTCATACTGTTAAATTCAACCATCTTCATTATAGCTCACGCCGGAGAATGGAACCAGCACCGGGGCCCTTTCTCAAACAACTCCAGCGATGAATCCGTCTACAGTCCCAACTGGTTAAGCTCTCCCACTGCTGTTGAATGGAAATCTGAGACTCCACTTGGCTTTAGCTCGTTCACGACTTACGATGACAGTGCCTTCACCTTGATTGCTGAAGAGGATGAGGATGGTTTGATGCGCGAAATCTGTATTTCACTTGATCTAAAAACCGGAAAACGCCAATGGAGTACCCACCTCGGTATCATGGACTACAAAGCAGGCGGTGGAAATTCGGGTGCATCAGACAACAAAGGCGGCGACGGTCCCCGATCCACTCCTTCCGTGCTCGATGGCAAGGTCTGGGCCTACGATTCCGATATGTCCCTTCACTGCCTTTCGGCCAGGGACGGAAAACTTATCTGGAGAATCAATATTCTCAAAGAGCATTCCGGTATCAACCCGCGCTGGGAAAACGCCAGTTCTCCACTGATCGTGGATGACTTGGTGATCATTTACGGGGGCGGTCCCGAAGAGTCTTTTCTTGCGTTCGACAAAAATTCAGGAAAGGTAAAATGGAAAACAGGTTCCGAGCTCGCCACTCATGCCACCCCCATCCTGACAAAAATCCACGGAGTGGAGCAGGTCATCTTTTTTTGCCAGTCCGGACTGGTTTCCCTTCTGCCCAAGTCCGGGAAGGAACTCTGGCGTCAGGAATTTCCTTACAAAGTATCCACCGCCGCCTCTCCGGTAGTCGCGGGTGAATTAGTGTACTGTTCTGCAGGCTATGGGGTCGGTGCCGGCCTTTACAAGATCAGTAAGCAGGGGACTAAGTTTTCCAGCAGTCAGGTCTGGCGTAAGCCCAATGATGTAATCAACCATTGGAGCACGCCGGTTTATCATGACGGCCATCTTTATGGCATGTTCAGTTTCAAGAAATACGGCGATGGCCCCCTGCAATGTGTGGAACTCAAAACCGGTCGTGTAAAATGGAGTGCAGAAGGTTATGGCCCCGGTAATGTCATTCTTGCAGGAAACAACCTCCTCGCCCTTTCGGATAAGGGTGAATTGAGCGTGGTCGCTGCAAGTTCCAGTCACTATAAGCAACTTGCCCGCAAAAAATTGATTACAGGTAAATGCTGGAGCACTCCCACTCTCAGTAAAGGCAAGGTTTTAGTCCGAAGTACCGAAGAAGCGGTTTGTTTATCTGTTAAATAATTTTTTGGAATTCCCCCTTATCTGCGTGGCGCCCTGAGTTGAGGGAGGCATGCTTGCTCGATCAAATGCATTAACTCTCGAGCCCTCTGTCTTAATTTAAAATAGTAGAAAGAAGATATCTTTTTAAGATTCAAGATCGTTTTAGCCGTTCAGATATTTTATATTAGTGCAATTGGGAACCAGTTCACAGATTTCTGGATCAAGTTTCTGGGTTTTACTCAATTTGCATTTTTCATTCACTCGAAAGAATGTTTTTCTTTGAAAAAACTTTAACCGTTGGAGGTCTGTCTGCTTGTGATTTAATTACAGAAGCAAAACCTATAATGGGATACTCTGTAATACCATCTTGCAAAAACGATTTCCAACACCATTGGGGAGATGGTGTAAGCACTCGAAACTCTATCTGTTTCTCACAAAAGATGTGGAGATGACTAATCTCACTATCATTTTTTGGCTTAGAATTTAACATTTTTTTAAATCAAAAAGTTATTCAGGATTAAATTTGTGTCAAAAACCAAAAGCCGGTTGATGAAACACTAAGAATGATGACGAATGAAATAATATTTTGAATCATATTTAAATTAAGGATTTAATTAAGTACTTACACTAAATAAGTATTTAGTCAAGCATTTAAAAAATTTTATTTTAAAAATTTTCTCAAATACACGAAAAGTAACTTAGGTTATCCTTCGTTTTTGAGAAAATAGTTTAAAGAAATACGAATTCCTTGGCGCAATTCTGTTCGGGGCATTTTAGGGAATCTCAAAAGAGTTGATTCCCAATTTAAATCATAGATAAAAGGTGTTTCTTTAGCTCCGTTTGCATATTGGAGTGAAATTTTTTGCAGGCCTACAGCCTCTGCTTCCTCTGATAGCAAGCTTGTAAATTCATCAACCTCTCTTGTTTCACCAAGTAAATTAAATACGCCATATCCTGAAAAAGGGTCTAGGGTCGCTCTGGCAAAACCCTCTCCTACATCATAAGAAAAATGGTAGTTTTCCTTACCTCGATATGGAATCTCATAAGGTTCACCCTTTGCCACTGCTTTGATTGCACTAGTCATAGCAGCGGTAAAGCCACGGTCTCGACCTGGTCCATAGGTAGTGGCTAGTCTCAACGAGACTGTTGGAACTTGGCTTTCCTGATGAAAAGCTTGTGCCATTCCCTCCCCGGCAATTTTCCAATAACCATATAAATTAAAGGGTTGATAAGGATCTTCGGTACGGACTCCTTCAGGTCCATAGAGTGACCTTGGTCCGTTAACTGCACTGGAACTTGCGAATACAAATCGTTCGAGACTTAGATCAAGCTCAAGGCATGCTTTGAACAGATGAGCCGTCCCCAAGACATTGACTTCCATCCCCTTTAAAGGAAAGTCTCGGCAATCTGGAGTCTGCAGGGCACCAAGGTGCAGTATATGAGTGGGGCTAGACTTCCTTAGTGCGGAAAAAATTGAATCTTCATCCGACAAGTCACCCTCGAGGTGCTTATATTCAGAAGATAAGTCTTCAGGGGGTTTGCGGCTAAAGCCAAAAACCTTACATCCTTCGTTTAAAAGAATCCCAACTGCATGATGACCAATACACCCCGTAGATCCGGTGACAAAAACTCTTTTTTCAGTCATTATTTACAATAAAAACAACGATGCTAGACCCAAAAAGGCGAAGAATCCAACGACATCAGTAATGGTTGTTACAAAGACTCCGGATGCTACAGCAGGATCAATTTTTAACTGATTCAGGAGCAGGGGTAAAGCCACACCAGCAATGCCTGCAACAACGAGATTAATAATCATCGCTCCGGCAATGATAAAACCAAGCATCTCAGGATTTTGTAATTCTCTGAACCAAAAGTAAGTCGCAATTCCAGCCAAAAAAGCAAACAAACAACCGTTTAAAAATCCGACTATTAATTCCTTGCGAAAAGTCCTGAAGGCATTGTAAGCCGTTAATTCTTTTGCAGCAAGTGCTCGGACCGTAATTGTCATGGTTTGAGTACCGGCATTTCCACCCATGGATGCAACAATTGGCATGAGCACGGCAAGTGCGACCATCTGCTCCAAAGTCGCATCAAACATTCCAATTACCAGGGAAGCCAGAATTGCAGTCCCAAGATTTACAAGTAGCCAGGTAAAACGTTTGGTTGAAGACTCCCACACCCCATCATCTACATTTTCCTCCCCCACTCCACCCAATCGAAGTATATCTTCCTCAAATTCTTCTCGGGCAACTTCCATAACATCGTCAACAGTAATCATTCCAAGAAGCTTTCCATCCTGGTCAACAACTCCCGCAGTGGTCAGGTCATATTTTTCAAAAAGCAAAGCAACTTCCTCCTGTATCATTTCTGCAGGAACAATAACTTGGGTTTCGTCGCAAATTTCCCTCATCAATGTAGGTCTTGGCGATCGTAGGATTCGTGATAATGAAATAACGCCAATAGGCTTTTCTTTTTCATCGACAACGAAGACATCAAAAAA
>NHDJ01000053.1 GCA_002167265.1 Verrucomicrobia bacterium TMED56 | reverse complement strand
CACGCTCGTTAAGCCCTCTGTCGCTGATGGTAGTGCAGCCTCGCTGCTGTGTGAGAGTAAGTTGTTGCCAGTTTTATGACCCGTGTCATCTTCAGCGATGACACGGGTCTTTTCAATTTCATCAACTATATAATCAATAATGGGTAATCTAAAGAAAAAGCGTCGCTTGAAAATGAACAAACACAAGCGTCGTAAGCGTACGCGAGCCAATCGTCACAAAAAGAGAGATTGGTAACAGTTTTTTTTTCGGCATTTGAGCTTTTAAATTTGCTATTAGCTCTTTTAGCAACAAATAAAAAAATATGCTGCTTATGCCTTCAACGAATCCCTCTTCAATTGCCAAAAACCCTTTCTTTAAGAGTTTTTCCATTAGATTTGAAGATTACTTAGGCGGTATCATTAATGATCTTGATGCTTCTGTCCAAGATAATGCTAGGTATACAATTCTGAATGGTGGTAAAAGAATACGTCCCCTACTTACTTCGATATGCGGTTATCCAGATTCTCATTTAGACGATATATACAAAGCTTCTGCAATTGTAGAACTTGTCCATATAGCAACTCTTATACATGATGATATACTAGATGATGCTGATTTTAGAAGGAATCGTCTTGCTGTTCACAAAAAAATAGGAACCCATGATGCTGTACTACTGGGAGATGTTTTATTTAGTTATGGATTGGAACTTTCAACTGAGTTCAATGATAGCAGAATTTGCAGAATTGTTTCGAAAGCCACCCGCAAAACATGCTCGGGTGAAATTTCTCAAAACAATTCTATAGGGAATCATCTTGTTGAACTTGATTTTTATTTACAATTTATACAGGACAAAACAGGCGAACTTTTTTCTGCTGCTTGTCAATCTGGAGGGGTTTTATCAAACTGTAATGAAGATAGTATGGATTGTCTCGGCAAATTTGGCTTGTCTTTAGGATTAAATTATCAGTTGTTCGATGACATTATAGATGCCTTTGGAAACGAGACTTCTGCTGGTAAAACTCTTGGTACTGACTTTCTTTCCCGCAAGCCAACTTTACCGGTAATCGCTTTATTAAATGAAGCTACAATCGTTGATAAAGATTTAATTCTTGAACTTCTTAATCTAGATGAAATTTCTGATTTGCAATTTAGAACTTTTATTTCTTTGCTTGAAAAATACTCAATTTTAGACCTTTGCCTTTCCATTTTTGAAGAGAAATTTACTTGCACGAACACACTAATTCGTTCGCTTGGTGATGTTGTTAAAGAAGAACTTCTCACAGATTTTATGTCTGGTTTTATCACCAAGTTAAATGTACTTGATCGATTGAAGACAAGCAATTTCCTTGCCTTGCATACTCGATAGATGTATTCATAAGTGGTGGATTCATCTATCGAAAAAAAACATTTTTCGAATACCATAACCAAGACAGAAACTGGTTATGTTATTGATGATTTAGTTGCTAGTGCAATTACAGGAAACTTTGAAGCTTTTGACAAGATAATGGTTCATTACCGCGAAAGACTGTATGGGGTTATCTACAATATGACTTTGAACCATTCGGATGCGGCAGATCTAACCCAAGAAACATTTGTCAAAGCTTTTCGTTCGATTTCCAAATTCAAGCGTAAATCCTCTTTTTTTACCTGGTTGTACAGAATTGGCGTTAACCTTACTCTCTCTTTTCTTAAGCGTAGAAAAGCAAGAAAGTTTTTCAGTTTCGATTACCTCTCTTCTGGGCAATCTACTTTTCCCCAGTCAACGCAATTTGCTTCTAAGGATAATAACTCAATAAAGCATACATTATTAAATGAATTACACGAAAAATTGAACGAAGCACTTTCAATGTTGTCTGACAAGCATAGAACTATCGTAATTTTATATGAAATTGACGGACTATCTCATAAGGAAATTTCTGATGTAATGAAGTGTACTGAAGGTACAGTCAGGTCGCGTCTTCATTATGCTAAGATTCAATTACAGTCCCTACTATCAGATTATGTCAAATAGCACTTGTAAGTCCGGACAAAAGCCTACTTTGGAAGAGCTTTTAGAATCCAAGAAATATACCGAAGATGAACTAAAACTTTCTGATAACTTCAATGAAATTGTGAAAGTTCGAACCATCGAAAGTCTTCGGAGGTCTAATCGAAATTTCAAACTACAAAAACTGGCCTTATTATTAATCGTTCTTTTCGTTCCTGCCTTTTTTACTTTGAACCATTCCTCCTCAAATCATTTTTCAAACGACCCGGCCGAAAAGATGAACAGTAAGCCAATCCAAGTTGATAATGTTGTTATTGCAAAAGATTCCACTTTATTACTTTCTGCATTCGTCAATGAAGAATTTGATTTGGTTTCGAATGAAGTTTTAACCTTAACAAATGAGGAGTATGAAAAATCTTTTGCTCTTGAAAAACTCGATATTTCGGGAGANTCTNCTCGTTTTGTATCTTCGTCTATCATTGATTTTGATGTCTCCGAAAAGGAACCCAATAATCAATATTCGTTTTGATTAAATGATTAAACCCGCAGCATTTTGTTACGGGTGCTTTTTACTTGTAACCTTCCAACCTATCTTTGCGGAAAAAGCTTCCTTTACTCTTGAGTCAAGAATTCAAGAAGTTTTCCAACAACACTCCGAAAGTGTTGTTCGAGTAAAAGCAACGAGTGAAAGTNAGGTAGGTGATAAAGTCCGCCGCCTTTTAAAAATNGGTAGTGGTTTTTTTGTAAGCAAAGAAGGGCATATTTTAACNACTGGACTCCTTCCTAATGCAGAAAGAATNTGGGTTGAATTTAAAAACACTTACTTACTTGCAGAAGAAATCGGGCACGACCCTTTGTGTAATCTTTCTTTGCTAAAACTTTTAGAACCTCCAAGTCCTTTAAAATATGTCAAGATTGGTAATTTCACCGAAAACACTAATTTTGGAACATTTATAGTAGGAATAACTTGTGCACTTGAATTTGAAATAGGTCCAACTCACGGACTTGCCCAAAGTTATGAGTTTTCCTTTGGGAAACGATTGTTTCCTACCAAGATGCTCAGATCAAACTTAGCATTGGGTCCTGGAGAAGTGGGTGCCCCTGTTTTTGACTTANACGGTAGATTTGTAGGCATAACTCACGCTGCTTTACCAGACCTTCGCTCATCTTTCATACTACCAACAAAAGCTTGTAAAAGAATTCGAGACGATCTGCTTCTCTCNGGGGAAGTTGAATACGGTTGGTTTGGAATTACAACAGCACGAAAACTTAATGAATTAAACTCTTTTAATATAGTTATCCAGGGTTTTATAGATGGATCTCCAGCTGAAAAATCTAATTTACAAACTGGTGATATTCTTCTGCAAGTTGGTGAACAATTGATCCGAACTCAAGGTGATCTAGCAAACGCAAGTTTTTTCGCACAACCTAATGTAGTCTTGGATTTCAAAATTAAGCGAAGAGAAGAGGAATTGATTGTTCCTGTCCGAGTTGCACGCCGACCTAAAATAGCAAATCCTACAAGAGTTAGCTTAGTTGAATCCTCCTCAAAATTGGAAACTAATTCATCTGATTCGAGTTTAAATCCTTCTAAAGAAAAGACAACCTCCAAGAACTTTTAGTAATTTCCTTGCTCATTTCAATAATTTAATCTGGAGGAATTCGAATTTTTAAGTTATCTCAGACTAAATTTGTGCTCTTTAATTGTTTGCTACATCAAGATTTTATTAATCCCAATGGGTTTATATTTCTTAGCATTTTATTTCTTATTTTTAAAAATTATACTGTTCCCACCCTTTTAGAGAATATCCTTACCTATGAACGAAAANTTTNGANTNGAANNNGANACNATGGGAGANGTNAANGTNCCNATTGNAAAGTANTGGGGNGCTCAAACTCAGCGGAGTATAAATAACTTTAAGATTGGTGAGATGGCAAGTATGCCAATAGAGATTATTTATGGTTTTGCTTATCTTAAAAAATCAGCAGCCCATACTAATTACAAACTTGGTGTTTTAAGCGAAGAAAAGAAAAATTTAATTTCACTAGCATGTGACGAGATTCTCGCTGGTGATCATGATGATCAATTTCCACTTGTCACATGGCAAACTGGTAGCGGAACTCAGTCGAATATGAATTCTAATGAGGTCATAGCAAATCGAGGGCATGTCCTTAACGGAGGTAGTCTTAATGATCCCCAAAAAATTCTTCACCCGAATGATGATGTCAACAAGTCACAAAGCTCCAATGATACTTTTCCTACTGGTATGCATATTGCAGCGTATAAAATGCTAATGGAGACTACGATTCCCAGTGTCGAAAATCTTAAAGATACATTATTTGCAAAGTCTAAGGATTTCATGGATGTTGTGAAAATAGGTAGAACCCATCTGATGGACGCAACTCCTCTCACGCTGGGACAGGAGTTTTCGGGTTATGTTTCACAGCTTGATCATGGTCTCAAGGCAATCAAAAATACGCTACCTCATTTGGCGGAATTAGCTCTTGGTGGTACAGCAGTTGGTACAGGTATTAATACACCGCCAGGTTATTCTGAATTAGTGGCAGAGAAAATTGCCGATTTTACAGGTTATCCATTTGTCAGTGCGGCAAACAAGTTTGAGGCTTTGGCGGCACACGATGCCTTCGTTGAATCTCATGGGGCATTAAAACAATTGGCTGTGTCACTGAATAAAATTGCTAACGATATAAGGTTACTTGCTTCAGGTCCTAGAAGTGGAATTGGCGAAATAATTATTCCATCTAATGAACCTGGTTCATCGATAATGCCAGGTAAAGTAAATCCAACACAATGCGAAGCACTGACTATGATTTGTGCACAAGTTTTGGGTAATGATGTGGCTATTTCAGTGGGTGGGTTGCAGGGACATTATGAGCTTAATGTTTTTAAACCAGTAATGGCATCAAACTTTCTGCAATCTGCAAGATTGCTGGGTGACGGTTGTTTATCTTTTAAAGAAAAATGCGTTTACGGAATAGAGCCAAATTATGATAATTTGAAAAAGAATCTTGATAATTCCCTTATGTTGGTGACTGCTTTGAACACGAAGATCGGATATGAAAAAGCAGCTAAAATTGCAAAAACCGCTCACGAAAATGGGACCACTTTACGGGAGGAGTCTATCAACTTGGAAATCCTGACGGGAGAACAATTTGATCAGTGGGTCAAACCTGAACAAATGTGCGGGGAACTTAAATAAAAAGTTTTAATTTATCTCTACGAGGTAATGAAGTGCAGAGAGGTAACCTTGCATTCCCATTCCAGCGACGACAGCAGTTGCAATTCCTGAAATTAGAGATTTCTGACGAAAATCCTCCCGTGAATGTATGTTAGATATATGGACTTCAACAGTCCTTAAACCTGATGAAATAATAGCATCTCTTAAAGTCACACTGGTGTGAGTTAGTCCACCGGGATTGATTATCATACCTGAGAACCCTTCATCTTCCCATACATGTATCTTGTCGATGAGAGCACCCTCGTGGTTGGATTGGAAGCAGTCTACCTCACAACCGCAGGATTCTGCCTCGGCCTGAAATTTTTTTTCTATGTCAGAAAGTGTTGAAGATCCATATATTTCAGGTTCACGTTTACCCAATCTGTCAAGGTTGGGACCATTTAGTAGACCAATCTTTTTCATAACCTTATCTTAGATTGATGGGGGGAGACGGCAATGCTTGATTTAGAGGGGGCAGTTGGTATCCACAAACTCGTATGGCAGATTGAATTTCTCGGCGGCTTCCTTGGCTAGAGCCTCCACTCCAAAGGTCTCGGTAGCGTAATGACCGCAAACATAAAGATTTAGACCTTTTTCTTGAGCGTAGTTAAAATGTTGTTGCTTCAACTCTCCGGTAATTAAGGTATCCGCCCCGACATTCAGAATTTGATCCACTGCACTCTGTCCAGAACCTGAAAGAATCCCAATTTTGGTTGGATGTTTGGATCCGAATTCAATGGATTGAATTCCGGATGGAAATTCTTGTTGGAGTCGGGTCTTTAAGTCTTCCCTGGAGAAATTACAATCGGTAAGAAGACCAATTTTGTTTCCTTCGAAATCAAGAAAACCATCACATTCCTCAAGATTCAGTCGTTTAGCTAAGATAGCGTTATTCCCAATTTCTGAGTGACAATCAAGTGGAAGATGTGCGGAGTAAATGGCAAGGTTATGATCCATGCAATGTTTGATCTTTTCATAACTTGCTCCAGTCAGCGGGGTAGGAGGAGACCAAAAAAGTCCATGGTGTACGATTAAGAAATCGATCTCTTTTTCGGTAGCAATTTGGAAAGGAAAGAGACCCGCATCAACCGCAGCACCAATTTTAGTAATCCCACCATTGTTTTCCACCTGTAATCCATTCCAAGCACCTGGGAAGTCTTTGATTTTCTCTACATCGATACGATCATTGCAAAATTTTATTACACTATCTAAATTTACCATATTTTTCATCATTCAGAAAAAGATTTCCTTGGCAATGAATCAAGCATACTTGAATCATGTTCATTTGATATTGCTTTCTTTGGGAATTTATGAATTATAGATCGCTTAACTTATAGCAGGGTGGAGCAGTCTGGTAGCTCGTCAGGCTCATAACCTGAAGGTCGCAGGTTCAAATCCTGCCCCTGCTCCCAACATCTAACCATTACCTCTAAAAAGAAAATTATTTCTCCCAAGCTTGTTCGGTTTGGGCTTTAAAAAATCAATATGAACATCACAGTTAAAGACCTGCTTGATGCAGGCGTACATTTCGGTCATCAACTTAGGCGTTGGAATCCACGCTCCAAACCTTATGTTTTCGATAACAGGCATGGAATTTCAATTATTGATCTTGAAAAAACTTACGATCAGTTGGAAAAGGCTTCCAAAGCCATAGAGGAAATTGTTTCAAATGGTAAGCAAATCCTTCTTGTTGGTACGAAAAGGCAAGCTGAGGAGCCAATTCGTGAACTTGCATCCGCTACAAACATGCCATTTTGCGTCAACCGTTGGATGGGTGGAACTTTGACAAATTTTGAAACGGTTTCTACTAGCTTAAAGAAATATAAAGGCTTTTTGCGGATGGAGGAAGACGGTAGTTTAGACAAAATGCATGGTAAAGAGGTTGCTGCAATCAAGCGTCAGATGTCTAGGATGCAAAGAAATTTTGAGGGTTTGCTCAATTTACAAGGAGTTCCCGGAGCACTCTTCATTGTTGACTCTCACAACGAAGCCATTGCTGTGGCAGAGGCAAATAGACTGAAAATTCCCGTTATCGCATTGGTTGATAGTAATTCTGACCCAAGTATCATTTCCCATCCGATACCGGGCAACGACGATTCAGCTAAGTCAATCCGTATCATCGTGGATGTAATTTTGGATGCAATTCAGAATGGTGCCTCAAAACGAGTTGAAGCTCCAACTAAAAGAAAAGATATCACTCCGATTGCCCAAGAACCAGATTTCATTGATCAGGAAGATGAACCTGAAGTTACCCTTCCTGAAGGCTACGAGGAGATTGATTTTGAGGAAAAGAGAGAGCAAACTGATTCACAAACTGCATCAAAGGAAAAGCCCCAAGAGGAATCCAAAAAATCTGAACCTGTAGAAGAAGTTAAATCAGAGGAACAAACCACCCAAGAAGATTCAGCCAAGAATTAATCCCCCATTGTAAAAAATTATGTCTAACATAACAAAAGAAGCAGTGATGGACCTGCGAGAAAAAACTGGAGCTGGTCTCATCGATTGTAAACGTGCCTTGACCGAAACTAATGGTGATCTAGAAGAAGCCATTTCAATCCTTCGAAAAAAAGGAGTGGCCTCGGCAGCAAAAAAGGCTGGTCGTGAAGCTGGTGAAGGTATCATATCTCAAGCTATCAGCGAAGATCACAAGAAGGGTATTCTGGTTGAAGTTAATTGTGAAACTGATTTTGTGGCTAAAAATGAAGATTTTATCGCTTTTTCAAAAGAAATTGCAGTTGCTCTATTGAGTGATGAAAATGTAGATTTAGAAAATAAGCGAATCGAACAAGTCGGAAAAATTGGAGAAAACATTAAAATTAATCGTTCGAGGTCAATTTCTTCAAGTGGCATTGTTGAGAGTTATGTTCACACTGGAGGCAAGGTAGCAGTCCTTTTGTCTTTAGAATCTACTGAAGGGAATTTAGATTCAAATGAAAGCCTAAGTTGTTTGGCTAAAGATTTATGCATGCATATCGCGGCAACTTCTCCGATTTGCGTATCTCGTGATGATGTTTCTGAAGAATCCATCTCAAAAGAAAAAGATATTGCCTTGGCACAGGCAGAGGGTAAGCCACCTCAAGCAGTAGAAAAAATCGTCTCTGGCAAACTCGAAAAGTATTTTTCTACAGTATGCTTGCTGGAACAACCTTTTGTCAAAGATCCTGATTTAACGGTTGTCGAACTTATCAAAAAGACTTCTTCAGATTCTGGAAATGAACTTAAAGTAGGTCAGTTTATAAGGTTTCAAGTTGGCGAAGAGACCTGATTCAATTCTAGGAATTATAAATCCAAGTTGTAATTGTAGCGGTTAAATAGGCCGCAAGCAGGAAAATCCCATGGGTTCTATTTAATTTTTTACCTAGCATACAATAGGAGAAAATTAAGGTAAGCAAAAGCATAGACAAGTGATCGATCCAAGGAAATTTAACATTAGAGAATATAGGTCCCAGAATTCCCGAAATTCCTCCTACTAATCCTAAGTTGAATAGATTAGAGCCTAAGATGTTTCCAAGTAACATATCCTTATGGTTCTTTCTAAGAAGTGCAATTGAAGCTGCTAATTCTGGTAAACTGGTTCCAAGTGCTATAAGGGTAAAACCTATAAGTTCGTCTGGTAGTCCAGCCATTCGGGCAATATTCGTAGATCCATAGACCAAAGACTCGGATCCTAACCAAAGTAGAATCCCACCTATTGAAATCATGATTAAGCATTTAAGTCCTGAAACCATGTTATCTTCATTGTCTTGCTTTGAATGGTCAAAAGTAACTCTGTTTTTCAGTGAGTGGAAGGAGAGTCCCAGTAAGTAAATAATGATGAATAATGTTAAAATAGCACCGTACAAGAGCCCTAATGAATGTTCGTCACCAATAAAAAAAGCAGAACTGAAAAACAAGGTAGTTCCTAACAATAAAATCAGTTGAATTGGATGGATCGAGTTTTTCGAGTCAATTGGCTTGATCAAAAGGGATATACCAAGAATTAGTCCGATATTCGCGATATTTGAACCAATTATATTTCCAATGACCAAACCAGTTGCATTTGAACGAATTGCTGAGATTGATGTAAACAATTCCGGAGCAGATGTCGCAATTGAAACCACTGTCAATCCTACTACAACGGATGGCACCCCGAGTCCTTGAGCCAAAGAAGAACAATAATCGGATAACAGGTCACCACCTTTAGTTAAACACCCAATTCCGATAAGCAATGAGACAAATAAGAAAATGAAGAATGCAAAAGATGAAATTGCATTTAAACTCTGCCCCATGCTTATTAATAGATCGTTCACTAGAGCTTTGCTTGGATATTGTCAGTGATATTTAATTGCAAGATCATTCTACCCATCCGAATCCATTCTTGACTTAACTCTCCATTATCGCATCTTACCGAACGCAAGTTAACTAAGAAGTTTTTCATGAACCAAGCTAAGAAGCTTAAAGACACTTTAAATCTTCCTCAGACGGAATTTCCGATGAGAGCGAACGCGGTTGTTCGCGAACCTCAAAGATTACAGCATTGGGAAAAATCAAAACTTTATAAAAAACTGTCAGAAAAGAACAAAGATAGAAAATCTTTCATTCTCCACGACGGACCACCGTTTACCAACGGAGATGTCCACGTGGGTACAGCTCTTAATAAAATTCTAAAGAACGCAATTTTACGCTACAAAAGTGCTCAAGGATTTAATACTCCATACGTTCCCGGTTGGGATTGTCATGGATTGCCCATTGAGTTTAAAGTGACTAAGGAATTACGAGAGAAAAAGATTGAATACGATAATTCGAGCCTTAGGCAATCTTGTGCAGAATTTTCCAGTGCTTACATCGAAACTCAAAGGGAACAATTTAAAAGACTTGGAGTACTTGCTGATTGGGATAACGAGTATCGTACAATGAGTCCGGTTTATGAGGCTGAAATTCTTAGAACTTTTGCAGATTTTGTTGAGCAAGACCTTGTCTACAGGAGCAAAAAACCAATTTATTGGTCTATTCCCTGTGGGACAGCACTCGCTGAAGCAGAAATCGAGTATAAAGACCATGTCAGTCCATCAATTTATGTTCCTTTTGAGATGGTGGATTCTTCCGAGAAAACATATTTAGTGATTTGGACTACCACTCCTTGGACATTGCCTGCAAATCTAGCGGTCGCAGTTCATCCCCGTGAGAAATATTCAAAAGTCAATGTGGGAAATTCGAATTTTTGGATTGGTGAGGCACTAGTTCAATCACTATGCGCAATTTTTGAATGGTCCGATATTTCGGTTCTAGAAACCAAAACTGGTCAGGAATTGGTTGGTGGAACTTGCAGACATCCATTTATTTCAAGATCCAGTCCGATTGTTGCAGCGGACTATGTCACCATGGATTCCGGTACAGGGTGTGTTCATATTGCCCCAGGGCACGGTTTGGATGACTACCTTACTGGATTGGAGAATGGTTTGGAAGTTTACTGTCCAATTGATGATAATGGTTGTTATGTTAAAGATGAATTCATGCCAAGCGAGTTAGTTGGTCTCTCAGTGTTGGAGAAAAACAATGGTTGTGCCGCCAACCAAAAAGTATTGGAAATATTGAAAGCATCTGATTGTTTATTGGCTAAGAAAAATCATCACCACCAGTATCCTCATTGTTGGAGAAGTAAAACACCAGTAGTCTTCCGTGCTATGGATCAATGGTTTGTGGACTTAGACAAAGGTGGACTTCGGGCAAGTTGTATCGAAAAGTTGCAGGAGGTTAAATTTACTCCAGTGTGGGGTGAAAATAGGATAAAAAGATTTTTGGAATCCCGCCCGGATTGGTGCATATCAAGGCAACGCTCCTGGGGCGTACCCATACCTGTGTTTTTTGATGATGAGGGAAATGCTTTGTTAGATTTTAACCTAATTCGTTTTTTGGCATCTCGATTTGAGAAGGAAGGTTCAGACATTTGGTTTTCCTCGAATGCATCAGAACTGCTTGATGGATTTGAATTGGATGGAGATTGGAAGAATAAAAAGTTGATTAAAGGGGGAGATACGCTTGATGTCTGGATCGATTCAGGATGCAGTCACCGTGCTGTGTTGAAATCTTTGGATGAATTAGCATGGCCGGCTGATCTATATTTGGAAGGAAGTGACCAACACCGAGGTTGGTTTCAAAGTTCGCTTTGGACTAGTATGGTCTCCTTTGATTCTCCTCCATATAAAAGAATTCTGACTCATGGATTCGTTGTCGACGGAGACGGTCGAAAAATCTCAAAAAGTGACGGCAAGCCCCAAACTGCAGATTCTTATGTTGAGAAATATGGAGCTGATGTTTTGAGACTGTGGGTTTGCTCTGAAGACTTTAGGCGTGATATTCCGCTTTCTGGGGAGATCTTGGATCAAATTGTACGATCCTATCGAACTCTGCGGAATACATTACGATTTCAGCTGGGTACCTTGTGCGATTTTTCGATGGGGGAGAATGAGGTTACTGTTGAGGATATGGATATGATAGACCGCTGGGCTCTTTCCAAGACTGCGGAACTAGCTGAAGAACTTACTCAAGCAATGGATGCGTATGAATTGCATCGAGTCGTTCAATTAATTAGTCGGTTTTGTTCGGGTGTTCTGTCTTCCACTTACCATGATATTGTGAAAGACAGACTTTATACTTTGCATCCAAATGATCCTCACAGAAGATCGACGCAGACGGCCATTTTTCACATTTTCCAGACATTTGTCAGGCTTATTGAGCCAATTCTCCCGTTTACTGCTGACGAGGCATGGTCCTACCTGCAAACAGGAGAAAATCTCAGCACTGATTTTCTTGCAATGGAGGATTGGCCATCTCTTCCAGATTCATGGATAGATGGGGAGGTACTCAATGATGCCCAAGCTCTGTTGGACTTTAAGGAATCTCGAATAAACGAGATTTTGGAAGTACTTCGGACATCCAAGGAAATAGGACAGTCCTTGGAAGCAGAAGTTGTTATTAAGTTTTTTGTTGATGATTCTTTTGGCAAGCTACTCGTACAACATAAAGAGGAACTTGCAGAAATTTTCATAGTTTCATCTGTATTACTTGAACCCTCTGATCAGAAAATAGAGCTACAGGTAGCAGCAACACATGCACCTGGAGTTCGTTGTCCAAGAAGTTGGCGTTGGGTTCCCGAATTGATTGAAGTGGAATCTTGGGGAGCAGTTTCCCCTCGTTGTGCCAAAGTATTGAAAGACCTTCCCGTTTAAAAATTTAATTTTTATTATGACTAAGAAAAGTAAAACTACGGTTAAAGCAAAAGCGTCGACTGCAAAGCCTAAAGCTAAGAGTAAGACGAAACCTTCCACTAAATCCTCAAACTTAAGGAACAAAGCAGCATCATCCGCAGGGGAGAAAACCTCAAAAGTTGCTTCAACAAAAAAAAGGAAGGAAACAGTATCCAAAATTAAGCGAAGGCAGGAACCTGAAGTTAATAGCAAGGTAAAGGAGATTATTTCCAAAAGCACTCAGGGAGTTTCAGCTGATTTGCCAAATAAAAAAGAAAGCAAGGCATTTACTTTAGAGGATGTGCGGTCAATCTTATCCTCTAAGCAAAAAACCTTAAAATCTGCCAAGGAAGATCCGGTTAAGCAGGAAAAAGTCAAAAAGGTTTCCAAAAAGAAATCTGGTGCAAAAGTTAAAAAGTTATCCACTGCATCTATTGATGATATTCTCGGTTTCGGGTCTGGTGTAAGTGCGGTGCCTTCTAAACCGATACGAGATCCGAAAAAAGTTCCCAAGGAATTAGTGTCTTACTATAATGATTTAATGGACTTGCGTACATCCCTTAAAGGGGCGCTTGGACAGAGGTCAAACGAAACACTCGGGGCATCGGCTCGAGAAGCTTCCGGCGAATTGTCACTCAATTCAAGTGATGCAGGAACGGAGACCTTTGATCGTGATGTGGCACTATCCATGGTTGCAAATGAGCAAGAGGCTTTAAATGAAATTGAAGATGCAATCGATCGAATCTTTGACGGAACCTTTGGCATTTGTCAGGAAACACAAAAACCAATTAAAAAGAATCGATTGAAAGCTGTCCCATTTACTAGATTTTCACTTGAGGGTCAGGATTTGTATGAGAAAAGAAAGAAACGAGAAGGTGGAAGTAGCATGGGCACTTTTGCAACAATTGCTGATTCGACATTGGGAGTAGAAGAGTAAAATTCGGTAAACCTGTGGTGAATTATAGAAATTTCTGGGTTATTTTTTTGGTGTTTTTCGGTCTTGACCTTGCTTCAAAGTCTTGGGTCGTTTCACGGGCTATGGATTTGAAATATGATCCAATAGTTCTGATCGATGGGATTAAAGGCAACGAATGTTTTCTTGAAATTACCTATGTAACGAATACTGGTGCCGCTTGGAGCATGCTTTCTGACTACCCGGAATTCTTGACGATCCTTGCAGCCTTTGCATTAGTGTCGATCTTTATGTTTCGACGTGGGTTGGAATTGGAAAAATTTCCTCAACAAATTATCTTTGGTATGATTTGCGGTGGAATTGCAGGAAATCTTACGGATCGTATTTTTAGAACCCCTGCTGCAGTAGTCGATTTTATAGATGTATATTTTCCTTTTGTAGGCTACGATTATCCTGTCTTCAATGTTGCGGATTCTGGAATCTTTCTCGGTGCGACTTCATATTTTATTTGGTCGCTCTTAGAAGTTAGAAAAGAAAAACTGTCGGAAAAAATCTTGGGATCAGAGCAATCTTAATTTCTCTTGCAGGCGCTATTTTCCATCATTCAATATTTAGCGCTTGTTCCCGAAGCTTTTCTAATTCGGAGCGTGCGTCCAACGCAAATTGAGTGCATTCAATATTTATTGATTTTGAACAAATTGTATTAAGCTCTCTTCCAAGTTCCTGAAGTAAAAACTCAATTTTTCTTCCGATACTTCCCGTGAGGTTTAGGGTTGAGAAAAGTTGTTTTAGATGACTATCAATCCTAGTAAGTTCTTCTGAAATATCGCATTTCTCAGCATATAAAGAGAACTCTTTGAGTACTCTTTCATCCCCGGAGTCTATATCCAGCTCGGCTTGCTTAAGGCGAAGTAACAATTTGTTTCTCCATTCCTGGGTCATACCAATACTTTTCTTATCAATCTTGCCACATAGAACTGATACCTGAGACACTCTTTCAATCATATCTTTTTGAAGTTGGTCTCCTTCAACAGTTTTCATTTCAATCAACTTATCCACCGCTTCCATTAAAAGAGTATCCAGGGATTCAACTAACTCTTCTAGGGCAGGAACCTTGTTTTCTCCTGAATTTCTAATCTTGTGTAATGCAATGACAAGATCTGGGGAGATTTCAGAGTTTTTTCCAAGGTCATTTGTCAGCAGTTTTAACTCATTCCAGTCTTTTGTGATTTGTGAGGAATTAAAAAGACTAATTTGTGAATCTTCAGAAAATTCTGCTGAAATTGAAATTCGAATCCTTCCTCTTTCTATAACTGGACTTAATTTCTTGGAAGCATGGATTTCATAAGCTTGCCATTCGCGTGGACCAGATAAAAAGATTTCAAGGTTCCTTTTGTTGACCGAAGATATTTCGATAGATAAATTCTGACCTTGTACGCTTTTCTGGGCCCGACCGTAACCGGTCATGCTCCTCATCCAAAAGACATTTCTGGAAGACCTTTTACCCCCATGATCCTTGCGGCTTCCATTGCGTCCTTATCCCCTCGTCCACTTAGATTTACGCAAATAGATTGAGTTCTCTCTAATTGACTCGCTCTTTTCATAGCGTAGGCCAATCCATGAGAAGTTTCGAGCGCAGGGAGTATGCCTTCTTCACTGGATAGAGCTTTAAATGCTTCCAATGCGTCTTCGTCACTCGCATAGCCAAATTCAATTCTCTTTCTGTCACGATAATATGCATGCTCTGGTCCAATCGCCGCATAATCTAGGCCAGCGGATACTGAATGGGTTGGATTGATCTGACCATCCCCATTCTGTAAAATCCAAGTTTTACAACCTTGTAGAATACCAACCTTACCCCCTTCGAATCTAGCTGCATGTTCACCTTCTTTAAGAGATTTTCCTCCCGCCTCCACTCCTACCAATTTTACATTTTCATCATCGAGGAAATCAAAGAAAAATCCAATGGCGTTACTTCCACCTCCTACGCAAGCAATCATTTCATCTGGAAGTCCACCGGTTTTCTCAACAAATTGTTTTTTAGTTTCCTCTCCTATGACTCTGTGAAAATCCCTTACCATAGATGGATATGGATGTGCACCAAGTGCAGACCCAAGAATGTAATGGGTCGTTCTTACATTGGTTACCCAATCCCGCATGGCTTCGTTGATAGCTTCCTTTAGTGTTTTACTTCCTGCTTCTACACCATGGACTTCAGCACCACTCAAACGCATTTTAAACACATTGAGTGCCTGCCTTCGCATATCTTCCGCTCCCATGTAGATCTTGCAGTCCAATCCAAACCTCGCACAAACNGANGCTGTGGCAATTCCATGCTGCCCGGCACCTGTCTCAGCAATGACTCTTTTTTTACCCATACGTTTCGCGAGCAGGGCTTGTCCCAGGGCATTATTAATTTTGTGAGCACCTGTGTGCAAAAGATCTTCCCTTTTAAGGAAAATCTTGGCACCTCCCATCTTTTGCGTTAAGCGTTCGGCGTAATACAGCTCAGTCGGCCGCCCCGCAAACTCCTTGAGCATATATTCAAGTTCATTTTTAAAAGCAGGATCACTTTGTGCCTGTTTATATGCTTCCTCTAATTCACAAAGTGGAAAAAAAAGAGTTTCTGGCACATAAGAACCACCATAATCTCCAAATTTGCCCTGCGAATCGGGGATTGTGAAACGATGGTCATTTTCTTTGGGTGTTACAATACTTTGCATACTCATTGTGTTTTGAATGTATACTATCTAAAGTTTTGCTTGCTTCAACCCAAGAAATTTAACGACTATTTAAGCTAAAATGTCAAATTCACTACCTGCAATAATTGTTCCCGCAAGACTGGCTTCAGTTCGCTTCCCNAATAAACTTTTGCAAAATATAAATGGTCATCCGCTAATCTTGCTGACCGCAAAGAGGTTGAAGGAAGTAGCAAACGAGTTTGAACTTTTTTTTGCTGTTGATGGTATCGAACTTGAAAAAATCTTAGATGATGCCGGATTTAATACAATCCAGACTTCTCCAGATTTGCCGTCTGGAACTGATCGCATTGCGGAGGCTAACAGAAAATTGAGAAAGGAAGAAGTTATCAATGTTCAGGCAGACGAACCATTAGTTGACAGGAGTCATATCTTAGCACTGGTTAAAGGACTTAGGCACCCAAGGGCAAAAATGGCGACCCTAGCGATTCCTTTCACTTCAAATTCTGATTTTCAAGATTCGAATCAAGTTAAGGTTGTTACAAATGAGGATGGACTTGCCATGTACTTTTCCCGTTCTCAGATTCCCGCCAATAGGGACTCTTCAAATTTTGAAGATTATTCAAAAGCCCATGATTTCCCGCTAAAACACCTAGGCATGTATGGCTATCAGGGTGAATTCCTCGAAGAATTTTCCCATGCCCCGCAAGGTAGATTAGAAAAACTCGAGAAACTTGAGCAACTTCGAGCCTTGGAAATGGGCCACTCGATCGCGGTTTCATTAGTTGAGAAGGAAACGGTCGGAATAGATGTGCCTGAAGATTTAAAAAAGCTTGATAAGTTTAATGGCAAGTAGGGTTAAATCATCGCCGGCAATACTTCGGCATACATTTGTTGAGTTAATTCGTTACACTGGATTTGCAGTTTTGGTTTTAACTTCCGTCTTGGTTTTTGGCAATTTACTTAGGCACGAAGATTCCTTCCTTTGGGTGATAGAGCAGGGGGACCAATCAATCCTTGAATTTGCACTTTTGTTAATCCCATATGCACTATCCATGTCGATTCCCTTTGGGTTTACTGTGGCACTTGCTCTTTTAATCGGGCAATGGGCATATAACCGGGAAATTTCCGCCTTACGCTCTCTTGGGGTGAGTAACTTTAGACTCGCGGTTCCTGTTTTGGCTTTTTCATTGATCCTCTCTTTTATCTCCTTGTTTTCGTCACTCCATTGGGGACCGGTAAATCGAGCCAAATTTGACTTGCTTAGGGAAAAATTGGCATGGACCAATCTTTCAACCATTTTAGAAAGAGATGGAGAGATTTCTTTCCGGATGGATGGTAATCAGAGTGCGTTTAATACCAATGGGATATCAAGTATAAGTGGACTTGATGAGCAAGAGGTTGAGCGCGTCAGCCTATCCGTTGCTCAAATCGATAATGATCAGTGGAGAAACTTGAGGATTTGCCTGCACCGCCCAGATGATAAAATTTTGTTGGTTTTAAATGCTCGTGACGCAATTGTTTCTCGAAACCTTGAAGAGGGGATTTTGAGCTTGGACTTGAGGCACATTGACATGGAACCAGTCGAAGAGGAGGAAGACTTTTTTCAAGGATCAAATTCTATTTATGTAAGTCTAAAAGAGTTAAGACAACCCTTNTCATTTCGCATAAGCGAAGGGAAAGAAATCAACCTCAAAAGACTTGGTTTCATTGACTTGTATGAAATCATCAGATTTTCCGGTAACTCTGAACAANGCCTCCAGGCAAAGNCAATTGTTAGTAAGAATACAGCTTTGGGATTATCGCCTTTATTTGTGTGTATATTTCTTTTACCTATTTCAGTGAATATTGGACTTCGGGAACCTTTTCATTGCTTACTATTTGGAGTTTTTGTTTGCATAACTTATTTTATAATTGGGACAGTTACATCGAATCTCTGGAAGAGTAATAGTTTCTCATTGTTTTCATGGTGGTTTCCAAACATATTATTTTTCATCACGACCCTTGTATTGTTGGCTAAACGCCGCTTTGTTAACTCATAATATTATATAGTTAGCTTAAAAAAATTTACTTGCTTTCGTTCTAAGATATTAGGATATTTTTAAAAATAATTAATATTTTTTGTGTAATATTCATTACTTTAATGCTAAATGAATATAATCAGTCCATTCACGCCTATGAAAAAAAGTCTTGTCCTCTTATTATCTTCCTTTTTCTTCTTTTTTGGTGCCTCGCTTTTTTCAGCGGATACAAGTGCCGGTTTTAGCGGATCGACAACTCAATCCATAACTGCCGGCTCGATTGCGTCACCAACTTACTATGTCGCCAGCGCGGGTTTGTCCGGTGATGTCGTCTACAGTGGAATTGTTGACGCGGTTTGGGATGCAAATAATTCAGTTTATTTCTCTTCTGAGCAAAATTCATCACTTGATTACAATCCACCTTTCAAGGACAGTGCATTTGACAAAGATATTCTTTTGCCGAGAGTTACTGCCACATTNAGCGGTGATGCTGTTGGCAGTATCACGGTCGACTACCTCGGAGCTTATGGAACTAGTGTAAANGGCTTTAACGGCTCCGATACTCGTTTTGTTGAAGCCCCTGAGATTATCATCGATGCACCTGATGGGTCAGGTTCAGGTGATGATGTAACTGCGACTGCGACTGCGACCATTTCATCCGGAGAACTTTCAATTGCGGTTGCGAGTGGGGGAGGCGGTGACGGCTACACGGCTGCACCTAAAGTTACTGTTGTTGGGGGGCCACATTTTTTGAAGATCACTGATGTTGATAGTGCTTATTATGGCAGGGTTTTCCTGATTCAAGATAACACCTCAAATACTTTGAGTTTTGGAACGCTGACTGATACTCAAAGACTTTCAAGCAGCGAATCATCTACCGGTCTCGCAACTTTTATTCCAGTCGGAACCACTGTTGAGATTTATGCAGCCCACACACTTGGAAGCTTATTTGGACTGGGATTATCCGATCTTCCCACGAATTGGACTTCCGGAGTCAATGCAGATGATGATAGTAGTGGGAGCGGCCCCGACATG
>NHDJ01000052.1 GCA_002167265.1 Verrucomicrobia bacterium TMED56 | reverse complement strand
ATAATATTTTTTTCGAAAACTGCCTTGGGCCTTCCTCTTGCATCCACCAATGGCATTCCCGTCACGGGGTCAACCTCGGGAACGGCATTTCCGAAATTATACTGCCAGTCAAATGAAATCTCATCCAATGCACCTTCCTGAACTTCCAAAAACTTCGCCTCAATTTCGATTTGGGGAATTCTCTCTTCATCCATACGGGCTATGATTCGATTGATTGCATCATGTGTGCGTCGGTTATGCCTCACAATCAATTCATCAAATCCATTAAACTTAAGCAGCTCTCCATTCCCTTCGTTAAAAGTTATACCTGCAGCGGAGAAAAAATCTATAATAGCACGGGTCATAGCGTCATTATCCCCACCCCCACCATCATCTGGAGCCGGTGCGAACGGGTCTTGCATTCCGCCTCCTCCGCCGCCATCGTCAAACGCTCCTCCTGTTAATCTCCTTAGAGTTTGAGGTCCAATTTTATAAAATTCAGTTTCTAAATCTCTTCCTTTGAAAGTTCCCCCTGATTTTGTAAAGACCACCGCGTCAGGTCTTATGTCAAAAGTCCACCCGACCATTTCAGCAATGAAGCTAACCATCTTGCCAAGTTCCATGGTATTAAGTTTTATGTTTAATAACGGCAAATCCTCGCCCTCTGGCTTGATGACCACTATTTGAACTCCTTTTTTGGTGGGATCTTGCTCCGTTAAATCAAACTGTTTAGCTTGAAGCATTAGTTCTTGTGCTACTTCGTCCAAGGGTGCTTCATTAAAGAAAACTTCTGGAATTTTTATCAGATCCATTTTGTTTTCCAGTTCCGTACTTTCATTTTGCGCCTGTTTTACTTCTTCAACCTGTCGGTCAAATACCTTGGGCCTTTCCCATTCTCTTTCAATTTCTTCAAGCATCTCCTGCCTGGTCTTAAGGTAGCCCAGGTAGCTCTCTTCTTGTCGCATTTCGGAGATTCTCTTGAGCATAACTTTAGCCTCCAGATTATCAGAAAACCTTGCTTCAACTGTACGATAACTTTCAGTCGCTCCGGTTAGATCACCATTTATGAATTGGACTTTGGCCCGCATTAATAAATCCTCGAGCATTAATTCCTGCTCTTTCCAGTCAGGGCTGAATTCTGTTATGTCCCTTCGATAGGGATCTTTTTGATCATCTCGAATGCGTTTTGCCATTTCATCCGCCAGTTGAAGCTCTTTCTTTTCACCCTTTTCGCCTTTAGTCTCCTTAAGTCCGGGTCTACCAAAAGACAGCGTATCTCCCTGAATATCACGATCCTGGTAAAAACCTTGCTTGAATTCGTCCAAGTGTTTTTGAGCCGCATCCCAATCCTTAATTTCTCGGGCATCCTCGGATTTAGCGAGGTGTATCCGGTTTTTCAATAAAGCAGCCTCCAGAATAACCGGCCATGTCAGAGTGCTGGGCTCAAGGTAATTCTTTATTTTGTATAGCATACCATCAGCCTCAATATAGTCCTTTTGATCAATTAAGTCCTTTGCGTCTTCGATCATTTCAGATGCCAATTCAGCTTGTTCTTTATTTTTTTCCTGAGCTTTTTTAATTTCTGCATCAAAATCTATTTCATCCCCAACACCCAGAGTTTCAGTTTCAGCGGCTCTTCTGGATTCTTCTATTTCTTTGTAGTCAATCACCAGCTGTTGGACATCAGCTATTTTACCCTTGAGCATGGCTTCACCCATTTTATACCAGACTATTTGCTGTCTGGCTTTGTAAAGGTCGGTAACAAGAGCAATGGTTGAAGTATTCGACGGCAGAGTTGAAAGGGCTTCTTCTATATACTCAAGGGCTGTATCATACTGCCCTTGCGCGCTGTCTTGCCTTGCCTTTAACAGGAGTCTTTCAGCATCCTTGGTTGCCCTGGTTACCTTCAGGGTTTCCTCCTCCATGAGCCGCTGAAGATCTGGTATTGCGTCATCATCGGGCAGTCCTGATTTCGCCCTTATCTGCTCAAGGTCTTTTTTGGCCTTATCCAGCTCTTCAACAAGACGGCCCACTAGAGTGGCGTCCTTATTTCCAGCGTCTGCAATTTTTGCTTCTCGTAATAATTTTCGTTCAGAAAGCTCGAGGGCAACATTATCGCGATATCTTCCAAGTAGGTGGCTGGCCAGGGAATAGTTTTCTTTTTTGAAGGCAGCTTGTGCCTGTTCGTAATAAATTTTTGTTTCTTCTTTTCTAATCTGTTTTAAGTAAAAGCTGTTTTCTTCGGTAATATTAATTTCAGCAACAGCCCGGGACGCCAATTTTTGGGCATATTCCAAGTTCCCTTTTTTTACGGCATTCCGAATTTCATCCAAGAGAGCAACCAAATTTGTATTAACATTAAGCTCAGGAAGGGGAAGTCCGTCCTCGGTAACTTCCATGGTGGCGGGCTTTTGCTTTGGGATATATACCCCATCTTCCTCCACAGTTTCTTGTGAAACAACAGGCAACACAACAAAAGTTATGGTTAGAAAAAAACAAAGAAATTTTCGCAAAGCGGGCATGAAGAAACAAAAGTTTGATTTCAACAAATGCTGACCAAGGGTCAATCTATAAATCAAGGTGCTAAAAATTCAACTATTTCTAATTCCGAAGAAGAGGGTATTAGTTTTGAAATGACAATTTTTTTCTGTGCAGGGTCCACAGACTGTATTTTGTATATTCTGTCATGGTAGTTAATGCTTTTCCCAATTTCAGCTTGTGAATAAAGGATTTCTTCTGCATCAAGATTTTTTAATTTATAGCGAATCTTAAACTCATATTCACCCGCCCATGCCTCCGGGGAAGCCGAAGAAATTAGAAATTTTTTGGATCCCAAAGAAAAATCTTCAACTTCTGCAACTCCTGCCATCTGCCGNCCACCAGTCTTTTGCTGCATTTCCTTGATTTCGAATGAGTGCATTATAAAGCTCTTATTCTGGTCACTTTCGAGCGTCGNCACCAAGGAAGGCTGTCCGATTTTTGCTTCCTCATTATACCTATAAAATTTTCCGACCTCAATACGATTCCGGACTGACCTTCCTAACTTACTAGACATTTTCGTATCTTCTAAATATGGAGTGTTTCCAATCCAGGATTTCAAAACAAATCTGTAAGGAACATATTCAAAGGATAAAATTTCGGCACCAAATATTTCAGATTCCGGCATCGGTACATCAGCTTTTGGCAAGGTTGTAGTTAATTTATTTTCAAAAAGATAGATGAGTGGGGGCGTAAAAACATCAAAAACGGAATCAAGGGATATGCTCGCGGAGGATTTCCATAACAAACTTTTAAATGTTTCCACATCACGGGAGCGCATCGTTTTTTGATAAAAGTGAGGCTTAAGTTTTCTCAATATGGAGAAATCATTTTCACCATTTACATAATACGACCCTCTGCCAATAATCTCTACAATGCTACTTACCCTGATTGGGAGGGGTCGGGTTTTTTTGTTTCCTGATAGAATAATACTTTGATTCGATTTTTTCCAGTTTGTATCGAGCTCAAGGTTTTCTCTTGAGTCAAGTCTGCCTGATTGAACTGAACCATCCAATAACCGTATTTCCATCTGTGATTTTCGTTTATAAACAACCTTGCTTATTATTGCCTTGACGGTTGAATCGTTATCATCTCCGTCCCTGAAATATATATATTTTCCGGGCATAAGATTCAGATCTAGATCGATGGACATTTCAAGACCATCGCTACCGTCATTCAGGGATAACGACCCGCCCTCATAAGATTCATTGGAATTTTTGAGTTCAGATTCTCCTAAAAAAGAATAAACAGTTGCGAATACAAAAATCAGCAATGCGGAAATAAACAATAGCTTATCGTAGATTTTGTTCACTTTAAAAATTTATTTTTTTAATGATTGATTGCCGCTGATGGTTAGAAATTCATCCAAAAAAGCAGGGGAAGAATTAATGCCGCTGAAATTGTCGATTATAGAATGAAGTCCCGAATCTACAGATATAATATACTCAAATAAAATAGTAACCTCGGAATCAACAACACTAACAATGGGGAGTTGCTCCTGAACATTAGTCGTGGCAGGAGAGGCAAATGGATTGAGATCGAATTGTGTGGTACCTTGAATCGGAGAATTCAATGAGATATCATCAGCAGGCTTTACAGATATGCTGTTTATTATGAGGGGTGGCTTGCAAGAATTTAAAAAGTTTCTGAGTGTTTTAGATTTTAATTTGAGTTTAAATTCAAAAAGGTACGAATCCAAACCTTCTAATGAATTTAAAAACTGCAGATTGGATCCATCAAGGGTTAACAGGTCAGAACCTATCTTCGTGCCATCGATTTCACCTGCAGGTTGCCGTTTGACATGAAGAATTTCAATCGAACTGTTCTTGTCGGTACAACTAGCCATGTTTTCAATGACAAGTTTTATGATTTCAGCATGAACGCCAACTACAGTTGCCTCTACATCGCTGAAACTGGGCCATACGCCCATGTATGAAGATAATCCAAAACCAAATTCCTTTTCAGTGGAATCAGATTCTGAAGATAAAAAACTGTTGCTGGAAACTGAATTAGACTGGACAGAAATATTGTTTTGTTCACAGACATTTGATAATTGAGAAAATAATCTGGTTATTTTGGCATTTACAGAAGTCGAAGTATTGCTGCGAGGGTTAACAAACAAATTATTATCAACATTAACGAGAGAATTAAAATATTGTTTAGTTCTTTTTTGCCTTTGAGCCAAAAATTTCATGTCTGATTTTGCTTGTTCAAAATCTGACTTTACAAATTGTAAATCTTCAATGGAATTTATGACGGAGTCGGCTTCTCTTTGATTGTCGGTTATTTTTGATGTCAAAATTTCATTTTCAGAACTTTTTAAAAAAGAAAAGTAGAATAAAGTTGAAAATGTGATTAATGAAAGAATTACGACTATACAGAAGACTGTATTTTCTTTGAGAAATGATTTCATCACTTTATACTAATTAAGTACTCGAAATGTGAAAAGTGACGATTAAATAAATCACCTTTTCCTTCTGTCGAAAAAGTTTTGTTAATAATTTTATTAAATCTTTTACTGTCTTTAAATTTATCATTCAAAAGATTTTGTTTTATGGTATTGAGCTCAATCAATGAGTCCGTTCTTTTCTCAGGCGGTGTGGCATCTTCAAGTCTTACCAAATATCTACCTGACAGGGTAAGTTTTTTAATTTTGTTATTTCCGCTCTTTCCCCCACTGCTGAAATAGAGTTGATCAAACCACAAATCTCCAATTTCCGGATCTTCAATGACATTTTGTAAAAAGTTAAGAACCTCCATCATCAACTGGTTTTGATCCGTTATTTTTAAGAGATTTATCTGATTCTCTGAAACTTTAAAATTGAATTGTTCCAAAAGTTTTAAATTTTTATATTGGTCACTAAGTTCTTCTAATTCTGTTGTATTATTTTTAAGATAATTTTTTTCATCATTACTTTTATTGAAAAGATAGTCGTTTAACTTAATAGATTGGTAAAGAAAGGGTCCGGGCAGTAAAGATAAAATGACCATGGAGCATGCAATCCATGGCAATTTCTTTTTAAAGCCCAGTGAACTTAATTTTTCTTTTGGCAACAAATTTATTACACGATCATTTTCAATGTTGCTAAGTTTGATAGCGAGTCCACATGGTTCGCTTAAAGTAAATGGAATCAATTGTTGCATTTCCGGGTTTACGGTAGGTGCCACTTGAACAGCTTCCGCCGGATTCAAATAGGATGCAGGCAGGGAAATACTTTGCGATAATACTTCCTGAAAACTCCCTATTATTGAACCACGTCCCGTCAATAAAATGAGGTTTGGATATTTTCCTTTTTTTATTCTTTTATAATGCAGAAGTGCTCTTGATATCTCTTGGCATGTTCTTGTAAAATAAAGTTGAGTATATTTTTGAATGATTTCCAGGTTTGGATCATCTTGATTTAGAGTAATCTGTCCTGAATAATAGTTCTTTTTCAACGATTCAGCTTTTTCAAATGGAATGGCTAACTGGTCTGAAATATTTTGTGTAAGCATATTTCCGCCAATTGAAATCGTTCTTATTAAAAAACCGTTTTCATCTATAAAGAGTAGATTGGTTGATTTGGCCCCTATGTTGATGGCCAAAATATTTTGTTCTTCTTCATTGGGGCGATTATGGATTGCCCTGATTAAGTCTGAATCTAAAACTGGTGCCGGTGTGATTAAAACTGGGTTAAGATTGTGCTCAATCAGCTTTTCGCAAATTTCTTCAACTAACCTTGGCTTAACTGCATAAGCCAAAATCTCGTCTTCCACTCCGTCATCATCTATCACAACATAATCCCAAATTAGCTCTGATAGTGGAACGGGTAACTTCTGCGAAAGCTCAAAGGTTATAATCTTTTTCTGTTTCGATTCTTCAACATGCGGAATCCTGATGGTCTTAGTTAAAAGGGTGCTTCCTGGCAAAATACAGTGTACTTCTCCCTTAAGATTGAGCCTCTTGGTGAGGTTTATCGCGACTTCAGTAGAGGATTCCAGCCATGCACCTTCCTGACTTAAGTCGTGTTTGAGTGTTTCCATTTCCGCGGAAACCATCTCAATCTTTCCTCCAGCTAAATTAAAGACGCTGGCAGATACATGCGAATTGCCAAAGTTGAGTATTATTTTAGCTTTAGAAGACACTTCTTAAAAAGTTACCCTGGAATAATTAATTGCTAAAAGGAGTTTTTGCATGGGAACCTTTCGGAATAACATTGGGAAATACATAATGTGCCGGAATAAGCTTTCCATCGTTTGTAGAACTTTTACTCTCTGCCTGTTCCTTAAACTTTAAAAGGGTAGCTTCGTCTTTATATTTGGCAAATGAAATAGAGTTCGAGATTTCCATGGGTGTGCCTTCAATTGAAAACTCAACAACATATCCCGTGCATTTTAAATAGCTTCCCGCATAACCATCCCTTTCTGCTATTGCTGCCGGAAACAAAAAGTGAGCATATTGTTTGCCGCGTTGAAGCTTTTGCGTGGAAAATTCTAGCTCTGATGCATAATAATCATAAAAGGAAGACTCCGGAAGATTATTTGTTCTAAACAGGCGCTTTTTAAATTCATTTGTAAAACAGACTATAATTTTTATTTTAAAGTCATCTACAAAATCTGGGTTAAAAGCCGCTTCAGGACTACTCGGTTTTGTTCCCTGCAGGGCTTTGAGAGATGGGTGCTGAAGAATGGCAAATGGAACTGATATGCGATACCAATTATCACTATCTTGAGTAAAGGTTGGCTCGTCAGCCAGTTTTATAATTTCATCCTCCTGAGAAATTGCCTTTTGTAAAAAAGCTGTTGAGAGTATTAAAAGTATGAGGAAAGCCTGTTTAAACTTCATAGTAATCTTTTTTGTTTTTAATAATTAATGAAACAGAATAAATCTCTCTTTATGCAATTAAAAATATCCTGCCTTTTGTTTTTTAAAAATAAAACATCCAGGATCTTGCTTTTGCAAAGGAAAAAGTCTCCCAACNAAGGAATGTGGAGTCCGCCGGGAGGCAAGCTTAATGGACTCATTGGAGAATCNCCCTACGAGTGTGCCATTAGGGAATCTTTTGAGGAGGTAGGGGTTCGGTTGACTGAAGATGACTTAAATTTATTTGGTTATGTTTCAGAAAAAAACTACGAAGGGGCCAATCATTGGCTCATGTTNCTCTTTGATGTTAAAAAGGTTTTGAGCAAATTGCCAAATGATTTTGAGGAAGGAAACTTTGGTTTTTTTNAAAGAAAGGATNTAAACACACTTGATATACCCCCTTATGATAAAAAATTGGTCTGGCCCTACTATGACAAAAGAAATTACGGATTTTGGGGTATTCGTGCTGATTTCTCCAATAAATCACCTAAGATTAAGGTTGAAGCTAAGCCTTAAAAAGCAGATAATATAAAGCTTAAATGGAAGGACTTCATCACGACACAAATTTAGAACCAGGCGAAGTCTCGGATTCTATCTCTGAAAAAGCAGATACGGCGGCGGTAGAAATTTCTGCGGACTCCGCAATGCCATCCAGTGAGGGGGTCGATTTTGCAACCGAACCAATCAATCAATCACTTACTGATGCTGACAAGATTGACTTATACGAGCAGATGGTCCGCATTAGAAGGTTTGAAGAACGATCCCTTCGTGCATATCAGCAAGGACATATTGGCGGTTTTTTGCATCTTTATATAGGCCAAGAAGCAGTTGCGGTTGGTTCAGTTTCCATACTTGGCGATCATGACCATGTCATTACTGCGTACAGAGACCACGGTCACGCCCTAGCGGTTGGCATGAACATGGACGAATGTATGGCTGAATTATACGGCAAGAAAACCGGTTGCTCAAAGGGAAAGGGTGGATCGATGCATTTTTTTGCTCCGGATAAGAATTTTTGGGGTGGACATGGTATTGTTGGTGGACAGACCCCTTTAGGTCTTGGCATTGCTTATGCCTTGAAGCACCAAAAGAAACAAGGCAGCTGCCTTTGTTTCATGGGTGATGGTGCCACAAATCAGGGTCCTTTTTATGAGTCCCTGAACCTTGCTGCTCTGTGGGAATTGCCAGTCGTTTATGTGATTGAAAATAACGGCTATTCCATGGGGACTGCAGAAGCCAGGCATTCTGCGGGAGATCCACTCGCCAGAAGAGCCGATTCTTTTGATATTTCTTGGGAGGTTGCCCACGGGCATGATTTGTATGAAGTAAGGAAGGTTGTTCAGGATGCGGTAAGCCGAGCCCATGAATCCTCAAAACCATCCGTGCTTGAAATCGTTACCTATCGCTACCGCGGGCATTCAGTTGCTGACCCTGACCAAACCTATCGTAGCAAGGAAGAAATAGAGGAATATAAAAAGAGTAAGGATCCGATTAACCTTTTTAGAGACAAACTTGAAAAGGAGGGAGTATTATCTGAGGAGAAAGCACAAGAAATCGACAAACGGGCAAAGGATGAGGCAGGGGCATCTGCAGAGTTTGCCACCGCGAGTCCTTACCCTGATCCACAAGAGCTTATGGATGATGTTTACTGGGAAACTGATAACCCGGAACAACGAACCTCAGAAGGAAGAATTTTCTTTGAACAACCTTAATATATTATAATGTCCGTAATTACATACAGAGAAGCCTTGAATCAGGGGCTGGCAGAAGAACTGGGCCGAGATCCTAATGTGGTCCTTATGGGTGAGGAGGTCGCCCAATTCAAGGGTTCCTACAAAGTGTCGGAGGGGTTATTAGAAAAATATGGCCCTTCGCGCATAATCGACACACCCATCAGCGAGGCGGCCTTTTCCGGCCTGGCAGTTGGTGCTTCAATGATGGGGATGAGGCCAGTTGTGGAGTTTATGTTTTGGAGTTTTTGTTATGTAGCTTTTGATCAAATATTCAATAACGCTGCAAATGTCCGCTATATGTCTGGTGGACTTATCAATGTACCGGTTGTGTTTAGGGGACCAGCAAATGGAGGCACGAATGTTGGGGCTACACATTCTCACACACCAGAGAATTTTGCCGCAAACACTCCTGGTATGAAAGTTGTCTGTCCTTCGACCCCTGCAGATGCTAAAGGACTGATCAAGTCAGCCATTAGAGACAATGATCCTGTCTGTTTTATGGAAAATACCATCTTATACAATCTTAAGGATGAAGTTCCTGATGATGATGATTTTCTTATCCCACTGGGTAAGGCAAAGGTTGTGGTCGAAGGTAAGGATATTTCAATCATCGCACACGGTAAAGCTGTACACACTGCTGTTGAAGTTGCTGAAGAGCTTCAGGAGAAACATAATGTTTCGGCAGAGGTGCTTGATTTAAGATCGATAAGACCACTCGATCAAGATGCAGTTATTGATTCGGTCAAAAAGACAAACCGAGCACTCTTGGTTGAAGAGAATAAACCATTTTGCGGAGTAGGTGCTCAAATCTCTTTTTTAATTCAAGATCAGGCATTCGACTATTTAGATGCTCCAATAGCTAGAGTTTCTGCCGTGGATGCACCACAAGCATACAGTAAATCCCTGGAAGCTGCCCAGATACCCGATAAGCAAAAGGTTTTAAAGAGTGCCTTAAAAATTTTATAAAGATTTAGTTATGTCAACTACCATAGAAATGCCGAAATTGAGTGACACCATGTCAGTAGGAACCGTTGTCAAGTGGCACAAAAAAGTTGGAGATAAGGTCGTCAATGGAGACACGCTTGCTGAAATCGAAACCGATAAAGCAACCATGGAGTTAGAAAACTTTGATGATGGTACTATTTTACGTATTCTTGTTGAAGAAGGGGCAGAAGCTCCAATTGGAAGTCCTCTGGCTATTGTGGGTGAAGAGGGTGAATCCACTGAGGAGGTTGAAGAAACTGACACCACATCTCATGAAGATCAAACCATTGAGAAAAATGTGCCCCCTGTACCCACTGATATCACTCCTGAAGGCCAGGAGGAAGTAAAGAATCCCCCCCCTGCCCCGCCTGAAAATCAAGGAGATACTGAAGAGCCAAAAAAAATAACAACTGATACAAAAGGGGCAGATGAGCCCAGAATATTAGTGTCTCCCTTGGCTAAAAAAATTGCAAAGGAACAAAATCTTAATCTTGCAAACATTAAGGGTTCAGGGCCCGGTGGCAGGATTGTTAAAAAAGATATATTGACCCGCGAGGATGAAACTAAAATAGATAAATCGAATGATCAACAAAGTGTCTCAACATGGCAAAGTTCCGGGGCAACCACCACAGATGGTTTATTAGTTTCAAAATCAGTAAAAGTCTCTGGCATGAGATCTATTATCGCCAAGCGCTTATCTGAGTCCAAAAGTACAATACCGCATTTTTATTTGCAAAAAGAGATAAATGCTAGCCCCCTAAAGCTGGCAAGAGCAGCTATTAACGAGAATTCAGAGAGTAGGTCAAATCAGTCGGGCATTGATGGTTTTAACAAAATAAGCATCAATGATCTAATTCTTAAGGCTTGCTCTGAAACCATAAAGTGGCATCCAGAAATTAACACCAGTTGGACAGAAGATGAAATTTTATTTCATCCAAATGTGAACCTTAGTTTTGGGGTGGCTGTCGAAGGTGGTCTACTAACTCCAGTAATCAGGCATTCAGAACTTCTGTCTCTGGAGGAAATTTCTTTACAGGCAAAGTCATTAATTGCAAAAGCAAGAAACAAAAAACTTTTACCGGAAGCTATGTCAGATTCTACTTTTACGGTTACAAACCTNGGCATGTATGGCATAGATTTTTTTAGCGGTATCATCAATCCACCAAATGCGGCAATACTTTCGGTTGGGTCTTCTTCCCCCAAGGCAGTTATCGGTAAAAATGGTGATATTATTCAAGGTGAGACTATGATACTTGGACTGAGTTGTGACCATCGGCTTGTGGATGGTGCCATTGCAGCAAGCTTCCTGCAATCTTTAGCTAAAAACCTAGAAGAGCCTATTTGTATGTTAATGTGATTTGGTTCTTCGGTTCAAAATGCTGTATGTTAATTATCATATTGACCTACTTTTAGCATCCTCTACCAAAATTGACCCTATTTCATTTGTATGTGCTGTGATGGTTTCTTTTACCTCTTTTAAGTTGCTTGGATTAGGTTCNCTTTCTCCAAAAATATAAAATTTTATTTTTGGTTCTGTTCCGCTGGGTCGGACTGCAACCCTAAATCCATTTTCCAAAAAAAGTATCAGGAAGTTTTCCTGTGCTANGGGTTCACTTTCTTCATCCAGAAGGCCCTCCTTGCTAAAGTCTTTAATTTTAGTAACAGCAACACCATTTAGCTCTGAAACTGGAGTCTTGCGGTAAGAATCCATAATTTTACCAATGCTGGCACTTCCATCGGCTCCCTCAAAATAAATGTTTTCAGTCTTTTCAATATGAAAACCAAATTTTGAATAAAGTGTATCCAGATAATCAAATGGGTGTAATTTTAGATACTTCAAATGAGAAAGCATTTCAGTTATCGCTAAAGCTGCTGCACTCGCATCTTTGTCACGAACAACATCAAGCGGGAGATAACCATAGCTTTCTTCAGATGCCAAAACTGAATAAGTAGAATATTTAGCTAAGATTTCTAGCCGGGTAAAACTATCCGTATTGTCAAAATCCAAACTTATCCCTTCTTCTTCACGAATCGCAACACAAGCTTCNTTTTCATATTTTCCTAGCTTTTTAGCCATCCACTTAAAACCGGTTGGCGTGTTCACACATTTAATTTTGTAAAATTGTGCGAGCTTTTGGAGCATATCAGTTGTGACAAATGTTTTAAGAAGGGTAAAACTGTTCGCATTTTCGGGTTTTAAAAACNGCAATCTTTGCAAGGTTTGAAGTCTGTAATCTGCAAGCATAACCGCTACCTGGTTTCCGCTGAGGCAACGAAAGTCTTTGTTNGGTGCNGTTTTTACGGCAACTCCTATACGATCACAATCAGGGTCAGTGGCTAAAACCGCATCGTATTTAAGTTTTTGGGCATAAGCTATTCCATGTTTAAAAGCTTCGTGGTTTTCTGGGTTGGGAGATTTAACCGTGCTAAAATTTGGATCAAATTGATTTTGTTTCTCCAGTATTTTTATATCAGCACCCATTCCCCACATCGCAGGCACGGTGGCAATAGAACCAGTACCATGAATTGGCGTGAATATGATTTTAGGACTGTGTTCATTGATCACACCAGGATCAATAACCGCCTCTTCTAAAGCTGTCCGGTAGGAGAAATCGTCTCTTTCCTGTAGATAAACCATATCTTCAGCTGGTTTTAAACCATTCATAAGGGCAATTATTTCGGACAAATTATATGAATCAAANTTTTTGCAAATTTTGTCAGTAACTTCTCCTGAAAGCTGACTTCCATCCTTAAAATACGCCTTGAAGCCATTGTCATGGTGAGGGTTATGACTTGCTGTAATAACAATTCCTGCATGTGCTTTTCTTTTTCTTATTGTGTAGCTTAATTGAGGCGTGGATCTGGGTCCTTCAAATAACATTGCGTATCCCCCCAAGGCTTTCCATGACTTTGCCGCAATTTTGGAAAACTTATTTGAAAAATGCCTTACATCACATGCAATAACAACGCGTGGTGCCTCTAAAATTCCCTCCCCCGCAGTCCATTCCTTTGTAAACTCAAAGAGTGCTTTTGTGGCCCTTAATAAATTAATTTCATTAAAATTACTTGTCCCTACCGCTGCATGGTCTGGGGTATNNCCTTCGGAAGCTGNACCTAATTCATGGGAGGTGGGTGATTTTGAAATTGTTCTACCCCTCATACCTCCTGTTCCGAAAGAAATTTTCGCCCCAAAACGTAAATTTAATTCCTCCCAATTTTCTTGATCCAGCAATTCTTCAATAGACCCGCTTATCCAGTCAGGCANTTCGTCATNATTTGTATAATCTAATAAATTTTCAAGCGCTTTTAGTTGAAGGTTTCCGTTTTCTTGAGCGGAGTTTAGTTTGTCTTTTGTAATTTGCATGGAAATTTTTTGCAGNAATGATCAGTCTTCTGAAAACCTGAATGTTGTTTCATTTGTAGTACCGAACCCCAACTCTCTTCTGGCTACATCANTTTGAAATTCTGGATTNTCACGTAATTTATAGAGGAACTCACTNTTTGTCTTAACTTCTTTTTGTAAAACTTCTAGCTCTTTTTCCAATACAGCTTTCTTAGTTTTCCAAATGAGATACTCGTCGTGTGCGGTTTTTAACTTCATCAGTATAATACATGTCGCCACCGCAAAAACGGTTGTAAGTAAAAACAATAGGTTTTTTTTCATGAATTTAAAAAAGTAATTTAAACTTTATATTAAGAATAAATATCGTGCAGTCTAATCATTCCCAATAATTTCGATGAAGCCGAATCAACAACCGGAAGTACTGATATAGCAGACTGCCTTTCTTCCATCAATTTTAATGCATCTCCTANTGACATNTCAGGATTAGCCACTGTAAAATTTTTATTCATAATTTCTTTTACNTTTATTTCATCCAACTTATTTGTTCTCTGTAAGTTTCGCCTGATATCNCCATCAGTTANTATACCTATCAATTTATCGCCNTCTTCAACACAGGCAGCCCCCAGGGGAAAGTTTGTCATTGTCAATATAAGTTTGTTGAAGTCAGATTCTTGATTAACGATAGCAACACAGTTCCGGTCATGCATNACATCTGAAACTTTCAGGAGTAAATTTCTACCNAGTTGACCAGCAGGATGGGTCAGGGCGTAGTCTGTCTTTGTAAAGTTTTTTTCTTTCATCAACACGGAAGCTATGGCGTCTGCCATTGCTGCTGCCACGGAGCAACTTGAGGTTGGTACTATCCCCAGAGGGTCTGCTTCATTAACAACCGAAACATCAAGTGCNACATCCATCTTTGATGACAATTTAGATGGAATTTTTCCCAGCATTCCAACAATTTTAGATCCCCGAGTTCTAAAAATCGGTTCTAAAAATAATAATTCTGGTGTAGATCCGCTATTGGAAAGAAAGATTACGGGATCTCCTGCTTGGTGAATTCCCAAATCTCCATGAACTGCTTCTGCGGGATGAAGAAACGCAGCCGAGGTTCCAGTACTGCATAATGTGGCGGCAACTCTTTTTCCTAAATGACCTGATTTACCAATTCCNGTAACAATAATTTTACCCNTTTCTACAAGAAGTATATCAATTGCTTTGGAAAAATTTTCATCTAATGACTTAACTGTTTNCTTTATAGAAGAAGCTTCATGGTTCATTACCTCTGCTGCCCAATCAATTCTTCGAGTATGTAGATTTATATTTGGCATTTTTGGCCCTTTTAAGGTAATAGAGTAAATAATGTTTCAAGTAACATTTTCCAAACAAAGTCTTTCAGTAATGAATTCACTTATTCAAAGCGAACAATTGAATCTTATGGAAAAGTTGAGTTCAACAAGCGGCGACATTTTTGAAGATAAAGATTCTAATGTGGGAAAGTTCCATTGGAAAGGAAAATTATTCTATCGAATGAAAATGAAGGAATTAAGGATTTATTTTGAAAGAAACGGGCCNTCTCTGCATTGTCACTTTATTCTTCCTAAAAATTCATTAAATGATTTTCTGGTCCGTTGTAAATTGCCGTCTTCAGAAATTGCAGTTCTTGAAAACCACAATTCTTTCTGGGAGTATTTAGAGAGTCTTACCAAGAACAAGTAAATAAACNGTTACATTTCTTNTGCTTATTCTTTTTTTTTAACAAAACTTTTTTTTACTTGTTTTTATGCTCTTTTTATTACCCGACTGTATCTGCCGTAAAGCTATNATATTCAAAGGCTTTCAAACTTCTTATAGTTTTTAGCATTTATAATAATAAGAGAATNTTTTAGATAACTTCTTTATTTATATTTCTAGGTTGAATATCTTTAACCTTTGTACCATTAGATTGTAGATGAAATTTAAGATAAACAGAGACCATTTTAATTCTGGACTACAGCTTGTTTCGAATGTGGTTAGCTCTAGAAAAACAATGCCCATACTCCAAAATGTTTTACTGGAAGCCAAAGAAAACACTGTTTTTCTTACTACNACGAATTTAGATTTAGGAATTAGGTGCTGCGTAAAAGCCACGGTTGAGGAAGAGGGATCAGTTACTTTACCCGTCAAAGAATTATCAAGAATTGTCAGNGAATTGGCAGATATTGAGGTATCAATTGAATCCAGTGGTGTTACAAAGGTAAACATAAGTACGAGGGGATCAACTTTCAATCTTCTTGGAATAGATAGCAAAGAATANCCCCCCTTGCCAGTATTAGATCAAAAAGACTCCTTCTCAATTCCCAGGGATGAGGTTTTGGAAATGCTNAAAAGTGTATCTTATGCACAGTCTATTAATGAAGAACGGTACATGTTGAAAGGTGTNTTTTTTAAAAAAGACAAGAAGGACTTGTCTTTAGTTGCAACTGATGGTCGGAGATTGGCAGTAGCNGGAACAGCATTGAAGGAAGAAAATGCAGAAAGCTTGTGTGAATTTATTCTGCCTTCCATGACCGTTAATGAACTAGAAAAGTTGCCACGCGTTGGTGATATGATTCAAATATCCTTTACTGACAGGCAAGTGGAAATNGAACTTAANGTGTCAGAAGAAAAACACGATGATCAAGGCTTGAGAGGATCCATTCAGTTAATTTCAAAAGTTGTNGAAGGAAANTATCCAAACTTTAAGCAAGTAATTCCAAAGGATAATTTTAAAAAGGCGGGAGTGGAGAGAGAATTAATGCAAGAATGCGTTAGCAGGGCAGCTTTAATTTCAGATGAAAGAATTACCTTAAAAATAAAGTCTCAAGAAATGGAAATTACAGGCCAAAGTCTAATGGGAGATGCCTGTGAAAATTTACCTATCGATTATGAGGGAGAAGATGCAACAGTTTCTTTTAATCCAAAGTTTATTTTAGATCCACTCAAGTCTGTTAGGAAAGATAAAATCATCTTAGAGTTTAGAGATGATATGAGTCCAGGTGTGTTTAAAGTTGAGCCCTCTAGTGACAATAATATATCNATATTGTGTGTAGTTATGCCAATACGTACTGATTAAACTTNAATCCATAATAAAAGAGTGTTTTTCTTCAACTGATGGATAATGACAGGTTTTTCCAGAATAATTTTTTAAATATATCGAACCATCATCTAAGAAGTTGGCATAATTTGGAGATAGGGGTATTTTGCCGCCTCCATTTGGAGAATCAATCACAAATTGAGGAATAGCATACCCGGAAGTATGTCCCCTGAGACCCTTTATTATTTCTAGACCAACTTTTGGGTCTGTTCTAAAATGGGAGCTTCCTTTAATAAGGTCACACTGATATAAATAATAGGGTCTAACTTTCATCATTAAAAGTCTGTGAATAAGACTTTTCATAACACCCACATTGTCATTGATGTCTTTCATCAAAACCGACTGGTTACCAAGTGGTATGCCANCTTTAGCAAGTGCAAGTGTAGCCTTTCTTAAATCTAAAGTACATTCCTTGGGATGATTGACATGTATACTCATCCAAAGGTTATCTATCTTATCCAGTAGCCTTAATAANTGGGANTTTATTCGTTGNGGAAGAAACACTGGCACACGCGTCCCAATTCTAATNAACTCAACATGTTCAATTTTAGAAAGTGAATCTAATATGAAAGACAACTTCTGGTCTGACAGCAATAATGGATCCCCGCCACTTAGTAAGACATCACGAACAGTTTTGTTNCTCTTAATATATTCAATNCCTTCGTTAATNTTTGGACTAAATCCATAGCCCTGTGCATTTGAGACTAATCTACTCCGTGTGCAGTATCTACAATAAGAAGCACACCTATCAGTAACTAGAAAAAGAACCCTGTCAGGATATCTGTGNACAATTGAAGATACAGGCATGGAACTCTCTTCGCTGACTGGATCCCAAATTTCTTCAGGTAAATACTCTGACTCAGCATTACGTGGGATTATTTGCTTTCTGATTGGGCAGTTCGGATCAACAGGATCCATTAAATTTAAGAAATAGGGAGTAACCGATACAGAAAGTCTATTACTCGCAAAATTNAGGCCTGCAATCTCATCGCTGGAAAGTTGAATATATTTAGAAAAACCATCTGCAGATTTTATGGAATTCTTCATTTGCCAACGCCAATCATTCCAATCGTTGTCAGAACAATCTTTCCAATGTCCTTTACCTTGAGACCAAAACTTTAATGAATCGACTGGATACATTATAAATTAATACCATGAAAGATAATAAACTTACAACTGTTAGTTTCAAAAAAACTAGAAAGAAAAAATTAAAATCACTATTAATGGTAGTAATAACAAACGAGTATNTAAATTTTTAAAGTAATTATAAGAACATAGTAAAGTACCAATAAAAAAATAATATTTAATATATACAATAGTAGTACCTGGTTCGATAGAAAAATGAGAGAAAGGAAGATTTGCAATCATTTCACAAAAAATAAATAGTAGATTAATTATCCAATCATATAAGAGATTTAAAAATTCTATTTTACAAATTAAGCTTAATATAAGAATGAAAATTGAAAATGGCATTATGAAACTCACCATCGGAATAAGAAGAAGGTTAGAAAATAATGAAGAAGGAACAATCATTGAAAAAGAATGAGCAATAATTAAAAAACTTCCCCAAAATGCACTATAATTAAGTAAAATTGTAGTTTGAAGAAAATTTCTTTTTTTAAAACCTTTATCGATACCAGTACCGTTTAGCCAAATTATAGAGGTAACAACTGATATGGACAATAGAAAACCTACACTTTCAAAATTATCAGGAGTTGTCAAAATAGTGATAATGAATGCTACACACAACGAAGACATATTATTTGTCCTTAAGCCTGCAGAACTTGCTACAACCCAGACAGTGATCATGGTGTATGCACGTACTGAGGAAACAGAAAAATCAACTAAAAATAAAAAGAAGAAAAGAATACACAAAACTATTATTTTTTGAAAAATATCAGGAATTTTGAACATTTTAATTAAAATGGTAAGTAATAAAAATAAACAACCTATGTGGAGACCGCTTACAGCGAAGATATGCAATGTTCCGGATAACTTAAAATTATTTATATCAGTTTTTGTAAGCTTGCTTTTGTCTCCAAAAATAAATGCTGACATAAATGATTTACTTTGATCATTGATACCAACCGCATTGATTACCCCTTTTCTTTTTTGGTTTATTATACTGTCTCTAAAATCAATCACCTTATAATCTTTTAATTCTGTACTTTTAAGATCACTTAAATTTCTTGAGACGGTTTTAACATTAGCTTTTATTTTCAAAAATGAGCCATTTTTATAATACTTCTTATGGTTTTTGAAATATGCCGTACGAGAATTAAAATTATTAAGAGCTTTGGCTGTTTTTAATATCTCTACTTCACAAATTTGATTTCCATCAGCATCATAATTGCTGTCTGAAATTACTTTTGCCCATATTAAAATCTCTTGTCGTATATCAATTCTTTCAAAATTATCGTTTTTATGAATATATTTTTCTTTCTTCGGTATAAAATTAAGAAGGCAAACAAATAAAGCCGTACAAACGCCAATATACCTAATCTTTGTTCCAATGTGTATCGAAAATACTAGAGCATATGAGTACCCAAGGAACATGTATTGAACCGCAACATCGTTATCCAATAATGGATAACTAAAGCAAAATATCATTAAGGCAGTCGAACTTGGTATTTTTTTTATCACAAATATTTACTAATTCTATGTTTGCATATTGAAACCTTGGTAATAATTTAAACTCGTGCTGTACGACCGTCAATATATGAGGAAACCATTGGGTGTTAGTCTCAAATCTACTACTGACTTAATTATTATTTCGTTGATTGCTTCGTTCGTGATACAGTCAATTTTTAGAATTGGCAGTGTAGATATTATATCTTCTGCCTATCTTGGTTGTAATTCTCAATACCTCGAAAATGGTTATATTTGGTCAGTTTTGACATACAGTTTGTTTCATGAGGACATTATACATCTCTTATTTAATCTGCTCGGAATACACTTTATATCCAGGACAGTCGAACGAATGCTAGATAAACCAGAATATTACTTTCTAATTTCATGCAGCGTGTTTTTAGGTTCTATTTGTTGGCTTATGTTTAACCACGGAAGCCAATCCCAACTTATTGGAGCTTCAGCTTTTGTAATGGGCAGCTTGACTTTCTTTTGTTTACGGAAACCAAACGATACCATTACTTTTCTGTTGTTGTTACTAATACCTGTAAGAATGAAGCCCAAGTACATACTTTTTGGGATATTAGGGATTGAAATATACGGATTCATTTTTTCAGAATTACCCAGTGGACAATCTTCAAACATTGCTCATTCCGCTCATCTTGGNGGAGCCTTAGCCGGCTTTATAGTACACAAGCTTGAATCCGCCGGCTTTTCAATCCCTAGATTTAAGTTTGCATCAAACCCTAAAGTTAACATCAATCCATATTCTCGCAAAGAGTCACATGGAACTTCTTCATATAAAATTAATTTTCCTAAAGCATCTGACCTGGAAGATGATGTAAACCGGATCCTTGATAAAATAAATGAACACGGTTTTGGCAGTCTTACAAAAGAAGAAAAAAATATACTGGAAAAAGCAAAGAGCCTATTTAGCGAAAAAGACCTATAATTTATGAATCCAAAATTTAAATTTCGACTTATCCCAATCAAGGTATTTTTCAGCTTGCTTGTTATATCAAACACGCTCTTTGCGGACACCAAAGAACTATTTCCCAATGCCATGATGAAGCATGAGACGCANTGGCTTATGAANGTACTTGANCAGGCTCATTACAATAAACTCGGCATTTCTGATTTAAACACGACTTCCTTTATTAACAGGTACATAACAAAGCTAGATAAACAAAAACTTTANTTCACTAATAATGAAATATCAGAATTTCAAAACAATTACAAAAGTACACTTGTTACACACTTTCAACAGGGTAACTTACTGCCTGGATTTGAGATTTTTAATAAATATAAACAAAAAGCTATTGCTAGGTTAAGTTGGGTGCTTGGCCAAATTGAGGAAACCCCTGATATTTATTTGGATAAAAACCATACGGTTAATCGTGAGGACGCAGACTGGTGTGATTCGGAAAAATCGCTTGATGATATTTGGAAAAAATTAATAAGTTTTGAATACATTAGAGAAATTGTTCAACAAACTGATAGTAATAAGTCAAAACTCACCAAAGATAAAAATGAGTTAAACCAATACATATCAGAATCAAGGGAAAACCTTACAAGGAGTTATTCTAGGTGGATCAAGAATATTGAAGAACTTGAAGCAAGCGACGTACAAGAAATTTATTTAACAACATTAACCCACATGTTTGACCCGCACACGGTCTTTATGAACATGAAAGAGAAGGAAAAGTTTGACCAAGCAATGAATAATGAGTTCGTAGGAATTGGTGCAAGACTTCAAGACGAGGATGGATATTGCACAATTAAATCACTTTTGCCGGGGGGACCTGCAGAAGCCTCNAGAGAGCTTGAGCCTGAGGATATCATACTTAAGGTCGCACAGTCAGAAGGTGAGTTCGTGGATGTAGTCGATATGAAGTTAACAAAAATTGTCGATTTAATAAAAGGCCCCAAGGATACTTCTGTCAGACTTGAAATTAGACCTATAAAAAACCCAACTGAAACAAAAGAGATACGGATTGTAAGAGATAAAATTAAGTTAACTGAAAATCTTGCAAAAGCTTATGTGAAACAGATCGAAATCAACGATGAAAAAGTAAATTTTGGTGTCGTGGAGTTGCCATCATTTTATGGTTCATCAGGAAACGGTCCAAAAGCAACCGATGANGTTGAGGAGTTGATCAATGAATTAAAAAACTTTAATATTAAAGGNCTGGTTTTGGATTTGAGGCGCAATGGAGGCGGTTANCTTAGTGAAGCAGTNAATTTAACCGGATTGTTTATTTCACGAGGTCCTGTTGTTCAGGTTAAGAATACGGATGGAAAAATCCGAAAAAAATTTGATTTTAATCCAAAAATTGCATGGAATGGACCTCTAATCACTTTAGTATCAAGATATTCAGCTTCAGCCTCAGAAATAGTAGCAGGTGCTCTTCAGGATCATAACCGGGCAATTATAGTAGGGGATAAATCTACTCACGGAAAAGGCACTGTTCAATCAATGATTCAAATGAATTTGCCTTTCAATCTATTGGGGAATAGAAGTTTAGGAAAGACAAGTGCAGCAAAAATAACTATTCAGAAATATTATCTGCCTAGTGGAAAAAGTACTCAGATTAATGGTGTTAATAGTGATATCTCAATCCCATCAATAAATATGTTTTTGCCGATTGGTGAATCTGATTTAGATAACGCACTTCAAAATGACAGTATTGCACCTGTTAATTTTCGGAAAACCATAGATCAATACTCTTTTTCTAAAGAGGATCTGGAATTTTTAAGCGAGAAAACAAAAGAAAGACGATCCGATTCACCCATTTTTAATTATCTAGATCAGAACATCAAATTTTTTAAAAGCAGAAGAGAAACTAAAAGTTTNTCTCTTGATGTTAATAAAAGGATAACTCAGCGATATGAGGAAAATATTAGAAACGAAGCTTTTAAATCTCAGTATGACGACTTTGAGGATCTTTCATTTCCCAGTAAGGACATTGTCCTTAGTGTTGTAAGTGAGCAGATCAACGAATCAAGAAGAGTNCGCGGGTTTGACGACAATGCATCGAAAGATACTTCCNCTTTTATTAAACCTGTTGATCTGGATATCCCTCTAAATGAATCGTTAAAGATCCTGAAAGACCATTTTCAAATTAAACTCGNGATGAAATCTGTCACAAAGAGTTTAAAAAACGAAACTCCCAACATCTAAGCTAACCATGCTAAAAGATACCTTCTCTTTCCGGAAAAATCTTTTTCGATTGTAATATTTTTAAAATTATTCATCGCCAACTCTTGTACATGCTCGGCTTGCAGGTGCCCCATTTCAAATGCTAGCATTCCTGTTTTTTTAAGTACACATGGTGATATCTCAAGAATTCTTTTCAAGTCTGAATACCCTTTATCTTGTGAAACTAATGCATCGAATGGATCATAATTCTTTACTTCAGGTTCAGCTAAACACCACTCCTCCTTTGATAGATATGGAGGATTTGAAACTAAAACATCACTTTTTTCGAATGTGAATGAATCACTTTGCCAATCAAATGACCTGAAAACTATTTGATTGGAGCACTTGTTTACCTCAGCGTTTTCTTTTGCCAGCGAGATAGCTTGTTCAGATTTATCGTAGGCAAAAAATGAGGCCTTCTCAAATTGCTTTGCCAATGCAATAGCTATTGCTCCACTTCCGGTTCCAAAATCAATTATCTTCCCCTGAAAATNGAGAGGAATATTTTTTGCAACTATATCGACTAATTGTTCGGTTTCATATCTAGGAATCAAAGCTCTTGTATCACATTTCAAGTTTATCGAGCAAAAATCTACATTTCCTGTAATATGCTGTAGGGGTTCCCGCTTCGCTCTTCTAACCACTGCAGAACGGATTAAGTCTATTATTTTTGAATCGGTTATTTTACCATTATCAAGATATATATCAATTTTATNGATTTTCAAAAATTCACAAAGGATCCATTCAGAATCTGATTTTGCTGTAGAAATTCCCTTTTTTAACAAAAATTCNGTAGATTTTTTTAAAATTTCAAGAACAGAGAATTGTTCACTCATTTATATGTATATCCCGTATTTTTTCTTTAAGATCTTCACTTTCAAGAAAATCAATAATATGGTCAATTTCACCCATCATAGTTTCCTGCAGAGCATGTGAAGTGTAATTGACTCTGTGATCAGTGATTCTACTTTGAGGAAAATTGTATGTCCTTATTCTCTCGCTACGGTCCCCTGTGCCTACTTGACTTTTTCGGTTTTGGGCATATTTCCTGTTTTCTTCTTCCTGTTTCTTTTGCATAAGTCTGCTCCGAAGTACAGTCATTGCTTTATTTTTATTTTTAAGTTGTGACCTTTCATCAGCACAATAAACGGATATTCCGCTAGGAATATGCTGTATTTGAACTGCTGAGTCGGTGGTATTCACTCCTTGTCCTCCAGGTCCGCTTGCTCGACAGATGCTTATTTCAAGATCACTCGGATCTATCATGATTTCAACGTCTTTTGCTTCAGGTAGTACTGCCACTGTAGAAGTAGAAGTATGAATTCTTCCCCCGGCTTCGGTTACTGGTATTCTTTGAACCCGATGAACTCCACTTTCAAATTTCATTTTGGACCAAGCGTCTTCTCCTTTAATAATGAATACTACTTCCTTAAAGCCTCCTGTTTCAGAATTGCTTTGACTGAGGCATTCAACCATCCAACCTTTATGTTCTGCGTAACGAGAATACATCCGAAACAGATCACCGGCAAAAAGCGATGCTTCATCTCCACCCGCTCCAGCCCGAATCTCAACAATAGTGTTTTTTCCTGCTTCAGGATCCGGCGGAAGCATAGAAAGCATAAGATTATCCTTAAGCCCTGAAATCTCTCTTTCCAGTGATTCAACTTCTTCTTTAGCAGCTTGCCCCATTTCAGGGTCGTCAACCAAAGCCAAACTCTGCTGATAATGATCTTCGCAATTTATAATCTTGTCAAAAATTTCTAGAATACCCTTAAGTCTTCTATGCTCTTTTGACAATTCAGTTGCAATGAGGTTGTCTTTGAATGTTTCGGGTAAAGATAATAAATTTTCTAGTTCGCTGAAGCGCGATCGAAACGGCTCGATATTTGGCAGATTTTCCATTAAAACACTTTCTAGTAATGTTCTTAATTCTTATTAATTAAAATGCGAGCCAGTAAAATGACTCATCCCTACGGGCAAAACATTGTAGCTTGTATATGGGATTTTGATAAAACTTTGATTCCCGGTTATATGCAAACTCCCCTTTTTGAATATTATAACATAAATGAGTCTGTCTTTTGGGAGGAAGTAAATAAATTGCCAGAAATTTACCTACAAAGAGGATGTAATGTATCAAGCGATACGATATATTTGAATCATCTTTTAAGCTATGTAAAAAATGGACCCATGAGGGGATTAACTAATCAAAAGCTTTCAGGTTTTGGGGAAAAATTAGAATTTTGCCCCGGACTTCCAAATCTTTTTCAGACACTTGCAGAAATTCCAAAGTTGGAAGAATTTATCGATCACGATTTCAAACTGGAGCACTACATCATTAGTACAGGCCTGTCCCCTATGATAAAAGGAAGCAAAATTTTTCCTTTTGTTGAGGATGTTTTTGCCTGTGAATTTATTGAATCACCTTTACCGCCTAAATATACCAGTCAAACAGAGCTATCCCTGCCCTTAGATCTGGAAATTTCACAGGTTGGGATGACGGTAGACAACACCATAAAGACAAGATTTATTTTTGAAATCAATAAAGGTTCAAACAAAAATCCTAAAATCGATGTAAATTCATCAATTCCCCACGAAGCACGTCGCATTCCTGTGGACCAAATGATCTATGTCGCAGATGGCCCAAGCGATGTCCCGGTCTTTGCAGTTGTAAAGGGTATGGGCGGAAAAACATATGCCGTTTATGATCCCTCTAATGAAAAGGAATTTGAACAAAGTTGCGATCTTGTTGAACATGGGAGAGTCCATAATAATGGACCGGCAGATTATCGCGAAAATTCCCCAACCTACCTATGGATTAAGCAGAAAACCTTTGATATTTTGAGAACTATGATTGCAAAAAAAGATAAGAATCTTAACGAAAATACAGGGTCATCCCCCAAACACCTTCCACATTCCGGCGAACAATCAATAAATGAAGATGTTGCCCAACAACTTTTATGGTAAAGTCAGAATGGAAAAGAAGATCGCTTCTTGGTATCCAAGAGCTAAGTTCCGATGAAATTGAGCTTTTACTAGACACAGCCAAGCAATTTAAAAAGTTTAAATCAAATAGTAAAATTGCACCTGCAAATTTAAAAGGAAAGCGAGTAGTAAATTTATTCCTTGAACCAAGTACAAGAACCAGAGTTGCTTTTGAAGTTGCAGCTAAAAGCCTAGAAGCCGATGTTATTTCGATTTCAGAAAAATCAAGCAGTCTCACAAAAGGGGAATCCTTAAGGGATACGGCTAGCAACATTGAAGCCTTGGGGGCAGATGCGATAGTATTGAGGCATTCCTCTCCAGGTTCCCCCTTATTCCTTTCTGAACTGATCAAAGTGCCAATAATTAACGCTGGAGATGGTGCTCATGAGCATCCCAGTCAGGCTTTGCTCGACATTTTTACTTTGCGTGAAAAATTAGGAACTTTACGGGGGAAAAAAATTACTATTTTAGGTGATATACTCTTTAGTCGAGTGGCAAGGTCGAACATATGGGGGATGCTTAAATTAGGTGCACAGATTACTTTAGCGGGGCCATCCACTCTGGTTCCAAGAAAATTTGAAGAACTAGGAGTTTCTGTTTCATACAATTTAAGTAAGGCTATTGAAGGAGCCGACGCAATAATGTTGTTGAGAATTCAACATGAAAGGCAGACTGAGACTCATTTTCCGTCCCTCGAAGAATATTCTAAGATGTTNGGACTCAGGGAAGATGAATGCCAACCAGATGATACTACTCTAATTTTACACCCAGGACCAATTAATAGAGGAGTAGAAATCGATTCAAATCTTGCAGATTCAAAAAATTCAGTAATTTTAGATCAAGTTACAAATGGAGTATGCGTAAGAATGGCAATTTTATACCTATGTTGTTCAAAAGGAAAATAGAATGATGGATAAGCTCGTTATAAAAGGTGGCACAATAGTGGACCCGATTAATCAGTCTGTGGAAAAAAAAGATTTGTATGTAAGAGACGGATTGTTTTTGGACTTGAACGAGGAAATAAATGAAAAAGAATGCACAATAATTTCTGCAGATAAAAAATATATCTTACCTGGACTTATAGATTTGAGGTGTCACTTAAGACAACCGGGAATCAGTTTTAGAAAAAGTATTGAAGCAATTGGAGAAAAGGCATTATCTGGGGGNTACACTTCTATTCTTGCTATGCCAGCACTGTCCGCCTGGGCAGACAATCCTGAAACAATTAGATATCTTCAGGACAGCATTTTAAATACAAACGACATAAATATTTATTTATCAGGTTGCCTAACTCTGTCGGCTGAGGGATCCAGACTTGCACCATTGGGGTCTCTCAAAGAGGCAGGTATAGTAGCTGTTTCAGATTGCCCAAATAGTCCGCAANATAATCAAATATTCTATAAAGCAGTTGAATATGCATCAATGTTTGACTTGCCAATAATTGAACTCCCGAGAGATTATTCAACATCACCAGATGCTAGTGCACATGAAAGCCTTTTGTCATTGAAAATGGGGCTTAAAGGGTCGCCAAGAATTTCTGAAGAATTGTTTGTACAAAGAGCAATACTNGTAGCGAAGTACAGTGGNGCAAGGATACATCTATCATCAGTATCATCAAANGGTTCTGTTGAAATGATAAAAAAAGCAAAAGAAGAAAAAGTGGAAATTAGCTGTGATGTCACATCAAATCACCTTTTTCACACGGAAGAAAAAATAAAAACATTTGATTCACTCTCCAAGGCATATCCGCCATTCCGAGAAGAAGAAGATAGAAGAGAATTAATCAGGGGAATAAGGCAAGATATTATTGATGCAGTAAGTACTGGTCATCAACCCTTTGGCTTTCATCATAAAAGCAGAGAGTTTGATCTAGCACCAGCGGGTACAATAGGATTAGAAAACTCTTTGCTACAATTCCTTGAAATTATAGGATTAGGCGAAGAGGAAGCTTTACTTACTGCAACAAAAAAACTTTCAGAAAACCCGGCTAAAATACTTGGAATAGATCATGGAAGCTTTAAGAAAGGATATAGTGCTGATTTTCTAATATACGATCCGAAAAAAACAACAATTATAAAAAGATCCAAAAAAGAAACAGGAGGCTGTAATTTACCATTCGATGAAAAAGAATTTAAAGGATCAATTGAAAAAACCTTTGTCGGAGGTAAATGCTTGTATAATAATTAAAATATTGTGAATGCAAAGTATACAAATATTTGATAGAAGAGAATGGTATATTTTAACCATAATTGGTCTTTTTTTATTTCTTTTCTTAAATGAACTATGCATATTAATAACGATAATTTACGCAACATACACAACAAAATCTAAAAATAATACAATCAGTTTAAGAAAATTAATTTATTGTAGCATACAATTTATACTATTTTTGTTAATAATCTTGATTCTTTCAACAGTATGTAAAAATGTATTACCAGAATTTGAAGAACAGAGTGTTGTGAGTAAAATAAGAGATGGAAATATAGATTATTTTGAAGTAATATTATTCACATGCCTTATTATCCCAATAATAGAAGAAACGATATTTAGAGGATTACTTTACAGAACATTCAAGACGATTACATGTTATGGAATATCAGCGATAATAAGCAGTTTGATTTTCAGTATTTTCCATCAAAATATATTAACATTTGTGATCTTATTTTTCTTCTCGTTATTTGTAACATACATATACGAGAAATTTGGAAATTTACTTTATCCAATATTGGTACATTCAGCGTTTAATACGATTATGCTATTATTAATTACTTTAAGTTGATGTGAAAACAGAAAGAATTTGGCAATCATTATCGAGAAGTCCTGAGGAAACTGCCTGTATAATCAAAAGTAGAATTGGTTGTATTGCTTTACCTTATGTTATACACTTAAATGGTGAACTAGGAACTGGAAAAACATTTATAAGTAAAAAAATTGGAGAAATTTATGGTCATTATGAAATGAGTAGTCCGACATTTAATAAAGTATCAATAAATGTGGGCGAAGTAAAAATTATACATTGTGATTTTTATCATATTTCCAATCACGAAAGATTCTATCATTCAGAGATTGAGGAGCATATTGATGAAGCAACGATAATTCTGACAGAATGGTCTACTGTAAAACTTAACATTAATATACCTTCATTTTTATTATTATTAGAAACGGTTGATATTAATAGTAGATTTTTAAAGTTTACTAGTATTTGAAATAATTTTTCCGTTAGTAAACTGTTTAATTATTCCTTCCGTTGCTAACCATTTTATTTGTTTTAAAATGTCGATCCCAGTTATTTCAGAATCTTTAATTGTTTCGATAAGGATCTTGGTTTTAAGATCTTTCTTTCCTGACAACTCTAGCAGAATTTTTTTTGAAATATCGTTAAGTGAATCTAGGTCGACTTTATTTTTTCTATAAGCACATATATATGACTGTCCATTAATGTTTTGAATGTCATATTTTGTTTTTTTAAATATCGATGTTAAACAACTTCTAATTTTTGACAGCACAATTCTTTTTTCAGGTAGTTCATCTATTATTCTTTTACTAAACATTTCTTCCGTCATTTTTTTAACATTAATCTTTATTTTATCTTTAACTTCAAAGAAATTATTGAAGTACATATTTTCTATATCACCCATTAAAATATCAATACTTTGATATTCTTTTTTGATACCCTCAATCATAAATAAAACTTCCTGAATCCCACTTTTTACAAATTCTTCAATATCTGAGTCTTCTGTTGTTTGTTTTTGTTTGGACACTAATTTTTCTTTATTGTATTTAAAGTGATTTTTTATTATTTCACCTTCTATGATATTTTCGTAAAGGTTATGACTTTGTGGTGGAAACAATTTGTTTGTTAAATCACATCTAAGTACATATTGCGGTGGATTATTTATCTCTATCTCCCGTACTATCTTTATAT
>NHDJ01000051.1 GCA_002167265.1 Verrucomicrobia bacterium TMED56 | reverse complement strand
AGCGGGAGTGCTTAAATTCGCAACTACGATATTGTCCTCAGCACAACCTTGAAGAAATCGCTCTAACCTCGCGGAACTGTGCTCGGGACCTTGCCCTTCAAATCCATGAGGAAGAAGAAGAACCAAGTCAGAGACAGCACCCCATTTGTCTTCTCCGCTCATGATGAACTGATCAATAATAACCTGGGCACCGTTGGCAAAATCTCCAAACTGTGCCTCCCAGATTGCAAGCATGCTGGGGTAATCGAGAGAATATCCATAATCGAAAGCCAAAACCGCAGCTTCTGAAAGGAGAGAATTGTAAACACAAAATTTACCTTTACGGTCTTCCATCTCCAACAGTGGAACATATCGGGTCCGATCCTTGGAATCATACCAGGCAGTGTGCCTATGACTGAAGGTTCCACGCTCACTATCCTGACCGGAAAGCCGGACCGGAGTTCCTTCAAGCATGAGAGAACCAAATGCCAACTGCTCCGCCATGCCCCAGTCAATACCTCGTCCACTCTTGAAATTTTTGGCCTTCCCTTCAATCTGACGCTTGATTTTAGGATTCAAATTAAATCCATCAGGAAAGTTCGTCAGAGCACGAGCCACTTTTTCCAATTCTTTTTTGGAAACCGCTGTTTCCACAGGTGCAAAATCAAAGGGAATTTGATGAATTGCCACTGAACCATCAAAAGTACTCGATTTTTTGACTGTCCGCACTTTTTCCAGCGATGCATCTAATTGTCGACGGAGGCGTTTGTGAATTTCATCCGACTCTTCCCTGTTCAAATCTCCATCCTTTACCAACTGATCCGCTAGTATGTTCGAGATTGAGGACATCTGTTTGATTCGATGATACAGAATGGGTTGAGTGAAGGCAGGATCATCAGCTTCATTATGACCATGCTTGCGGTAGCAATTAACATCGATGACCACATCCTCCTGGAATTTTTGTCTGTAAGACAAGGCAAGTTCCGCAACCATGGCAACCGCCAGGGGATCATTTCCATTTACATGGAAAATTGGAGCTTCAATAATCTTTGCAACATCCGTGCAGTAGAGACTTGAACGGGCATCGGTAGGATCCGTGGTAAATCCGATCTGATTATTGACTACGACATGAACGGTCCCACCCGTGCGATACCCGGGTAATTTTGAGAAATTAAATACCTCGGCAACCACTCCCTGTCCAGCCATTGCGGCNTCCCCATGGATCAATATGGGCAAAACCCGGCGGCGTTCAGCATCTCCACGCAGACGCTGTCTTGCTCGAGCTTTGCCCTCAACAACTCCATTAACCGCCTCGAGGTGGCTAGGGTTCGGCGAGAGGTGAATGACTACCTGCTNCCCACTCGAAGTCGTACGGACGGATTCGTACCCGAGATGGTACTTAACATCTCCGCTACCATGGGCACCGTCTGGTACAAAGTTCTCGGAAAATTCCCGGAAAATAAATTCATGTGACTTGCCCATGACATTGGCCAAAACATTCAATCGCCCACGGTGTGCCATGCCCATGACAATCTCTTCCACTCCTTCATCCGGGCATTTTTGAAAAATAGAATCAAGTGCGGTGATTAAACTTTCTCCTCCTTCAAGTGAAAAACGCTTTTGGCCGACATACCGAGTATGTAGAAAATTTTCAAATTCTTCAGCCTGTATAATTTTTCGCAAAATCCGCAGNTTTTCTTCATGGGGAAAAGCAGGCTGATTATCGTTGGGTTCAATCTTAGACTGGATCCATCTTCTTTTCTCAGTTGATTGTAAATGCAGATACTCGACTCCGACATTCCCGCAGTAAGTTCTCTTCAGTCGGTTGAATATTTCTCCCACTTTCATTCGAACGCCACCCAGATAATTTCCGGTAAAATGAACTTCATCCAAATCGGATGCCTCAAATCCTAGACGCTCAAGGGTAAGCCTTGGATTTTCGTCTATTTTTTCCTTCAGGGGATCAAATGTGGCTTGGGTGTGACCAATATCCCGAAAAGAATAGATTGCTCCATACAAGCGGGCGTGTTTTTCGATAGCGTTATCGCTGATTGAACTCTCGGTTGTATGCTCATGACTTTCATGACTCTCCGAAATTGCAGGACTTCCAGTTCCGTCAGAGCCCAGATGAAAACCTTCAAAGAAGACACGCCAATTCGCATCCAGTGAGGATGGTTCTTTCAACCATTTTAGGTAGTTGGATTCGACTTCGTCGATATTCCATCGGGTAGCAAAATTGAGATTTTCCATTTCTTTCGACCTCACTCTGTATTGGGTTAACAAGATGAAAACAAGGAAAAGTCGAAAAAAGTTTAAATATTACTTACTTTTATAGATATTGTGGTTCACTTTCGGAAAAAAATATTATTTTTTTCTGCAGTCAGAATAAGTGGATCCCCATAATTCAAATCTGGAATAAAGGGGGACAAAATCTCAAGGTTATTTTCTGGTTGTATAAATCCAGGCTTGGTTGATGGGTGGGGCCAGTAAACCAGTGCAGAATAAACATCCCTTCCGATGTCTGAAGGTTTTTCAATCTTACACTCAAAGAAGGAAAAATTTTCTGCGGGCAGTTCTTCAGACCACTTGATGTTAGAAACCGAGAATATCGGATCTTTTAACTCAAAAGAGTAGGGAGAAATATCCACATTTAAGGTGCCGAAAAAATAAGAACTAAGATCAAGTCCTTTTAACTGAAAGAATGGAACCTGCATGGATACTGTTCCGCCAGGGAATCTTGGATCTTGTGTATTGCCTGAAGCAATTCCATATCCTTGTACCAGAACAACGGGAATCGATGAATTCAAAATGAAAAACGAATTCCTAGGAACAAAAACACTTAAAAAAACGTTTACCAGTTCCAGACGGTCCAATTTTCACTCGTAATGAATGCATACACTTGGGGCAATGTCCGATGTATGCATCTCCGCGTTTATTTTTATAAAGCCTCCCATACACTCCACAATTTACATAATGTATCCCTAAAAAGGCTCTTTTATCTTCGCCTCCATCACTATTTGCAGGAGAGCGGGGAGAATTCATTCTACATCCATATTGGTTCCTTCAATCAAACCATCTACCCGTTTACTCAAAAGGTGGGCTTGGACTGTCAGTCCATCATGGCCCTCAATCACTTCTGAAACCCAAGTCTTTACTCTTTCTTCGATGAACCTAAGTTTTTTGGAAGCGTCCGGTTCAGTGGTCAAAGCCGTAAAGCTTGTCTGCAGATCGCTCTCGGCCGCATCGGATTTTCCAAGCATTTCCTGCAGGGCTTGTAAGGATTTTCTCAGGGCGTCCGTATTGAACCCTTCCTGAGTTACGCGGATTGGTTCGATGTAGCTTTTGGCCGGAGGCTGATTAATCTGGGGTGCACTGGAACCTGCCTTATGGAACAGCTTAAAAGAGGAATCGCAACCGTTTTGACTGAACAGGGTCTTTTCATTGAACTTCAATTTGGATAATCCTTTCAATTCCCTTCTCAGTTGCTTAAATCTTTTCAGAGAGGCTTCTTCCTGCTCTTTCGAAATATTACGAATGACATCAGCCTTCATGGTTGCTTCCAGACCAGCAATCTCTTCAAGAATCTTGAGAATTTTCTGAAGCACCGCCTCCTGGGTTTGCAGAAAAGAAATTGCAGACTGTAGGTACTCCTCGAGATTCTCTTTCGTCTTAAGAGGAACCTGATCATCGCCGATCGGAAGCTTGGCACGGGTTTTGTTGGAAAGACGGAGTCGCATGGGAATCTACTTTTATCTAAATTAGATAGTTTAAATCAAGCGGAAAGGGCAGCACGCCCATCCTTCTGTAAGGAATAAATGCCTGAACCCATTAATCGCTCACCCTCATAAAATGCAAGTACTTGACCCGGGGTAAGGGCCCGTTGAGGGTCCTGAAAAACAATTCGAGCCTTCCCCTGTCCAAGTGGATGGAAGCGAATACTGGTGGAGGGGTCTCGATATCTGGCTTTACCAAGGAATGCAGATACAGACACGGGTATTTCAGCCGAAAGGAAGGACAATTCAGAAACTTCAAATTCCTTGGCCCAGAGCGTCTCCTCTTGGGGGTCTTCGAAAGCTACAATTAATTGATTGGATCCCTCATCCTTTCCAGTTACCACATAATTTTTATGATCCGTGTTCGAAGGCACGCCTATGCCACGCCTTTGTCCAAGAGTATATCGATGCAGTCCAAGATGCTCGCCGACTACCTCACCATGCACCGTAATAATTTCACCCGGTCGATCTTTAATGAAATGGGATAGAAACTGTGGGACTTTTACTTTTCCAAGAAAACAAATACCCTGGCTGTCTTTTTTTGCGGCTACTGGAAGATTTAAGTTTTGGGCTTTTACCCGTACCTCTGACTTTTTGTGTTCTCCAAGCGGAAATCTTGCATGCTCAAGTTGTTCAGGGGTAATTCTTGAAAGAAAATAGGATTGGTCCTTATTCTTGTCCGCACCCTCCCAAAGTTGAACTTCTCCACTCTCATCAACTACTCTTTTACAATAATGACCCGTAGCCAATGCTTCAAAACCTTCAGCTTTAGCATATTCTAGCAAAGCACCAAATTTCATCTCACGATTGCATAAGACATCTGGATTTGGAGTAACTCCAGAAGCATAACCCTTGACCATCGGACCGACCACGTGAGTCCTGTAAAAATCAACCAGATTGAGAATTCTAAAGTTAAATCCCAGGTGTGCAGCGACATTTTTGGCATCCTTTAGATCTTGGGCTCCGGGACATTCCCCTAGCATATCATCTTCATGTTCCCAGGTTTTCACATAAACACCTTCAATACTGAGTCCCTGCTCCAAAAGGATTGCCGCAGACACCGCACTGTCAACTCCTCCGGACAGAGCAACTAAAACTTTCATCTTTGAATGCGAGGTCATTTATGAAACGTAACGAAATTTGTGAAGTCCGCAAAATTTTTCGATTGGCGAAATTCAATCTATTCCTTTATGACCAATCTAGGTGTACTCGCGAGGCGGAAAAGTTTGGATAGGAAACAACGGATTCGGGCTGGTTTTTCTAGAAAAAGACTGGCAAGGGAACCGCTTACCCAATGACCTAACTGAGGAAGCTGGAGTATTGGGTTCGGAATTTGAATTGCTTACACCATTTGAGCGAGCCAAGTTAGGTGGATACTTTATCGAAAAATCTGAGGTTTGCTTTGTTGCAGAAACCGGGTGTTTTAGTTTCGAAAATAATCCGGCCCTTTCAATATTCCTGGCATGTGAAGAAAATAATTGGCTCAATCAAACAAGCAATGAAGAAGAGTGGTTGCTGCAGAATGAAGGGAATGGTTTTCATTGTGGCAGATTTCATATTGAAAAATTCCGCTCGAAATCAGAGTTCCGCTTCAAGTTCAAAACATCAGAAGGCAAGTGGCTTGATCCACCTGATTTTATTCCCTGCAAAGAAGAATCAATTCCTGGAGGCTGTAATTTTATTTTCAGTAAAGAAAGGGAAGGGCGTGATATCCTAAAATTCCAAATTGTTGACGGCACAAACCCTATGCCTGTGGAAAGGTGGCTTGCATCAGTCCCTGAAAATCTCGGTTATTCCGAGAGAACTTTTAGGCTGTTCGCACCACGGGCAAAAGAGGTTTCCCTGAAAATCTCAACGAATGATTTGTCCAATCAATTCTTATCGTTTGCTATGCAAAAAACGGACTCGGGGGTATGGGAATATTTTTACAATGAAGAAATTCACAAAGCAAAATACTTCTATGAAGTCACCCATCCACATCATGACTGTCCGTCCAGGGATTTTTCAAAGAAAGTATTGGACCCTTATGCTAAATCCTGCATCGGAAGGGAAGGGCCTGGGTTAATTACACAAGGCAATACACAAATTTCAAAAGTTCCATTTTCACCTCCCAGTCCTTCAGATTTGGTTATTGTGGAAGTTCATATCCGCGATCTACTCAAAAAGGCTCCAATTGAAATATCCTCCGAAAAGAGGCTCGAATTTAGAGGACTCGCCGAATGGCTAAAATCCGATCAGTGCTATCTCCGAAAACTTGGGGCCAACGCCGTGGAATTACAACCTATTCAACAATTCGATTCCCGAAAAAAAGAAGAATATCATTGGGGCTATATGCCAGTAAATTTTTTTAGCCCATCATCCGATTACGCAAGTTCGCCTGAAAAAGCAGAAACGGAATTTAGAATGTTGGTTGATGCCTTCCATGAGGCTGGAATCGCCGTAATTTTAGATGTAGTTTACAACCATGTTGGAATCCCTAATCATCTGTTGAATATTGATCGTGAGATATATCTCGCAACGGATGATCTTGGTAGATTAACCAATCACAGCGGTTGCGGAAATGACTTGCGGTGCGACTCAGCTCCCACTCGTAAATTGATTTTAGATAGTCTAAAACACTGGATCACCACTTATAATGTTGATGGCTTCCGATTCGATCTGGGCGAGTTATTAGGATTTGAATTACTGTGCGAAATTCAATGTGAGTTAATGAAAATCATGCCTAAAGTAGTTTTAATTGCGGAACCTTGGAGCTTCCGGGGCCGCTTACCCAGAGAAATGAATCAGACGAGTTTCTCACTTTGGAGTGACCGATGCAGGGAATCACTCCTTAAATTCAGTATGGGTAACGGGAATAAAGATGAAGTCATCCGACTTTTACAGGGAAAACTGGACCACGAAAATCAATTCCCCTGGCAATCCATAAACTATCTTGAATCACATGACGATTTTTCCTTCATTGACCGTTTATGCTCTTCGAACGAAAATAGCGGGATTTCACCAAGCAAAGATCAAATAGAGCAAGCCCGGTTGGCCATTTTCATTCTGCTTATTTCTCCTGGAATTCCCATGATTTCTGCAGGTCAGGATTTTTTACGCAGCAAGCAAGGAATTCGTAATACTTACCAACATGAAGAAGTTAACGCTTTGGATTATGATCGATTAGATACCTTTCAAGAATTCGCAAAGGAAGTAAGATCTGTCATTCATTTCCGACTATCGGATAGGGGACGGTTTTCCCGACCTACCAACCCGGATGATTGTGAGTACGAAGTCATTGACCTTGCCCAAACAAACATTCTGACAATGATTATTAAGTGTAATTCATCTCATGAAGAATTCCTATTTTGCTGCAACCCAGACAACCACGAGAAAGAACTAAATTTACCGCCCGATTGGTCTAGGTCAGATATTCTTTTCCCATTGAGCTCAATATCCCAACAACCCCATTCGCTAAAATCATGGGGCTATTGTCTATTGGCCAGAGACATTGAATAGTTCCGGCTTGGAAACTAAGCAAGCTGCGACTCCAAACCTCAAATTGAAGAAGGAATGAATTAAGGTGTCTTGCTTTAGAAATTTCATAAGTTCTGCAATGATTAAGCAGGCAACTGGAAAAATGTCCGCCCTGTTTCCCGGAAGATCAGGAAACGACTTGAGGCGATCTTCTGTCGTCAAAGATGCAGATCTTTCAAAAAGTTCCTGAATCTTGTGAAAATCAAGTCGACACCTTTCATCAAATGCAATGCCTGCTTCTCGATTGAGGATTTTTCGTAAGAAAAAAACCGCACCTCCTAATCCAATCAAGGAGGCTTCTTTTTGAGTTGAAAGTCCAGCATATTTAAATGCCTCATTAAGCATATTTCTGGCACTGCTGACTTGGGCTTTCTCTAATGGCAGATCAATAGAGGTAAAAAATTTACCTGAAATTTTCAAGGCTCCTAAAGGTAAACTTTCCGCAAAAGACAATTCATCTAGATTTCTATGCATAACTTCCAAACTCCCACCCCCAAGGTCAAATGCCTGCATGGAAGAGACTGAGGCGACTAAAGGATCTAGAGTTAAGCCATGAAATATGTATTTTGCCTCTTCCTTCCCACTTAATATGAGGATTTCTTGTCCAATCTGACATTCTATTTCACTTCTAACTTTTGCTGAGTTAGTAGACTTTCTAAATGCTTCAGTTGCCACCAAGACTGTTTTGAATACGTGATATCGTGCACAAAAAGCAAACAGCTCTTTTAATGTCGACAGGACCAGATCCTGTTGTGCTTTGGAAAAGTTGATTATTTCAGATGCCCCACTGTCTATCAATCGGCATGGTAGACTCTTGCTGGCAACTTCCTGTATGATTTTTTCTCGTTCAACTCGTACGATCAATGCTTTTGTGGTATTGGATCCGATGTCAATTACCGCGACCTTTTGTCCAATATCAAACATACCTAAAGTTCGAAATGATCAGGGGCTACCACTAAAGTAAATTCACCTTTTTTGCTGCTCTCCTGAAATTTGCTAAAAACTGTCGAAATTGTACCCACCTCAATGCTCTCGTGCATTTTGGTTAACTCTCTGGCGACTGCGACCACCCTGGATGTGCCAAAAGAATCTAGAAGAACTTCGAAAGTGGACGGCATTTTATAGCGGGATTGATATAAAATTAATGATCCCTCAAATTGTGCCCATTTCGCCAGCAAGTTTTTAAACGCAACTTTCCCTTTTGGTGGAAAACCTAGAAAAAGAAAATTATGTGTAGGTAAACCAGATGCTGCGAGTGCAGTGATCGCAGCATTTGGACCCGGAATAGGAATCACTTTAATTCCAAATCGCCTGCACTCCCTTACCAATCTAAAACCAGGATCGCTTACATTTGGGTATCCCGCATCGGAGACCAAAGAAATATTTTTCCCATTCAATATTTCATGGGCTAAAAATTCTGATTGTTTCTTTTCATTTTCCTCACGATACGAAACCATCGGCTTTGAAATACTAAACCGTGAAGTTAGCCTTTTAGTAACTCGCGTGTCTTCACAAGCTATCAAATCACATGAACTGAGTGCTTTTTGTGCCCTCAATGAAAAATCATCAAGATTTCCTATCGGAGTAGCAACAAGGTACAGGCAACCAGACTCCCCCATAAGTTTATTTGGAAGGGAAGTGGTTCAGCGATTAAATCCGCCTCGATCAAAACCTCCAGGAAGGCTGTATTCCCAAGAGGCTGGACGACCTTGGGGCATCCTATCATCATCTGGAGATGCGGTAAAACAACCGCTAAAAGCGAATAAAAGCACGAACAGAATAAAACTAATAATTTTCGGAGATTTCATTTAAATTATTACAAACTTTGTTCCAACTCAGGGATGATATAGATGGAGTCTCCTGGGCGTAATTTTTGGGGCTCACCAAATCTTGGCAATATGTATGCAAGTAGAAATCCTTCCCTAGAACTTTGCACTCTTATTCTGGCTGCCTCTCGCTTGTCTTTCCATACCGTGAAAACAGTGCCTTGGGCCACGCCACGCTCCTGCCCAAAAGGCAAAAGCATCATTCCGGTCTTGCTGTCTACCCGGGCGATAGTTGTTGGTGCCCCAATATCTGAAATTTGTTTTTGGTTGGTTACAGCAATCACGTCTAATTCATTCATGACAGGAGGTCCGACATCAGCCTTTTTGAACAAAAATGGATTCACTTCCTCCGTTATATCATTTTCAGCAACCTCACCACCTTGCTGTTTTGAAAGCATCTCTTCGATCCCTCTCTTATATCCGTCGGCATCTGCCTGTCTAATTTCTTCCTGTTTTTTTGCCAAAACCTCTCTGTGCTCCTCATTTATTGCATCCAATTCCGCTTCATGCACCTTTACTTTTTCCTGCTTTTCAGTCTCCATCTCACCCACTCGAGTGTTTAAAACCAAAATCTGCTGTTCGGCAGCTTCCTTTTCATTCTGACGTTCTTGCTTTTCATTAGCTAAATCTGCCTCCACTCCCTTAAGCTTTATTTGAGTGTCCGCCAATTCATCCTGTGTATCCTCTTTGAGCTTTTTCTCGCGGGCCCACATGTTTTGAAATTGTCTGAGTTCCTCATCTCTTTCAACCACCATAGTGCGAAGTTTTGAAATTTCCGAGTATTTATCATGGCGGTCTTTGTAAAACATTCCAATCACGGTCCGCAGTCGCTGATGGCGGGGAACTCCCTTTATCACCGTCCCATCCTCTTTCTTCAAATCTTTGAAGGGAAATTTGGAATCATCTTCAAACGGGTCCCGAAAGCCAGCAGGGGATTCCAATTTGTATCCATCAGAAATCTTCCAAATTAAATTTTCAGCATCCCAGTAAAGAGAACCGGGACCGTATTCTTTGGTAACACTGTCCAAACGTTCACGATAATCTTGATTTCTGATAATTCCGTCCTCGGATGTTCGTAAAGAATCCACCGCAATTGACAAAAGATTTTCATCGCCATCTGCAACTTGTTCGTTCGCATCAAAAACATCATTGAAAGCAGATTTCTTCTCGGAGATATCTTTCCACTGTGCTTCTTTTTCTGACTGTAAAATTACATACGCATCATCAATAACTTCATCTAAAAACGAAGTTTGCTGCTTTGTTTGTGTGTCGAATTTCATCCACAACAAAGCAGCCAGTGCCAATAAACCCAGCAAACTAAAAATACGGAAAAGAACGGCAAGAACTCTCATAGGCTATATCCAAAACATGTATGCAAGATTCGCACAATGCAAGGTGAATATTTAATCTCAGATCAAGGGAAAACTCTTACTTGATAAACCTGTGCTCTATTAATTCCATGAGTGGAAATAATTTCCAATTCAATACCTTTTGCCTCAATGGTATCAAATAAATGCTTTCTCATTGGCATTTGGTTGCCCTCAACTTCAAAAAGCAGGGATGACTTGCCAGTCGAATCGCTGAAGTAGACCTTGTAATCCTTTACCAATGAAAACATATTTTGGTAGGGCATTGCACAGGGGGATTCCGGGTAAATAAATTCGTAGGAAGGGTCAAATGATATCTCAAGACTTGAAATGGA
>NHDJ01000050.1 GCA_002167265.1 Verrucomicrobia bacterium TMED56 | reverse complement strand
AAAACAATGCCACCCCCCTGACCATCAACCGCTTTCCTCTGGAGAACGATGACTTTCTTGCAGCCTATCGCTACCTGCTCGCAACGGGAGATACGGAAATCAAGCTGGAAAGGGGGGTGGTTGTTCCAATCGATGCCAACACCACTCCACAACTTCCGAATACTATTACGGGTTTGAAATTATGGTTGGATGCCAGTGATGTAGACGGAAACGGGCAACCGGATACTCTGGTAGATGATGATCTGGTCTCCGTATGGAAGGACATCTCAGGCAATGAATTTAATGCCACACAAACGGACGATTCTAAAAAGCCTGTTTATTTCTACGATCCAAAATTTCCAAGTCTTCGATTCAATGCCAGTTTTCTGGATCTTAGTTCGGTGAACATAAACGCCAAGCATATCTTCATTGTTGCAAAAACCTGGGAAAGTAACCGATACAAGACCATAATATCTAGGAACCCCAGTCATGGCTGGATAAGGACTTTTGCTAATTCTTTGAACTTTGAGTACGGGCATGTTCACGATTTTGTCGGCACCGATGGAAATTACCGGGTGAATGGGACCCCAAATAGTAATAAAACATCAAATCATACTAAATTTATACTTTCCGCCTCCCTCGGGAGCGATTCAATCGGGATGGGATCATATCAAAATATGATCATTGGCGGGGATTACTCAGCAGGGAGCAATCACTGGAATGGAGAAATTTATGAGATCCTGATCTATGACCAAACTTCTCTTTTTGGTTTTGAAATTAAAAACATCGAATGGTATCTCGGGCAAAAATGGGGAATAAATGGACCTTTGCCTAATCAAGGCTTGGCAAGAAAAAAGCTGATACCTTGGAGTGGTAAGGAATACCTCTTGAAGCGGATGAATTTACGTCACGCAACGGCATTGGAAATTTCCCGGGCCAAAAAGGGGACGACTCCGGGAACGGTAAATCAATTTACTCCGGACTTTCAAATCAAGCCGGGTGGAGATCCTGAAAAGATCAATGAGTTCACCATTGAAACCAAGAAAACGGGAGGAATGTTCGTGGTGCCCATCTGAGGGCGTGAAGAATGACTTGTAAAGGATGTTTTCCATGAAAATACCAGGACTCGCAAACCGCAACCGATTGCTCGGCTGGGGATGGTTTGGTGTGTTCATGGCGGGTCCACTTTGGGGAGTGGATTCCGATGGTGACGGATATCTGGATACCGTGGAAAACCACTATGATTGGAATGTCAGTCTGGTTGATGAGCGCCGGAGCGGGGGAATCAGCAAGACAAGTTCAGAAACCATCGGGGTGAGCCTGGGAGCGGGCGGACTGGTCAAAGTGAGCAGTGATCCACCGGGTATGACTTCAGAATATTCGATCGGTGTGCAATCCGGTGGTAACCACATGACTGCCACGATTGATCCGATTGTGGGGACAAAGAGATTTTTGTACTGGGAAAGAAACGGGCAAATTGTCCGTGGACTGGGTGGAGTTCCCCATCCGGAGATTAAGGAAAACAACGCCAGCAACGGGTCGAACCTCGTGGCCAAGTTTACCGAGCTTTCGGAAGATTCTGACAATGATGAAATGAAGGACTGGTTTGAGCGGAGGGTGCAGGATATAACCCTTGAAAGGGATGATGATCCCGACGGGGACGGGTACACCCTGTTTGAAGAACACGAGCATGGATTTTCGCCGTTTCTTAAGGATTCCCGGAGAAGGGGAGGTACCAGCAGTTCAAGGAGTGCGGTGTCCCCCGTGACATTGGGGAACGGGGGCGTGCTTGATGTGTTGAGTGATCCGATCGGGGTGATTAATTCAGTCTCCCTGCCCATGTCAAATGATGATTCTTATGATACGGAAGTGGTGAACCCGATCATTGGAAATCAAAGATTTCTTTACTGGGAAAGAGATGGTGTGATCCAGCGCGGACCGGGCGGAGTGCCCCTGCAACGGTACACCGAGACAAATGTGGGATGGGGAAAGACATTGACTGCAAAGTTTATGAACCAGAACACCAACACGGACGGGGGTTTGGCGGACTGGATAGAGATGAGGCTGGGTGGAATGCATGTGCAACAGGATGATGACAATGATACGGATGGATATTCTCTGTTGACGGAGAGAAAATACGGATTTTCCATATTCCTGGCGGATACCCGGAGGAGGGGAGGGTTTTCAAAATCCGCATCCGGCACACTGACCATACATGCTCCCAATGATGTGCCCGTTCCGCCCGCACCGCCCGATGCGGATGGGGATGGAATTGCCGATGTCTACGACCTCGATACGGACGGGGACGGGTCCACAGATGAGGAGGAATTTGGGAACGGTACGGATCCGAATGACGACCAGTCCTTTACCTTGCAACAGTTTCTTGCCCTCGAGGATTCCCTGAATATTGACTTCAGTCAGAACACGGTCACTCCATTGCAGAGTAATGGATGGGAAGGGTTTGCATCCTCCTTGGACACTTCGGATCCTGTGGAGCATTCATATACCAGGGTTCATGGAGTGGACGGTTCCATCGAGGTGAAAATTCAGGGGCAGAGTCACTGGCGGGATTATGCGGTGATTCATGGGGGGGATCATAAACCGTGGACCAATCTCCTTTCGGATGTGGTCTTTTGCAACAATGAAGGCACCATCACCATAACCCTAAAGGATTTGAAACCCGGAAGATTCCGCATGAAGACCTTCCATCACCTTGCCGAGGACTATGGAAATACCAAGTTTGACCTGAAAGTATCAGATGCGGACGGGAGCAACCAGTTGAGGCATGCGAATGTGGGGACTTCCCATGGAGTGACTCCCACTTCCATCAGTACACGGGAATTTTCGTTTCTGGTAAACCATGCATCGGATGACGTCAATATCACGATCGGTCCGGGCGGGGACATTGCCAATCATATGGGAATCAATGGATTTGAAATGAGGAGATTTCTCACGGAAAATCCGACTTCCATTGAGTTGTCGAATACGGAAGTCATGGAAAACCAGAAGATTGGCACAATTATTGGAAACTTTTCCGGTACCGATCCTGATGTCAATGCAAGTCTCGACTTTTTGCTGGTCAATGGAGTGGGTGCCCTGCACAACTCAATGGTGATGATCGATGGAAACGGTACCTTGCGTACAAATTCCGAAATTGACCGGGAGACGATTCCCAATCTGTTCTTGCGGGCAATGGTGAGGGACGAATTCGGGGCAACCCTGGAAAAGATATTCACGATCAAGGTAACCGATGACCCGGTTGAGGATAACACTGCCCCCCATGAAATCTCCCTCAGTCCGCTGACCGTTTCCGAAGACCTGTCGGTTGGGGGCAAAGTCGGAGAGTTTGGGGCTCTCGATATCGATGTCAATGCGACGGAAAGATTTGAACTGATTGACGGGAACGGATCGTTGAACAACGGACACTTTCAACTCGATGTCAACGGAAGTCTTTTCCTGGCAAGCCCGCTGGATTTTGAAACCAATCAGTCGATGGAAATCCGGGCGATTGTAATCGATGAATACAATGGATCCCTGCAGGGTGAATTCGTCCTGCAAGTACTTGATGTATTTGAAGACCTCGACGGGGACGGGACACAGGACCACCTCGATGATGATGAGGACGGGGACGGCTTTCTAAATATCGTGGAACTTGCCTATCCGTCGGATCCGCGGGATCCCCAGTCCGTTGCCAACACCGCACCGGTCTCGATTTCCTACACGGGTGGAAATGCCACGATATATGAAAATTCCGCAAATGCCACGGTCATCTCACAATTGATTGCGGTTGATCCGGATGCGAACGATACCCTGTCCTTTTCCCTGGTTTCCGGGACCGGGGATACGGATAATGGATCCTTTCAAATTTCCAGCGGCGGCTTACTGGTCAGCACTCGGATATTTGACTTTGAAACCTTTGTCACCGATCAATTGATCCGGGTGCGGGTGGCTGACCAGCACGGTGCATACTTCGAAGAAAATATGACGGTCAGGTTATTGAATATTGTCGAGGATCTGGACGGGGATACCATCGAGGACCACTACGATACGGATGATGACGGGGACGGATTTTCTGATGTTGTGGAAATTGCCTACCCCTCGGATCCGCGGGACCCGAATTCCGTGGCCAATGTGCCCCCTCATGATATCCGGGTAGCCACCGGAAATAACCTGAGCTTTTCGGAAAATATAAATGTCGGACACTTGGTCGGAATTCTTGCCGGTTTGGACGCTGATGTTAATGCCAGCCTCAGTTTTGAACTGATAGGAGACGGTAATTTTTCCTTTGCGGTCAGTTCATTTGGATGGATTCGAACGACCGAGGAATTTGACTTCGAAACCGATCCGCACGCATACTCTTTGACGGTGGTGGTTGCCGACCAGCACAACGCCACATATTCTGAAACTATTGCCCTCAGTCTGACCAATCTGGTGGAGGACCTCGATGGAGACGGAGTCGAAGACCACTACGATCCGGATGATGACGGCGATGGATTTTCAGATATCTTGGAAATTGGCTATCCCTCGGATCCGAGGGACCCGAATTCCGTTGCGAATGTCGCTCCCATTTCGATTTCCTTTGCGGACGGTAATGCCACATTCTATGAAAATTCCACCAATGCCACGGTCGTCACGCAAATGACCGCAGTTGATCCGGATACCAACGATACTTTATCTTTTTCCCTGATTTCCGGGGTGGGGGATAGGGATAATGGATCCTTCCAACTTTCCACGGGCGGGATTCTTTCCACTGCCCGGGTGTTTGATTTTGAAACCTTTGCATCTGTTCAATTGATCCGGGTGCGGGTGGCGGATCAGCACGGAGCCAACTATGAAGAAAATATGTCCGTCCACCTGCTCAATTTGGTGGAGGATCTGGACGGGGACGGTGTGGAGGACCACTACGACCCCGATGACGACGGGGATGGATTTTCCGATCTTGTTGAATTGAACTATCCNTCAGATCCCCGGNATCCNAATTCGGTGGCAAATGTTCCGCCCAATGATCTTTGGATATTCGGGGGCGGTAACCTCACGGTTTTTGAAAACCAGGCAGTGGGCNCAAANGTTGGGATGCTGGCGGCGAATGATCCNGATACCGGGGATACTTTACNTTTTACGGTGTCCAATGCAGAAAAGAATTCCTTTTCCATCAATCATCTTGNGGAGATCCTCACGCTTGCGGTCTTTGACTTTGAGACGGATGAATTAAACCGGACCGTTGAAGTGANGGTTTTCGATCAGCACAATGCATCCTATGTTGAATCAATTGAAGTGAGAATAACCAACCTGGTTGAGGACTTGGACGGGGATGGAGTGGAGGAACATTATGACCTGGATGATGACGGGGACGGATTTTCCGATGCCGAGGAAATTGCTTACGGTTCAGATCCGATGGATAAGGACTCCTGGGCAAATACCCCTCCCGATTCTATTGTTCCGCTTGATTTACTGATGATCGAGGAAAACCTGCCATCACTTAGCAGAGTCACCAGATTTACGGCAACGGATCCCGATGGGGACAGTGTGNGNTTTTCAGTGTTGGACGGTTCTTCAAGGATGGAATCNGAGGATTTTGAAATCGATCAGACCGGAGTGCTCCGAACCAGTAAAACCTTTGATTATGAGGAGAGGTCTTTACATACAATTTGGATCCGTGCAATGGACGGGATNGAATATTTGGAGTTACCGTTCACTGTATCCGTCATCGATATTGATGAGATCCCACCGGTTATTTCCCTGATAGGTCCGGAAATTGTTTTTCATCCTACGGAATCAGTTTACTCTGATTCCGGGGCGGTTTGGGTGGATGGATTTGATGGAACCGGGAACATTGCAGCAGTGGGGACCGTGAACACGGAACTGCCGGGGACCTATGAATTATCCTATGATATTACCGATCTTGCCGGCAATGTTGCGAAGACGGCTATCCGTAAAGTGCTGGTGGTGGATCAATCNANGCCGATGATTGCACTCCATGGATCTTCCGTCGTGAATCATCCCTTATGGGAACCATTTATTGACCCGGGAGCAGAGGCATATGACGCAGTCGATGGCAATCTGACCGGTGAAATTAATGTATCCGGGTCGGTGGATACAGGAACTCCGGGAACTTATTTATTTCAATACAGGGTGAAGGACTCGGTGAACAATGATTCGCAAACTCTTTTCAGNCAGGTGATCATTGAAAACCATGTGCCCGTCAACCTCCGGCTTTCGCAATCGGTGATCGAGGAAAATACCCCAGTCGGAGGCTTGNTTGCAAAAATTGAATTTCTCGATTCTGATGATCCCCAGAGGTTGCGGAAATATAACTACCGGCTAACAAGGTCCGGAAATTCTGCAGAATTNCCATTTTCCATTGCCTCNGACGGTACCCTGCGGCTGGAGAGTGTCATCGATTATGAAGATACANCCAGCTATGAATTTGCCATTCGGGTGAGTGATGAGTTCGGAGCCAGTGTGGAGGAAAATTTTGAAATCAGGGTACTGGATGCGTTTGTTCCAATCGTGCGGACCGGACAATACCGGATGGCTGAAGACGGAACTTACACACTTTCCGGGGAAGTGCTCGACAGGGGGGCAATTGCAGGCCTTTATGAAAGAGGAATTGTGGTGGCGGATTATCCGGAACCAAAGATTACTGACTCGGATGCCAGTGTGTTGAGATCTTCCGCGCAAAGTGATTATTTTATCGTTTCGGCAAAATTGAATTTTGGCCCAAGCTTTTACTTCCGTGCTTACGCAATCAACGGGGAGGGGATTTCCTACGGAGCAAGCACCAAGACTAAAATGACCGCACCTGCGTCTGAGAAGCGGTACATCGAATGGGCGGGGGCATTTCCCATGGAAACAGGAGGGGCATGGTGGTACAGTCCATGGTTTNGATATTTCTATGCGAAGCAGGGAAATGGAAAAGAATGGATCTATCAGGCTGATTTGGGATGGCTTTTTGCAAACCCACGGGACGGGGAGGGTATTTGGTTTTGGAGTGAAGCAAGAAAGTGGTTTTGGACATCCAGGGAAATTTTCCCGCGGGCCTATTCAAATTTCACTGACTCTTGGTTTGTCCTGCCTGCTGAAAAATTACCGGAATTATCGGTTTTGGAAGTCAGTAACGGGAACGGGGCAAATTACTCAGATTCTTTATTCTCNAACNTAAGTGCTCAAAAAATGTCGAATGGCAGGTGGCAGAGTCCATGGTTTGGCAGTTTTTACCATGATATTCAGACGGGTATGCTTTATCACGATAAATATGGACAAATCAATTATTTGTCGGGCGAAGGCAAAAATGATGCATGGATATGGTTGGAAACCTTAAATTGGGTTTGGACATCTTCTGAATTTTATCCTTTTATTTACAAAAATCATGATTTATCGTGGTATTTTCTTCATGGAAGCACTAACAATAATATCATACTTTTTGACTACGATGAGGACAAATGGATTAAAATTCCAAAATTAAACTGAAAAATGAAACAAAACATTCAATATTTCCTTCCTTTTTTATTGGCCTTCTTCCCGTTGGCGCTACTTGGCCAGGATGCTTCAGACTCTTCAGTTGGTGCGGTCATTGTCGTGGCATCCGAGGGCAAGGTTTCCCTCCTTGGAGCCAAGGAATCGGACCCTTCCACGGAGCCAAAAGTCGGAGAGGTCATTCCACAGGGTAGATTCCTCCAGACAGACCAGGGATCCAAGCTTACCCTTTTACTTTCCAACGGCACCCTCTTAACCGTTCAGGAAAAGACCAAAATGAAGGTTGGTTCCTTCAAACAGACACCTTTTGATTCACAGGGCAAAAAAGTGGCCGATCTTGAGGGTGAGCCCAGTAACTCGGCCGTCGAACTTGATATGGATTTCGGATCACTTGTGGTGAAGACCAAGAAGCTTAACAAAGGATCATCCTTTAATATTAATTCCCCGACCGGAACTGCGGGTGTTCGGGGCACTGAATTTCAACTTGCCCAAAATCCCGGCGCCGGTGTGCAATTGGATGTTACTGAGTCCACGGTTGCCTTCACTCCACCGGGTGGACAACCGATGCCCGTTTCTCAGGGACAGGGACTGGATGTTTCCTCAACCGGACAGATCTCCCCGAGACCGGTAAATCCGGCAGTCGCCCAAAACATAACCGCCACCAATCAGGCCGCGACGGAAGTGTCCGCAGATATTTCCATGGATGCAGTATCCGATGCGATGGCGGAAACTGCAGAAATGTCCTCCGAATCTGATGCCGGTGGAGACGAGGGAGAATCAAATGATGACTCCTCCAGTGAAGAATCCAGCGATGGAGAGTCCACCGAGTCTGACGATTCCGGTGAACCGTCCAGTGAAGGTGAGTCCGGATCTGATGACCAATCCGCCACCGAATCTGCCGATCCCGAACCTTCCGATGAAGCCATGGCCTCTTCTTCCAATGAGGTCCCGGCTGATGACCCTGCAGAGCCTGTTGATCCTGCCGACAGTAACCCGCTGATGGAAGAAAGTCTGGCTGCCACTGCCACGGTCGAAACCGAAGTTAATATTGAGGAAGTGATTGAGCAAAATCCTGATGCCAAGCAGATGCAGGAAACCGGAAAAAAAGGAGCTACCGCATCCGAGCTTTCCAAGTTTCCATTTAATGAAGAACTTCTTTCCAAGTATCGTGATCTTCCCGAGGAATTACAGACCCAATTTTTGGGTATGGACTTTGAAGTCGTTGAAAGATTACTTTCCATTCAAACTTTTGGATCGGATCAGGCATCCAAGTTCCTTGGTTTTTCCTCTGAAGCCCAGAGCCTGATACTTGGACTGGAGGACATCGCCCTGGTCACCCTGCTTGACCAGGACATTGATGAGGCCCTTATCCTGTCTGCCCTTTCTCCTGAAACCGTGGTGCTTGCCTCTTCCGACAATTTGCCCACGGAAATGGCCGGTAATTCACTGGATGATAAAGTACTGGCACTGGGTGATTCCCTGCGTGCGTCCGGAAACACTGAGATATATGAGGAAGTTTTGGAAATGGCGGGCGGAGAGTGGACCGAGGAATGGATCCGGGTTGCTGAAGTCGCCAACCTTCTGTCTTCCGATATCACAATCTCGGAATCTTCCCTTCCGGAGACCACTTTATTCACCGGTAACGAGGCTCTTTCCAATCCATTTTTTAAGGAGATATCCAGTCTCTATGATATTCTGGTCGATGATACACTGGTCGCCGGTGATGATGTTTCCGTGATTGGTGGACAATCCGTAACCGTCTCCCCCGGATCTTATGACCTGGCGGATCCGCTTGGAGATGCAAGCAGTCTGGTTATCGGTGCGAGCGAAACATTTTCAGTTTCCGGGGAGGTTAAGTTTTTGGAAGCTTCCCAGTCCGGTAACCGTTTGATAGTAATGAGTGGTGAAAGTATAAGTGCCGGTCCCGGCAGTTCCATCACCAGTTCCCTCAGCGACCTTGTGGTTGCTACCCGTGGTGATGTTCTGTTGGATGGTGCCCGTCTGGAATCAGCCCGTGAAGTTGCAGTCCGTAGTTTGCGTGACATTGACCTGAAGCAGTCCAGTTTGATTGCTGATTCAAAAGTTCAGGTAAAAGCATCCCAGGATCTAAATGTTGACGGACTTGAACTGAGCCAGTCAATGCCCAGCCTGATTATGGAGGCGACCACCATCCGCCTGAGCAATGTTGACTTTCCTTCCGCCACCCAGGTACAACTCAACAGCTTGAAAGGACCAATCGACGGAAAGTATCCGAATTTTGGCACCTCCATTCCTGCCACCCAGCAACTTGGAAGGGTCAACTTTATCGATAATGTACGCTCGGGAGGAAATCTTCTTCAGGATCGTGCCGCATTCGATCAGTTCGGTGGAAATGTAAACATTGGCAAGCTTCCCTGATTTTTTGTGAGCTCTTGCCCAAGCTCTGCTCTACAAGTTATATGAAGTTCCCTAACCTTATATTCTTTGCGCTGCTTTCTATAAACATAGCTTGTTTTGGACAGTCCCGTCCAGCTCCCAAAAGCAACCCCTCTCTTCCCGGATACTCCGGTTTTCATTCCAATCTTGGACTCCAGGAAATCATTGAGGTCGGCGTTCCCCTGTCCGCTTCCACCGATGTTACCTCTTCTGCAACTGAGGCGAGCGGGTCCATCCTGCAGCGTCTGGATGCCGCCAATGCCAAGCCCCCACCACCACCCAAGCCCAAGGGTCCCTTGGTTTTTTCCACCCAGGCGGGAATGCGTGCATACACCACTTCCAATGTTTTGCGTCAGGAAAGTTCACTTGCCAAAAGCTCAGGTGTCGTGGAGAGCAACCTTGGCATTGCAGTCTCCCATCGGGCATTCAAAATTAATGAGTATGTCACGATGCTTCCCCGTCTCGACATGATGATGCAATGGGCATGGTACGCCCAAAACTCCGAACTTCTTGATTATCAGTTTGGACTGGTAAAAGCGGGGATTGCATTTGGATTTCCCAATGACTGGAGCGTGGGTACATCTTTGGACTACAACACACTGAGCAATTTGGAAAGCGGGGATAAAACATTCGATTCGATATCCCCCTCGGTTTCACTCCAGAAAATCATTCCCGTATCTGAATCATCTTTCATTTTGTTTGATTCAATGGTGCGCTTGTCAAACATGAGAGCGGAAACCTTTTTCCCGGCTGCCGGAGTCTTTGCGGACAGTGGAGACAATTACCAGACATCCTTCTCGGTGTCCTATCTCAAAATGCTCGGGTTTGACCAGGAATGGACGATCATGCCACGCCTGGCAATCAACCGCACTAATTACACCAAAACTCCCAACACCGGACGGCTGGATTATCTATTCTCTGCAGGAGTCAGTGCAATTTATCAATGGACTGATTGGCTTGGTTTGCAAAGCTTCATCACTTACAACAAGATGGATACTGATACCATATCCAATTTTAATGCTTTCGACTTAGGCATTGCGATTAACGGTAACTTTAGTTTCTAGTTCTCTTAAAATCCGCACCGGATCACTCAAGTGCTGCTACTCTGTGGGTGACTGACCTCTATGTTTATTTTACTCCATCTTCAAGTGTTCTATGCATGTTCGAGTCTGGACCGTTTCCAACCACTTAGCCAAATTCCTATGGACTCAGTGTGCTCACTTATTAGTGGTACTTTTATTGCGTGCTAATAAAGGAATACGGTAAAGGATGTAAAAAGAGTGACAAATGGTTTGGATGGTCCTCTGGATTTTAGAGAGTTTTAACTGCAAACTTGCAAAGAAGAATAGGATGGTGTGAATTGTTGGTAGTTGAATATCATGAGTGCACGATTCATGATCAATTTCTTCCAATGATTTCTCTTGCTCAGCCATTATCTAATTCAGTCGCAATCTTTTCGGCTTCGGTGAGGCTTTTTCCGTTATTTTTATTTATATTTGGTATAGCGGTGACTTGGAATAATGCCTCTGCATCTGATGATCCAATTTTGATCATGGATGCCACTGCCTTTACCCAAAAAGTGGGACTGGCAATGGGAGACGGGGAAATCATTAGCGCCTCCCGATTACTATCTCAGGATCTGGGAAATGACCGGTTTTCATGGAACGGCAAAATTATTGGTTCGGGGACCGGGTATTTGAGCTTTGCGAGGATCGGGGAAAGGATCAGGGGAACCGTTGCCTTGGATGGAAAGTCAGTGTTGGTATTTCGTGGGTCTGCGAAAGGTCTGGATTTTAAAGTTGCGGAAAAACATTTGGGATGCGGTGGATGTCGTTTCGAAAAGGGCTTGCCACCCGATCCGAGAAGGGATGCGGAACCGGCAATGAGCTGGCGGAACGGGGACGGGAATCTGATAGATTTGCTGATAGTTTATCCTGCCGCGGTAAGATCAGAGGCGGGATCAACCTCGGATGTTGAAGCAGCGATTGCTTCGGCCGTGGCTGATTCAAACCTGTGCTACCGGAACAGTCTGGTGCCGATGCAGTTGAGGGTGGTGCACATGGAGGAGGTAAGCTACACACCCACGGGTACCCTGAATGTCGATCTGGACAGGCTGAGTGAGCCGAGTGATGGATATATCGATAATGTGCACACACTTCGCGATCAGTATGGTGCGGATTTGGTATGCTTGCTGACCACATCCAGTGATTATGGAGGGCTGGCAAGTACTATGCAGCACCCGAGCCTGAAATTTGAATCGAACGGATTCAATGTTAATGTCTGGGACCAGTTGGGGGCACCGAACTTTACGCTGGCTCATGAGATCGGACATAATATGGGATGCCTCCACAATCGGGAGGATGCGACCTGGGACAGTGATTATGATTATTCCGGATTTTGCTTCGGGAAAAGGTGGATGGTTGGAATGCAGGGATACCGAACGGTTATGTCCTATGATTCAAGTCCATCAGCGTACAACAATCGAATTCCTCATTTTTCCAATCCATTGGTGAGCTATGAGGGGGTTTCGACTGGAAACACGGGAACTGAGAACAATGCAAAGGTGCTGAGCCTGTCGGCTCCCTACGTCTCAAATTTCCGGAGTTCTGTGGTACAGGGTATCGTACCTTCCCTGTTTTCCATGAATTTAGCGGAAGAGGCGACGGGTTCATTCAAGGTGAGATTGGCGGTTCAACCGCAAGTTCCAGTGGATATCAATGTGACAATCTCGGGTGATTCGAATCTTATTCTGAGTGGGCCGACAAGTTTGAGTTTCAATTCCTCAAACTGGAATATTTCACAAACCGTGATGGTTACTTCACATGCGGATATGAACACGGACAACGGAAGTGCAACCGTTCTACTCTCCGCAACTTCAATCAATTCATCCCAGGTGCAGGTTACGGATTCCGATATTGGAGCCCATTCGGTACCGGGACATCAGGTCAGCGGATTGGTGAGCAATGCCCTGGGAATGGGGCTGTCGGGGGTGACGGTTACGTTTTCCGACGGGACCGGACCAATTTTGACTGATGAAAACGGCACTTTCTCGATCGAACTGAGTGATGCCTGGAGTGGAACGCTCACCTTGAGCAGGGACGGATATGTTTTTTCTCCGCCAACCCAGTCCATCAGCTCCCTGAGTTCGAACCTGGTGGGAAACTTGTTCGTGGCGGGCCGGTCCACCGTCTTGTATGTGGATAAGGATGCCAATGGAATGGGGGACGGAACAAGTTGGACGAATGCATACACGGATCTGGGGGAGGCACTGGTTGGGCAACATTCATTCAATGAGGTTTGGGTGGCAGAGGGTACATACCTGCCCGGCGAAATTCGTGCTTCTTTCTTTCTGCTCCCTCCAAATGTTTCGGTGTATGGCGGTTTTTCCGGAAATGAAACAACCCGTTCCCAGCGGGATATCCTTGCAAATCCAACCATTTTATCAGGTGATATCGGAACCCAGGGTGATCAGACCGATAATTGTTTTCATGTGGTCGTGCCATCTGATGGTTCGGTTCTGGACGGATTTACCGTGCGCGATGGATATGCCAATAAGAATTTTTCAAACGATGACCGTGGAAAGGGGGCCGGTCTATGGGGCGATGGGACTTACTTTTTGGCAAATGACTGCAACTTCACCGCCAATATCAGCTATCAGGGCGGATCCGGGGTGTACCTGATTGATTCGAATGCAACCTTTACAAGTTGTTCATTTTATCAAAATTCCACGATTTCTTCAGGAAGCGGGGCGGGTGCATATTTTGAGGATTCCAATGTCACGGTCAGCGGATCCTCATTTGGTGAAAATGATGCTCATTATTGGGGAGGTGCGATTCGTAGTGATGATTCAAACCTGAGTATTTCAAGTACTGTTTTTAACAGTAACCGGAGCATCAGTTCAAATGGAGGGGGTGCGGTTTATTTCAATCAGGGCTCATTTGCCATTCATTCTTCTGCTTTTAATTCCAACTCAGCCACCCATGACGGTGGGGCAATTTTGTTGTCATCCGTGACCGGTACGATCATCGACAGTAATTTTTCCAATAATTTAAACACTCAATGGAATGGAGGAGGTGCCCTTAAATTGGAATCATCCTCTCCGATCATTCGAAACTGTCAGTTCACTGAAAACCGGACACAGGCAAACAATTATGGAGGAGCCATCAGTCTGGCTTCCTCTTCCCCAACCATGGAGAACTGTACATTCAGCAGAAATAAAAGTGAGTCGAATTCGGCCGGTGCACTGTATATCGACATATCTTCTTCCCCCACTTTGACGGGCAATCATTTTCTGTACAATTCGGCAAGTTCATGGGGTGGAGCAATCTTTGCAAAGCATGCGAATTTTACGGTGCAGGGGGGAAGTTTTATCGGGAACTGGGCTGAACTGGGGGGAGGGGTAGCCACTGACGGCACCGTCGGGTCGATTTTTAATGCAGTGAGAATTCTGGGAAATGAAGCAAATGCCACTGCATCATCCAATGGTGGATTCGCATTTTTCAATACAGGTTCGACCGGATCAACTTTTATAAATTGTGAGATTGCCGGAAACCGTGCACTAAATCGTCATGGAGTATTTACCCCGAGGGGATCGACCCGATTTGTGAACTCCACAATCGTTGGAAACGAGGCGGGTAATGACGGGGGGGTGGTGTTATTGTTTTCAGGAGATTCTATAAGTTTGGAAAACTCAATCATGTGGGGAAATACCGCACAGAACGGAAATGAAGTCTGGGTCAATTCCGGTACTGCTTCCGCCAATTATTCTCTTTTTGATGCTTCGCAATCATCCGGCTCGATTTCAGGGTCGAATAATTTGAGTACAGACCCTTTATTTTTGGACGCCAATGGGGCGGACAATGTCTATGGAACATCGGATGATGACCTGACCCTCCAGTCTTCCAGTCCTGCGGTTGATCAGGCTTCCAGTGGGGTCACCGATTATCCAAGTACGGATATCAATGGAAACGCCAGATCAGGAAATCCGGATATGGGTGCCAATGAATATTGGCTGACTCCCTATGCCTTTGCCTACAATGGAGTGAATTATGAAATTATCCAGGTGGGAGCCACCTGGACAGATGCTGCGCAAATTGCAGTTTCAGGGGGCGGGAAGCTCGTGGAGATAGAAACCAGTGAGGAACAGAATGCTATTTTTTCCGCCATTGGGAATGCAGGATTAAATGCGTCACTTACAGTCGCACCGGATGGAGGAGGAGGGGCTTATCTGTGGATTGGCGGAAATGACATCGCCGTGGAAGGTAACTGGGTCTGGGACGGCAACAATGATTCAGTCACTGAGTCATTCTGGACGGGAAATAATTCAGGAACAGCAGTTGGTAATTCATACTTTAACTGGGGTACCACGCTCTCCTATCAAAATGAACCGGATGATTACCTGTACCTACAGGACGCTCTCGCAATCTCATTGGATGGCTGGCCACTTGGTAGTGCAGGGGAATGGAATGATGTTGATCAGAGCAATTTGCTTTTTTCGATTGTGGAGTACAATGCGGCTCCGTCATTTACTTCATCCCATTCTTTTTCGGTGCAGGAGAATCAATCCAGCATCGGACAAGTTATTGCCAGTGATCCAAATGGGGATGCTGTTTCCTATTCGATTCAAGGCGGTGTGGACCAGAACTTGTTCTCCGTAAATTCTACAACAGGTGAATTGAGTTTTCTCCAGGCACCAGATTATGAATCCCCAAGTGATTCGGGCAGTAATAACCAGTATGATTTGACTGTTCAAGTATCGGACGGCTCCCTTTCAAACACACAGGATGTAACGGTTACCGTGACTGATCTGAATGAAACGGTTCCCAACCAGGCACCGGTTGGGCTGTCTCATGTGGGATCCCTGACGGTTG
>NHDJ01000049.1 GCA_002167265.1 Verrucomicrobia bacterium TMED56 | reverse complement strand
GTGGGGGTTATTCCGGTAAAATTTTCCCGTTCCCTCAACGCGGATACTTCCACGCCGGTTGGCATGGTCAACAAAGATAAGTTCACCCCGGTAGGCGTGGGCTTTTTCAAAGGGTGGAAATTTGCCTGCCTCTGGGCGGAAGATTTCCGTTTCGAATTCTTCGCCAATGGCGGTTGCATGAACGATTAGAGTGCAGAAAAACACCGGCAAAAGCCTTGCCATGTAGGAATAACAGGGAACGAAGAACAAGCATTGTTTCATGGAGATCAGGGGCTGGAACAAATAATGTGAAGCCATCAGTATTTCGGGAAAATGTCAGGGGTCGGGAAGCGTTTTTTGGGAATTTTCTATTTGGTTTGGGCAATCTAGACTCTCAAATCAGACGAATAAAGCCGAAATCGGATCCCCTTGATCGGTAATCGGTACCGGCCGATCTCCATCATAAAGGTATTTGCGATAGTCGACGCCGAGGGCCGCACAGATCGTGGCGAAGAAATCCGGAACGCTGACTGGGTCACGGACGATGCTTTTCGAAAGTTCATCCGTTTGGCCCCACGCTCCGCAATGATTCAAGCCGCCGCCCGCGAGAACACAGCTGAAACCGAGTCCCTGGTGGCCTCTTCCGCCGCCGCCGTCAAATTCCGGGGGGCGACCGAATTCCGTTGTGATAACGATCAGCGTTTTGTCCAGGAGCTGACACGATTCCAGGTCTGTGATTAGGGCAGACATCGCAGTATCCAGCTCCTGAATGAGTTCGTGCTGCTTCAGTATTCCTTCGTTATGCACGTCCCAGCCGATGCCATTGATGAAATTGAGATTGTGTGAGACTTCGATGAATCTAGTACCACGCTCGACGAGACGACGGCTGAGGAGACAGCGTTGACCGAATTCACCGCCGTAGCGATTGCGTAAATCGGCCGGTTCTTCGTCGAGATTGAAGACGCGATTGAACTCCGGGCCGCTAAGTTTCAGACTCTGATCGATCGCCGCTTCGTAGCTGGCCAAACGCGAATCCTCAATCGGGTTCGCGTTCTTGCGTAGCGATTGCAGGAAGGCTTCGCGGCGTGCCTGACGTTCATTGGTAATTCCATCGGGGCGTGATAATCCGGCGGGCCCGCGGCTGGTATCAGTCAGGTAAAGGTAGCCGTGTTGGGCACCGAGGAAACCTGGTCCTCGCGTAATGTTAGGATATCCGATCACCACATAGGGCGGTGCACCTTCGTTAGCCGCTCCGCGTTCGTGGGCGATGAGGGAACCAATCGAAGGATAGGTCACGGTGCCGCTAATGGGACGGCCGGTGTGCATGCGGTTGCTGGCGGCGGCGTGTTCGTCGATGACTTCGTGATGCACGGAGCGCACCGCGGTTGCCCGATCCATGAGGGGCGCGAGCTTGCGGAGGTGCTCACAAACCTGGACTCCGGGCACCGCCGTATCGATCGCGTCGTAGTAGGAACCGGGAGTTTTCTTCGCAGGATCGCCTTTTCGTTTGGGATCGAAGGTGTCGATCTGCCCCATGCCACCGCCAAGCCAAATGGAGATGACATGTTCGGCTTTCCCAGTGATGAGCGGGTCTTGGTTAGCTGCGGCGAGCGTTGTGGGTAGCAACAGGGCGCTGCCAGAGGTTTGAAGGAAATGACGTCGTTTCATGGGATCCATACGAATTCGCGGTGATTGATGAGGCTCCAGACGAGGTCTTCATAGACGACTCGCCAGCTGGGTTCAAGCCGCGGATCGACCGGCGGGCCGCGCCTAACACGTTTCTCGTGTTCCAGTTGAATTGTGTTTGATTCCGACACGCCGTGGTTGAACCAGGTGACTTGCGGAAGGGGATCATCGGGTTGTGGCCAATGTATTTCTCCCTGGACGAGGCGGGTTTCGAAGCCGGTTTCGAGAGCTGGGAGGAATTCGGCCAATTCGCCTTCAGTTGGCATACGGCCAAGGAATCGCAGGAAGATCGAATCGAGCAATTGGTGGGCGGATTCCGCATTTACCGCTTGTTGGGCGATTTGGCTGCCAGCGGCGGCACGGCTGAGGTTCTGGGTCAGTGTGCCGTTGGCGAGGATGCCGGGTTGAAGCACATGCGGATCCTGATTGCGATGCGGAATCGGCTTCTGACGGGAGCCAGTCCAACCAAACGCTTGCAGTACATCTGCGACAGCCTGAGCCCGTGGCAGGGCGAGGCTTGGACGGTCGCGTTCGTTGTTGAGGTTGACAAAGTTCCATGCACGCTTAGGGACGCCAACGGTTTGTCGTTTTTCCAAGGGGCGGCGGCCATCGTAAACGAAGGTAAGTTCTTCGGAATCGATCGCGACTCCGGCAGAGGCGTGCAGAGAATCGACGATCTGTTCTGCGGTTAGGCGGCGGGGATCGGGTGCATTGAAAAATCGGTCCTCATGGCCTGCGGCGAGGTTCTGGCCGGTCGCTTTGCGCTGATACGCGTCCGAGGTCACGATCAAACGCAGCACATGAGTGAGATCAAAGCCGTTGGAAAGCAGCTCATGCACCAGCCAATCGAGCAGCTCAGGATGACTGGACTCGTGCCCTTCCCAATCGTGTGCCGGTTCGACGAAACCCGCTCCCATCATCCGTTTCCAGAGGCGATTGACAATGACGCGGGGAAAACGTCGATTTTCCGGCGAAGTGATCAAAGCCCCGAGGCGCTCGCGGGAGTCGCTCGGATTTTCCATGAGCCGCTCAAGATCCTTGCCATGGCTAATCCCGGTCACATTGCTGAATGGCCACTGCGGTTTGATGGAAGTGTTTGGCTTGAGGGTAACCTGAATCAGGGACTCGCGCACTTTCTCCTCGAAGAATCCTGCGGGCACCATGCTGGTGGACGGAACCGTGACGGGCTTGCGTGCTAACATGGCTGCGAGCGAGTAGAGATCCTGTTGCGTGGTGCTGTGATAGGGCGAATCGTGGCAGCGTGCGCATTGCAGTTCAATGCCAAGGAACGCGGAGGCGACGATGTGGCCCTTTTCCGCGAACGGAGCGTCATTTTCCGCTGCGAGGGCGAACCCGGCACTGCCGCCGCGCCCGACATCGCCGCGCATGAGGATGAGTTCAGTGATGAGTCGATCGAGCGGTTTGCGATCGAGCAGCGCATCGTGGAGGAAGAAGCGAAACGGCCCGGTGCTGTTGAGCGACTGATTGATCAGCATCGGATTTTCGGCGAGAAGATCGAGCCATTCGCTGATTTCGTGATCCGCCCGGCGTTCGTCCGCGAGGAGCCGATCGATCAGTTTACCGCGTTTCCCAGGATCTTTGTCGGCGAGGAAAGTGCGGACGATAGCTTCGGTCGGAGGGAGACCGATGAGGTCGAGATGAATGCGGCGAATGAAGGCCGCATCGTTGATTCGAGGAGCGAGGGTGAGTTTTTCAGGATCCACGGGCGGAGCTGGCCAGAGCGCACCGTCGCGAATCCAGCTTTCCAGCACCGCGATTTGTTTTTCGCTCAAACCATCGCCGGTTGGCGGCATGACGAGGTCAATGTCGTCCGTCCGAATTCGTTCCATCAGTTCGCTCTCGTTTGACTTACCCGGGACGATAGTCGGAAATTCCGAATCGCCACCTGCGAGTGCAAACTCGCGAGAATTCAGTTTTAACCCGCCCTTTTTCTTCTCGCCGTGACACCGGAAACATTCTTCGCGGAGGATAGGCAGGACCTCATTATGAAATGAACTTTCGTCCTCCGAATTCGAAGACCCGGCAATCGCCGTCCCGATTTTGGCTTTCAGAAATGCGTCGACCGGATGACCCACGCCTGGAATTTCGGGTGCTGGATTTTGCTCCGCCCATTCTTTGGCGATGGTGCGGCGGTATGCCCAGAATTTATCCCTCGAAGCTGCGGCACGCCTGCGATTTGCTTTATCGAAATCCGCTAGTTCGGCTTCCATCGCCGTGAGTACGGGCTCGCATTCTGCATCAGATAGAGCGATTCCGGATTGGAGGACATTGAACCCGTACTGCGCATTGTTTTCCAGAGCGACGACCACTTCGCCCGTTTCCGTACGCTGCCCTTTGCCGCCAACGATCAGTTCAAGTACGATTCGTGCCGTACGATAGCTTTCCGGATTGATTTCACCGAACACCTCTTGTTGGCGGTAACTCTTCACGCGTACGCCGGGATGCGGAGGTTCGGCCAACGGCGTCACAAGTTCCTCGCCGTCACGCGCGGAAGTCTGCGCCCGTTTCGTTTCGGCGACCAGCTCGCCATCGATCCACAACCTCGCCAGTCCGCGCGTGCGGAGAAGGACGCGGCGTTGCCCCGGGGGTAATTCGACATCCGCGGCGAAACGAATCAGGAGCGGTGACGCCCACTCGGAACGAATTCCCCAATCGTCGAACTGAAGAGGAACACGCGGTAAGAGAAAACCGTCCGCAGCCCAGCGCGCGGTTTCCTCCGGCAACTCCGATTGGTTTGGCCATCGATCGTAAGCCGCAAGCCCTTCGCTGAATTGTACGAGCACGCGATTTTGCGGGACCTCGGCCAGTTCCGGCATCTTCGGCACTTCCGGCACCATGAACTGCGGCCCGCCTTCGCGGCGATACCGTTCCGCGATTTGTGCATCGGTAAGTGCCTTGCGATGAACCGCGACTTCGTCGATCCAACCATGAAAGGTGTTGCTAGGGCTCCCACGAAGCGCGGAACCAATCCACACCGCGTCATCGTCTACCATCGGCCCCCGATCCGTCGCTCCGTTGAGATCCCAGTCCCCATCGACGGCCACACCATCGATCCATGCCCGTAAGCTGTCGGCCTGACCGAATTCGTAAGAAATTGCGACATGATGCCAGCCGTTTTCGATCAGGAATCCCGCGCTAGAAACCCAGCGATGCCAGCTTCCTGATCCTGAAGCGAACAAAAAACTGATCTTGGCAAACCCACCCGAGCCGCCTACAAGGCGCAACGACCAATTTTGATTGTCCGCCGCAAATCCGGGATTTCCGGTCCGTCCTTTGCCGATAATGTAGACATTCTGGTCGCTTTTGATGGCTTCGACCTTCACCCAGGCTTCCATGGTGATGGCATCGTCGGTTGTGAAATCGAAAGGGCTACTTTCGCCCGGATCCGCGATCATGACTCGCGAATTCCGGCCGTTCAAGCGAATCGCGGTATTGTTCTCTTCGAAATCCGGGAACTCAGGCGGACGCGGCCCAGGTTCGTTGATAGTGACCTTGCCGTGTGGAACGAAATCGTGGTTCGGTGAATCAAAACTCCACAGCGTCTCGCCAGCCCTAGCCAACGGTAGGAAGGCGATTGAGATTACTAAAATGATGCAGAAGAGATTGAGCATGGCGAAAGTTCTAGACAGCGGTGTATCCACCATCCACGGTCCAGGCTGCGGCAGTGACGAAAGAGGCTTCGTCGGAGGAGAGGAACGCAATAACATTGGCGATTTCGGACGGCTCCGCAAGTCGGCCCATCGGATGCAGAGCTTTCATCGTTTCATGTACATCCGGCATCTCGGTTACATTCTCGGTCAGTGCAGTGTAGACGAATCCGGGGCAAACGGCGTTGACGCGAATATTGTCAGGAGCGAGGCGAATTCCCATATCGCGAGTCAGTTGCAGCACCGCACCCTTGCTCTGCGGATAGGGATTGAAGCCGTCCGAGAAGGGAAGCGATGGCGGGTGGGCGACGAGGCTCATGATGGAGCCCAGATTGACGATGGAACCACCGTTTCCTGCCTGACGCATTTCTTCGACCGCGGCGTGGCACATCAGAAAGGTCCCTTTTGCGTTTACCTCCATGACCGCTTCCCAGCGCTCTTCGAAATCAGCTTCCGGCGGTAGAGTGCGCGGAGTGATCCCTGCGGAATTGACGAGAATGTTGACCTGTCCGAACTCGGAAACACACTCCGAGATGATGGCCTCGACCTCGGCATACTTGGTGATGTTGCCAGGAAAGGTAGTGAGCCGCGGTTCTTCTGCTTCCAGCAACTGGTCAAGTCCTGCTTCGTTGATGTCGGTAGCCAAAACCGTGGCTCCTTCGTCGAGGAACTTTTCAATCGTCGCCGATCCAATGCCCGAGGCCGCCCCGGTCACAATTGCAACTTTGTTTTTCAACCGTGCTGTCATATGCATGCTTCAGCTAATCCAGATGCCTTTGCCCATTCGTGACCTGCGGAGGTGATCATTACCAAACTTCCCAAGCTTTATAATTACAATGTGATTGCCTTGTTACTGTCGCCAAATTGGTCGGTTTCCACGCCCATCTTTTGGGCCATGAGGAGGAGCAAATTGCTCATGTGGGCATCGGAATTGACTGGGCGGCTGCAAATTCGGTAATGATCACCTGGTTTGTCGAGGGTGTAGCCGTCAAAATGTCCTTCGTTAAAATCAAGATGACTCCCGTGCTTCAACCCCAGGTCCGAACCACCGGCAAGCACCAGTGGTAGGTTGGCATTTCCGTGACTATGGCCGTAGGACATGCCACTGCCAAAAAGAGACATCGTGGAACCNAGNAGNGGNTTNCCGNTTAGGTCCTTGGTTTCCTCNANACGGGAAAGGAAGTAGCTGTATTGTTCGATGGCGAANGTGTCATAGTTNGTCAGNTTTTCCATGTAGCCNTCNTCNCCNCCGTGATGGCTNAGTTGGTGGCGGGATTCGGTGATACCNATCTCNGGTATGGCAAAGGCATCNCCTTCTCCTCCCANGCTGAAAGTGGCNACCCGGGTGACGTCGGTCTGAAAGGCGAGAACCATNAGGTCGTAAACGGTACGGAAATAATCCCCGGCCTGTGCCTTGTTTACTTTGCGGTTGGTACGCTTNCGGTCNGAGTCGGAAATTTGGGGNAGAGGGGTGTCAAGCCAGTCGTCCGCCCGACGGGTNCGGATTTCNGCNTCNCGCACGGAGGTGAGGTANTGATCCATTCGNCCTTTATCCGCTGTTCCCATTTTTTTCTCCATTTGACGAACTTCATCGAGGTTATCATCCAATACGCTGGCCTTGCGGCGGAGCCTTTTTCGCTGGGCATCGATACCATCCTTGGGTTCCTCGAAAAGGGATGCGAAAATCTGGCTGCACTGGCGCATGGCGGGTAGTTGGACACCATCCGGGGTCCAGGCGAGGGAACCCTGAGTCAGGGCAACTTCGAGCGAGGAATAGCGGGTGTATTGGCCGGTGATTTCGGCCATCTTTTGGTCCACTGAAATGGAGTTGCGGTAGGCAGCTCCAATTTTACCACCGGTCAGGAAAACATTAATGCAGTTGTGGTGATGGCCAATACTGCCCGGGTGATGAAGCCCACTAACAGGCGTAATGGAACTACGATGTTTTTCCAATGGTTTGAGGGAACGGGAAAACTTGTAGTCCGATCCGGACTCAGTGATTTGGTAGTTCAGCGAGTGGACCCCGTTGGCGAGATAGATAAAAGCACTNCTTTTNGGNGTGGATACTTTTTCGGCTGCCTTGAGCGGNGTCATNCATTCGAGCATGGGGAGTGCGATNCAGGTACCCATNGCCCGNANGGCATGNCGNCGNTTNATTAACCAGGATTGTGATAAGTAGTTCATGTTCTTTCCCTTTTTATGTTTTTAAATTCTAGCGTTTNCGGAGGAGGTCGGAGACGGCCACCGCCCGGATGATATCTTTNATNTGANAATTCTTTTTCTTTGCTTCNTCTNNGGATGANTGAAANGTCNTCCTTGTCGTCNACNGTNAGNACGCGNCGNAGGGCATAGGTGCAAAGGTGNTCGATAAAGGCACGGGCAAAANGGTCGCNNTCATCGAGNAGCAATTCTTTNAATTCAACCGNNCCNTTGAATTTTCGANCNTCNNNCAAGGTTCCNGANGCATCNACNGGAGGATTCNNNCCNNNNCCGGTGGGNANNNGNTCNNNGGTNCNCCATTGNCCGATGGCNTCNTACTGGTCNAAGGCCANNCCCAGNGGATCAATNGNTTTGTGNCAGGCGGCGCANTTGGGATCNNNGGTNTGGGCTTCNATNCNTTGNCGGATNGTGATCTTGTCCCCTTGCGGNGGGACNGGNTCGATCGGGTCGACATTGGCNGGNGGNGGGGGAGGNGTTTTGTTNAAAATNGTTTCACTCAGCCAAACNCCCCGNTGNACCGGGCGNTGGCGNGTGCCATCCGAGGTCAGCCCAAGAACACCTCCCATGGTGAGCAATCCACCGCGGTTGTGTTCNGGTTTGAGGGATACCCGCTGNAATCCCTGCTTGNTAGGCNCGGGNAGNCCGTANAAGTCGCTNAGGCGGGCGTTGGCCATCGTCCAATCNGAATCNAGCAGGCTCTCGATGGGCAGGTTGTTGGAAAGCAATTCGCGAAAAAACTCAACCGGTTCGTTACGCATACTCGTCTCGAGCCAGTCATCGTAGGTGGGGTAAAGTTTCTTATCCGGTGGGAACATTCCCACCTTGTGCAGTTGTAACCACTGACGGGAAAAGTCATCGACAAATCGTTCGATCCGAGCATCCGACAGCATTCGGTCGACCTGTTTGTTCAATTCTTCACCATGGAGTTTTCCTTCCTTTGCTTTGGCAACAAGCGAGTCATCAGGCATGGAGCTCCAAAGGAAATAGGAGAGTCGGGAGGCAAGTTCGTGTTCGTTCAGTCGTTCCCTTGTTTGCGGATCCCCCTCGACTAAATAAATGAAGTTTCTCGAGGTGAGTACCCGAAGCAAGGCAGTACGGAATGCATCCTGAATCTTATCCCCGGCTTCCATGTCTTTTTGATAGGATTGGAGGTAGCCGGACAATTCCTGCGGGTCCACTTTTCGTCGCCATGCCCGCTCCGCAAAGGACTGTAGGTGATGACTGACCTGCTCAATGGTGGCATTGTTCTCTGGAAAGATTCCTTTTCGCAGTGATTTCTCCCGTGGGGTCACGATGGGTCCTTCCCATTCGATCCAATCGAGAATAACCGTTGAAAAAATACCGTTTCCCTTATCATCAAACATTTGCGGTGCATTGGGGTTTAACAGGAAGGTCTCACTGCTGTGCGTAAATATGTAGCTATCCCTGGCGGAAAGTGCGTTACGGAAGGCAGCACCCTGTCTGCGGTCGATCACATTGGTGCTTACAACCGCAAAATACAACTGGGTGGGCATTTCCAAAAAGATTTCGAATTCGTAAACCTGTGGTTTGTCCTCGGGGGCAGTGATATCGAGCTCGATCAGTCCGTCGACATTTTCCTCACTGGTTTTTACACCGATACTCAGGTGGGCGGGTTGCCCGCCGGGTGGACGGATACCACTGGCCTGTAGACGGAGTTTGTAGAGACCGCTGTGTTCGGTTCCGGTTTTGCCAAACCAATGATGGGCAAGTGCCTGATCCACCCTGCCGGGGAAAAGGAGTTGGCGAAGAGGGCGTTTGATACCAAATCGTTTGAGGGCTTCTTTTTGTTTTTCTCCACCTCCATACCGCAAGTCCGCAGCTGTCTTCTTCACTTTTCGGACTTCCCCTTCCGTTTGCGGAAATGCCCGGTCGAGAACGATTTCTGCCGCCTGATAGTATCGATTGATATGAGAAGGGGACAAGGATAGCTGGGAGCCAATACGTTCATATCCGTGCCAGAGGGTATCTTCATTGAGCTCTCCCGGTTTGGTTGGGTCATAACGAACGCCAAGCAGGTCATAGACCGTGTTTTGATATTCCTTACGGCTCAGGCGGTAGTGGGCGACGGCGGGGCGGGCGGCCATCCGAGCAGCTTTCCCTTGGCTGAGTTTTTGGTCCAGTTGGGCAATAAATTCGGATATTTCATTTTCGCCAGGGCGTGGTTCCTCTTCGGGAGGCATTTCCCCGGCATTGATCCGTTCGTTCACTTCCGCCCAGAGGTGACTGTCTATGCCGGCCTTGAAGTCTCGGGAGAGGGAGTCAATTCTCAGGTCACCTTTCTCCTTTTTTGGACCGTGGCAATTTACACAGTGTTCGTTCAAAAAGCTTTC